>NZ_JAMYLG010000003.1:0-397756 GCF_040317865.1 Mesorhizobium sp. M1365
CCACGGCATCAACACCTCCGGCCAAAAGCCAAAAGTGTTACCCATGTGTCCGGTACAAAACGTCACCTATGTCTCAGGCCGCGCAGGATAAGCTGTTGAAATAACAACAAAAACTGAAACTTTGGTAGCGCCCTGTCCAAAAATCTTCAATGATTTCAGGGGCCGAGCCTGCTATCTGGTGGTGCCAACGAACGTCGCAGAGGCGCCGTAAGCGGTCTTTACCAAGCAGATGTCCTGATGTCGCCTTTGATACGCAAGTTCGAGACACCGCTGGTTATGCCGGCTGTTTAGCCAAAGCGGGTCAGCCCTTGAACGCCGGCAAGATAAGGCCCTTGACGCCGACATCGAGCGCGAACAATCCGCCCGGATGCTTCTGGCGGACGAAGTGACTGGCCGGACGCCGGAGTACGGCAGAGGTGACGTAGAGGATATCGAGGTCCTTGCCGCCGAATTCGCAGCAGGTCGGCAGGTCGGTCGGCAAGATCACGGTTTCCATCAGTTCGCCGTCGGGATCATAGCGGCAGACTTTGGCGGTCACTGGGATGGTCACCCAGTAGCAGCCTTCGGCATCTACGGTGGCACCGTCGGCGACGCCGCCGGTCGCCCTCATGTCGATGAAGGTGCGGCGGTTCTCGATCTCGCCGGTGGCGGCATCGAAATCATAGGCCCACACCGCGCCGGCATGGCTGTCGGAAAAATACATGGTTTTCGAATCCGGGCTCCAGGCGAGCCCGTTGGAGCATCCGATGCCGTCGATCATCTTGTGGACCGAAAGGTCTGGATCGAGCCGGTAGAGCGCGCCGATGAATTCGATCGGCTGGCCCGGCACCTCGAACATCGAGCCCGACCAGAAGCGGCCCTGGCGGTCCGGCTTGCCGTCGTTGAAGCGGGTCTTCGGCATATGCGCTTCCGGGTCGACGATCGCCTCGAACCTGCCGGTTGCCGGGTCGAAGAAATGGAAGCCGTTTGTCATGGTCAGCACCAGGCCGCCCTTCTCGCGCAGGCCAAGGCAGCCGAGATATTCCGGCGTCTCGAAGACCTCGTCCTTGCCGGTCGATGGATCGTAGCGATGGATCAGCTTCTTCCAGATGTCGATCCACCACAGCACGCCGGCCTTGGGGTCCCAGAGCGTGCCTTCGCCGAGCTCGGCCCTGGCATCGACGACACAGGTGATTTCGACCATGGTCAGCTCTCCTTTCTGCGCATCTTGCCGCCGAGACCGGCGAAGGTCTCGCTGCCGATCGACACGGTGAGCAGGATCACCGCGCCATAGACGATGAGCAGCGCTCCGCTCGACAGGTTGAGCGCCGGCAACAGGCCGGTGAGGATGGTGAGCACCATGGCGCCGGCGACGGTGCCGAGATAGTGGCCGCTGCCGCCGAGGATCGAGGCGCCGCCGATGGCGACTGCCGCGATCGAGGTGAACAGATAGGCGTCACCCATGCCGAGATAAGCCTGGCTGGAATAGCCGGTGAGCAACATGCCGGCGAAAGCGGCGGTGAGGCCGGAGATGACAAAGGTCAGGATGGTGGTGCGCGCCGTCGGCACGCCGGAGAATTCAGCGACCGTGGCGCTGGTGCCGAGCGCATAAAGATGGCGGCCGAATGCCGCCTTGGACAGCAGCAGCGTCGCCACCAGTGTCAGCGCGAGCCAGATCAGCGCGATGACCGGGAAGCCGCCGATGCGGCCGACCGACAGGAACTGGATCAAGGCCGGTGCCGAGGGTGTCGGCGAGCCCCCGGTCAGCACCAGGATCAGGCCTTGCAGGATGACATTGGTCGCGAGTGTCATGATGATCGGCGGCACGCCGAACCGGGCGACGCCGACGCCATTGAACAGCCCGATCAAGGCGCCGCCGGCGAACAGCAGCGGCATTACCCAGACCAGCGGCAGATCCCGACCGCCGCAGAGCAGCGCCATGACGATTGCCGCCGAGTTGAGCACCCAAGGCACCGACAGGTCGATGCCGCCCCCTATGATGACAAAGGTCTGGCCGAGCGCGACGATGCCGACAAAGGCGGCCAGCACGATAGTCGAGCGCATGTTGGATACTGAGAGGAAGCCCGGCGAGAACAAAGCCGTGACCAGCAGCAGCACAACCATGCCGGCATAGGCGAGTACGATGAGGCGGTTGCGGGCAAGGAAGGCGCTCATTGGACACGGTTCCTTGCGGCTTTTTCGGCAACGGAACTGGCAAGCACCGAGAGCAGGAGGATGATGCCGGAAGCGACCGGCTGCCAGTAGCTCGACACATGCAGGACGAAGACGAGATTGCCGATGAGGGTGAGCACGAAGGCGCCGATCACCGTGCCGGCAAGATGGCCGCGACCGCCGAACAGGCTGACACCGCCGATGACCGCGGCCGCGACCGAAGGCAGGATATAGTCCTTGCCGATGGTCGGCGAACCGGCGCCGGTCTGCGTCACCAGAAACAGCGCCGCGCCGGCCGCGAACAGGCCGGACAGGCCGTAGGTGACGAGGTTGACGCGGGTGATCGAAACACCGGACAGGAAGGCTGATTTCTCGTTGGAACCAGTCGCCTGGATGGCTATGCCGACACGCGTCGCGCGAAACCACCACCAGAACACGAGCAGCGCCAGCAGCATCCAGACCGGGCTCGTCAGGCCGACAAGCTGTGCCGAGGCGAAGCCGACCCACCAGCCGGGAACGCTGCCGCCATCGGTCGGCAGGATGATCATGGCGACGCCGTTGAGGATCGACCAGGTGGCAAGCGTCACCAGGAAGGGCTGCAGCTTGAGCAGCGAGATCAGCAGGCCGTTGAGTGCGCCGATCAGGAAGCCGAGTGCTAGGATGATCAGCGCCCAAAGTGCTGTGGCCGACGGATCATCGGTGAAGCGCGTCGCCGCGATCACCGTGCCGAGGCTGATCATGCCGCCAATCGACAGGTCGATGCCGCCCCGCACCAGCACGATGGTCTGGCCGGTTGCCGCCAGCATCAGCGTCATAGCCGCGGCCGTGTCGAGGTTGAGTTCGTCCAGCGAAAAGACACCGGCCTGCAGGCTGCCATAGATGGCAACGATCAAGGCCAGCATGAGGGAGGCGACAAGGAACGGCGCGCGGTCGAGCAGGCGGCCGCGCCAGTCGATGCCGGGCCTCGTCCATTTCATTTCGGCAGGTCGTTGCGCCATCCCCACAGTTTGCTCCGCGGACATCACCATGCCTCAAGCCGCCTCGCTTTCGAGCATGGCGGCGCGCAAAATGCCCGCCTCCGAGATGCGGTCGCCTTCGAGCGTCGCCGCGATGCGGCCATTGCGCATCACCAGCACCCGGTCGGCGACATGGACCAGTTCCGGCATGTCGCTGGAATGGAACAGGATCGCATAGCCCTTGGCCGCGAGGTCGCGCATCAGCTGAAAAATCTCGCCCTTTGTGCCGACATCGACGCCGCGCGTCGGATCGTACAGCAACAAAACGCGCGCCTGCGTGAGCAGCATCTTGCCGAAGATCACCTTCTGCTGGTTACCGCCGGATAGCGTGCCGGCGAGCTGTTCCGGCGTGCCTGCCTTGATGCGCAGGAAGTCGACCATTTCCTTGACCAGAGCCAATTCCTTTTGTCGGCTGAGCAAGCCATTTTCGGTAAAACGCCTGATAACGGACAGGGTCAGGTTCTCGCGCACGCTCTTGGTCAGGAGCAGGCCCTGCCCGCGCCGGTCCTCCGGCACCAGCGCAATGCCATCCTTACCTGTCAGCGCCTGGCGCGGATTGCCGATCGAGACCGGCTTGCCCCAGAGTTCGAGGGTGCCGCTCGCCTTGCTGGCGCCGAACAGCGCCTGGAACAGGTCGCGCTGGCCGTGGCCCTGCAAGCCGCCAACACCCAGCACCTCGCCTTCGCGCAGCGTGAAGTCGACGCCGGAGAGCCGGCTGCCGCTGGAGAAGTTCCTGACCCTCAGCGCGATGTGGTCTGTCGCTGTGGACACACGCTCCGGATAAAGCCTGTCCAGATGGCGGCCGATCATCTGCGTGACGATCTCGTTGTCCGACACGGCGTTCGCCTCGTGCGCGGCGACGGTGCTGCCATTGCGAAAGATGGTCAGCCGGTCGGCGATGGCGCGCACCTCGGCCATGCGGTGCGAAATGAAGATCACCAGCCGGCCTTCGGCCGCCAATTGCCGCGTCAAATTGAGCAGCCACTCCGCCTCCCGCGCCGGCAGCGCCGAGGTCGCTTCGTCAAGGATCAGGATGCGCGGGTCCTTGGCCAAGCCCTTGGCAATCTCGACAATCTGCCGTTCGGCCAGGGTCAGCCGCCGCAATTCCTGGTCGGGACGCAATGCCGGAAAACTATATTTGTCGAGCAGCGCCAGCGTCTTGCGGCGCATCTCGCCGCGGTTGACGATGCGCAGCAATGTCCGTGGTTCGTGACGGAACCAGATATTCTGTTCGACGCTGAGATCGGGGATCAGCGACAGTTCCTGGAAGACGGCGGCGATGCCGAGCGCCTGGGCGGCGTCCGGATTGGCCGGGCGATAGTCCTGGCCATCGACCAGGATCGAGCCGCCGTCGTGCGTCACGGCGCCCGACAGGATCTGGATGAAAGTGCTTTTGCCGGCGCCATTCTCGCCGAGCAGTGCGTGCACCTCGCCGGCGCGGGCACTGAACGTCGCCTCGCTCAGCGCGACGATGCCGCCATAGCGTTTGGACAAGCCTTTGACGGTGACGAGGTCCATGAATGCGCCTTCGAAAAGCTCTCCCGACACCTTGCGCCGCCGGGAGACAGGGGCGTTTGACAGGAGTTTACTTGGTACCGGCGGCTTCCGCAGCGGTGATCTCGACCCAGTCGGGCGTGATCGGCAGCGTCAGGCCGGGCGCCTGGTCCGGAAATGCATTCTTGCCGATCGCGATCTTGATCATCTTGGTGCCCGGGTAAAGCTTGGACTCGAAGGGATCGGTGGTGACGAAATCACCCTTGACCGAGACGGAGCGCTCGGCGGGCTTCTTGCCGGTGTCGAGAATGTCGACCGCGAGCTTGATCGCTTCCGAGGAGAGATAGGCAGGATTGGAGCCAAGGATGCACTTGGCGCCTTGCGTCTGCGCGCAAGTAACGGCGGCGACATTGTAGGAGAAGCCGACGACCGGGACGATCGGGCGGCCGGCATCCTTCAGCGCCTGGATAGCGCCGGAGCCATAGCCTTGCGTCATGATGCCGTCGATCTTCGGATTGGCGGCAAGCAGGGCCGCGACACCCGACTGTTCCGGACCGAGTGCATAGTTGCCGTTGTAGTAGCCGACGACCTTGATGTCGGGATATTTGGCCAACACCTTCTCATAGCCTTGCTGCAACTGTGCCGAGATCGGCGCCCCGGCGAGACCACGGTCGAGGATGATGTTGCCCTTGCCGCCAAGCTGCGTAGCCATCCACTCGGCCATCACCGAGGGAATGCGATCCCAGTCGGACGCGACGGCAAATGCGCAGGGTTCGGTCACCACCTGGTCGAAGCTGATGACGACGATACCGGCGTCGCAGGCCTTCTTGATGGTCGGATTCAAGGCCGAGTCCGAACCGGCATCGACAAGGATGGCGTCCGGCTTCTGGCGGATGATGTTGTTCAGCGAATTGATCTGCGCCTGGACGGTGTTCTCGACATTCTCGATCTTGAGGTCGACGCGGCCCTTCAGCGGCCCCTTGTTCACCGAAACGTTGGCGACACGCTCCATCTGCTGGCGCCAGTCATTGCCGACGAAATTGTTCGAGAGATAGATGGTGTAGGTCTTCTTGTTCTCGGCGTGGCTCGGCGCGGTGCTCACCGCGATTGCGGACATGGCAAGAGCTGCCAATCCGCCGCAAACTGTCTTCAGTTTCATGATCTCTCCTCCTTCGTGTTTCCTGCATCAGCCGGTGACGGACTTCGCCATCTTGATGGGTGCTGCACATAAATTGATACCGGTACCAATGCGCCTTGTCAATTTAAGCCAAGGCGCATTGGAGGAGCCTCGAGGCGACCATTTCGCCGCCGATCGGCAGACGTCGTTCATTTGGCGCCGGCGGCCTCGGCAGGGGTGATTTCAACCCAGCCCGGGCTGACGGGAAGAAACAGGCCTGGCGCCATGTCCGGAAAGGCATTCTTGCCGACCTCTATCTTCTGCATGGTCGCGTCGGGATACAATCCTGACGGGACCGGATCGGTGGTGAGGAAGGCGTTGCGCAGCAGGATCTTTTTCTCCGCCGGCTTCTTGCCGTCGAGTATCTCCACCGCCAGCTTCAAGGCCTCGGCCGACAGATAGGCAGGGTTGGGTGCAAGGATGCACTGGGCGCCCTGGGTCTGCGCACAGGTCGTCGTCGTCAGGTTGAACGGACTGCCGGTGATGGGAACGATCGGACGACCGGCGTCCTGCAGGGCCTTGATCGCTCCGGCGCCGTAGCCCTGGACGAAGATGGCGTCGACTTGCGGGTGCGCCGCCAGCAGGCTGGCGACGCCGGCTTGTTCCGGTCCCAGCGCATAGTCGCCGTTGAAATAACCGACCACTTCAATGCCGGGATATTTCTTGATGACTTCCTCGAACCCACCCTGCAGCTGGGCGGAGATCGGAGCACCGGCAAGTCCGCGATCAACGAGGATCTTGCCCTTGCCGCCGAGTTTCTTGACCAGCCATTCGGCCTCCACGCGCGGTGCGCGGCCCCAGTCGGACTCCATCGTGTAAGCGCAGGGCGCGCTGACGATCTGGTCGAAGGCGATGACCACGATGCCGGCCTTGCAGGCCTTCTCGATCGTCGGGTTGAGCGCTTCGCCGGAGCCCGCGTCGATGACGATGGCGTCGGGCTTGTTGCGAACGATGTTGTTGAGGGAATTGATCTGCGCCTGGACCGTGGTCTCGACCACCTCGACCTTGAGGTCGACGCGACCGGCAAGCGGCGGCTTCGTGACCGCGATGTCGGCGCTGCGCAGCATCTGCTGGCGCCAGTCGTTGCCGACGAAATTGTTGGACAGATAGATGGTGTAGGGCTTCTTGTCCTGTGCGTTGGCCGGCACGGTATCGATCGACAGCAAAGTCGTCGCGATCACCGCAAGGCCGGCGAAGAATGCGCCTGCTTTCATGATTTTCCTCCTCCCGTGTTTGGTGTCAGCCGCGCGAACGCCGCTGCCTATCAAGTGCCTTCGCCGCACACCCCCTTATGGACAGACTTTGTTTTGTGCACGCCGCTACCCCAGAACCACTGTGCACTTGGGCGACACGCACCAGGCAAATGCTCGACGTCGGATGCGGCTGCGCATCCACGTTCGATCGTGGTTCCCGGCGCAGCCTCCATCCTAGCTATGATGCTATTATAATTTTATAAAGCTGTCCATGACCGGGACCAGGAAATCGACGCGCGCCAATGCCGCCGATCGGGTTCAGGCCAGATCGTTCGGCGCGTCGTAGCTGATGCTGAAGAGATCGGCCGGATGCCGCGCGATGGTGAACTCGATGCTCTGCTGGTCGGCCGACTGGTAGAGCATCTCCACACTCAGCACCGCACTGCCGAGAGCGATGCCGAGGTCGTCCGCGATGACCTCATCGGCGATCTCGGCGCGGACCGTGACATGCGCGACGTCCAGCCGCAGGCCGAGATGCCGTTGCACCGAACGAAAGATCAGCACGTCGGAAAAATCCTCCCGCTTCAGCTTCGCTCCGACAGTTGGCGGGAAATAGCTGGTGATCTGAGCTTTCTTCTGCTCACCCACCGACAGGATGCCGCGCAAGCAGTAGCCCGCTTCGTCCTTGCCCATGCCGAAATGGCGCTGGAGCACTGGGGAGACCTCCTTGCGATAGGATTTCACCGTCAGTTGCGCGTCCTTGGTGAAGGCCGCCATGTCGGCGAAGTTCTTGAATTTCCAGCTCAGGTTGACCGATGGACTGCGCGCCGTGACCACAGCCGGTTTGGCCGACCGCTTCCTGATCAGCCCGTCGGCCTCGAGGTCACGCAACGCTTGCCGTACGGTGATCAGGCTGACGCCGAAATGTTCGGCGATGGTCGCCTCCTTCGGCAGTTCGCCGCCGACGGGAAAGGTGCCGTTGCCGATCGGCTCGCGCAGGATGTCGGCGAGCTGGCGGTAAAGCGGGCCGTTGGCGCGACCAAGTGTGCGCTTGGGAAGACTGTCGATGGTGGGAACGGAGTGATCCATGTGCCTCGTCGCGCCTGTGTCGAAGCTTTTATAATAGCTTCCTGCGCCGGAGGCTATTGCATGTCACCCAAAAGTGGCTCCGGTTTTGGGATCAAAAAACAAGCCCGACGATCATCAACCGTCTCAGACGAAGAGCCGAAGCGGATGCTCGATCGCGGCTTTCAGGCTCGAAAGCCATAAGGCCGCCGCTGCCTCGTCAATGCTTCCCGTATCCGCCATCAGCAGGCACTCGGCGTGATCGCCTGATGTGTCGAGCGAGACGGTCAAGCGCATGGCGCGGGCTGGCAGAAGCGGCATCATGAGCGGCCTGACGTCGCTTGCCGGCAACACCCGCAGGGACAATGCGGCAGGTTTTTCCGCATCGTCACGACTGTCGGCCAAAGCAGTGAGCCGCGTCTCCCACAGCGATGTCAGAGACATTTCGGGGATCATGTCGAACACGGCTTGCCGGCCCGCCAGTTCCAGCGCCACGGATGCGGTGCCGATCCTGGCGGCGTCCGGTATCTCGGCAAATGCTCTGCCCGCCGCGCGCAGCAGCACGTCGTCAATGTCGAACAGCCTTCCAGAGCTCTCCAGTGCCGCCAGCAGGTCTCGCAGCGCGCGGAGGGCAACGGACGTCGCAAAGGCAGCGATCCGGGGCGCAGCAGTGGAAGGCTCCGCCGCTGGGGCGGCGATATCAGGCGAAACGACCAGCGTGGCAGCCGGAACGTAGCCGGTGACATCGGCAGCGAGGATGCGGCCACCGGGGCCGCTGCCGCGAAGGACTTCGAGCGGCAGCGCACGCTCGCGCGCCAGGCGGCGGGCGTATGGGGAAACGGCGAGACGCCTTGCCTGCGCCGCCATTGCGTTCATTTCAAATACTCTGAATTGACGCAGTTGGTCAGCCGCCCCTCCGCAAGATATGCGTGCACGACCTCGATCGATTTCAGCCGGAGATCGCGCATCGATGCCGGGCTGTAGAAGGCGGCGTGGGGGGTGACGATCAGGCGGTTGGCGATCCATGCTTCGCGGCGTCGCCATGCCGCCAGCAGCGGATGTTCGAGATCGCCGGGTTCGCTTGGCAGCACGTCGAGCCCCGCGCCGGTGACGGTACCCGCGCGCATGGCTGCTTCGAGCAAGTCGAGATCGACGATCGGGCCGCGCGCGGTGTTGATCAGCACAAGCCCGGGCCTGGCCGCGGCGAAGGCCGCCGCGCCAAGCAGCTTGCGGGTTTCCTCGCTCAATGGCGTGTGGACGCTCACCACATCCGCGCGCGCCATGAGCTCGGCCAGCGAATGGACCCGCTGGTAGCCTGTCGACAAGTCGACGCCGGACGACAGATGCGGGTCGCAGAACACCACCTTCATGTCGAAGGCGGCTGCGCGGCGGGCCGTGGCGAGGCCGATGCGGCCAAGTCCGACAATGCCGAAGGTGGCGCCCTTATGCCGGCGCACCAGCGGCGCTTTGGAGAAATGCCAGCCTTCGGCGCCATTGCCGGTGAGTTCCGCGCCATAGGCGGAGGTGCCGCGCGTCAGCGCCAGCATCAGGCCGATGGCGTGGTCGGCGACTTCGGTTGTACCATAGTCCGGCACATTGCAGGCCGGTATCTTGCGCGCGCCCCAGCCTGCCGTGTCGATGTTGTCGAAGCCGACGCCCGAGCGTACCGCGATCCTGGCCTTGGGAAACGCGGTGGGAGCGGCAGCGACATTGTGGGTCGGCGAATAGTTGATGACCGCATCGGCGGTCTCGCAGGCCGACGGATCGAGCATGGCTGGCTTGTCATTGGTCGATCTGGCGAGGATGAACTCGATGTCGGGATAGTGCTCGCGCTCGAGTTCGGCTTCATCGGCGGCTTGCCAGTTGGCGCACAGGATCTTCATGCTTGCCCTTCGGATTTTACAGGGAGAGTGGTGACTATTTCTTGATGCCGCCAATGCGGCCGCCCATCGGCACCACGGCGCCGACCGGCTGGTCGATCGCGGCAAGCGTGCCGCTGACTGGCGCCTCGATCTCGACCACGGCCTTGTCGGTCTCGATCTCGGCGACCAGTTCGCCTTCCTTGACCGCATCGCCGACCGCTTTCCGCCATTTGATGACGGTGCCTTCGCTGACGGTGAGATCGCCGAACGGCATCGTCACCGGCTCGTCGTCGCCGGCGGCGGGTACCTGCGGCGCAGCGGGCGCAACCTTGGCGGGAGCAGGTGCCGATTTAGCCGGTGCGGCACTTTTCAGGCCGACCGTGTACCAGTGATCGGGAATCGGCGGCTTGCCGGCGATGACGTCGCGCGCGCCCTGGACGATGCGCGCCGTGTCGACCAGCATGGCGCGTTCCAGTACGGGCGCGAAGGGATGCGAGGTCGGCGCGGTGTGCAGCCTTCCGGGCGGAGCGTCGAGTTCATCGAAGGCAAGTTCGTTGATGGCTTGCGCGATCTCGCCACCCAGGCCGCACATCGCCCAGGCCTCGTCGACGATGAGCAGGCGATGGGTCTTGCGCACGCTGGCGACGATCGTCTCGATGTCGAGCGGCATGATGGTGCGCGGATCGATCACCTCAGCTTCGATGCCTTCGGCCGCCAATGCCTCCGCCGCTTCAATCGCGCGCTGCACCATCTGCCCTGCGGCAACGACGGTGATGTCGGTGCCGGCCCGCGCGATGCGTGCGACGCCGAACGGGACAAAATGTTCGCCAAGCGGCACCTCGCCCTTGGAGGCGAACAGCGCCTTGGGTTCGAGCATGATGACAGGATCGCCGGCCCTCAGCGCTGTCTTCATCAGCCCCTTGGCATCGGCCGGGCTCGAGGGAACGCAGACGATGAGGCCCGGCATATGGGCGAAGACCGGATGATAGATGCCGCTGTGGTGCGGGCCGGAACTGCGCAGCGCGCCGGCGCCGACGCGCACCACCATCGGTGCGCTCATCAGGCCGCTGGTCATGTAGCGCAGCTTGGCGGCCTGCAGGAAAATCTGGCCGGCGGTCTCGAAGGCGAAGTCGGCAAACATCAGGTCGGAGACCGTGCGCGCGCCGGTAGCCGAGGCGCCGACGGCGGCGGCGGTGAAGCCCTGTTCGGAAATCGGCGTATCGACCATGCGCTCGGCGCCGAACTCCTGCCAGAGGTTTCTGGTGTGGGCGAAGCTGCCGCCACGCTCGCCGGTGCCTTCGCCAAAATAGAGGATTGCCGGATTGGCGCGCATTTCCTCGGCGATGCCGTCGCGTACCGCCTCGAGCCAGCCTTGCGTGCGCGTCTCGCCGACGGCGCGCGGCTGCAGCGCTGCCGGCGGGTTGATCGGATCGGCAAAGACATGCAGGCGCACCGTTGCCGGATCGGGCTCGGGCGAATTGCGGGCAAAGCTCAGCGCTTCCTCGACCACCTTCTCGATCCGCGTTTCGATGGCGGCGAGAGCTTCCGCGTCGGCGATGCCATAGTCCTCGACCAGCTTCTTGCGGAACATGTCGATCGGATCGCGCCTGATCCAGGCGTCGAGTTCTTCCTGCGTGCGGTAGGTGCCGATGACTGGATCGCCCTCATGGTGACCGACGGTGCGATAGGTCTTGGCCTCGATCAGCGTCGGACCTTTGCCGGCGCGGGCGCGCTCAGTCGCTTCCTTCATGGCGAGCCAGACGGCGAAGACGTCGTTGCCGTCGACGGCAACGCCTGGCATGCCGTAGGACGCGGCCCTGGTGGCGATTTCGGGATTGAGCGTGACGGATTTCAGCGGCGTGGCGGTGGCGTAGAGATTGTTCTCGCAGACGAACACCGCCGGCGCGCGCTGCACGGCGGCAAAGTTAAGCGCCTCGTGGAAGCCACCATGATTGGCGGCGCCATCGCCGAAGAAGGCCACGCCGATGTCGTCACGGCCCAGCTGGCGGGCGCTCATACCGATGCCGACCGCATGGCCGATGCCGGCGGCGACGATGCCATTGGTGCCAAACAGGCCGACCGAACGGTCGTAGAGATGCATAGTGCCGCCACGGCCGCCGCAAATGCCGTCGACCTTGCCGAACAGCTCCGCCATCACACGTCCGGGGTTGGCGCCCTTGGCCAGCGCGTGGCCATGGCCACGATGGGTTGATGTGACCCAGTCGGTCGGCCTGAGATGCGCGCAGACGCCGACGCCCGTCGCCTCCTCGCCGATATAGAGATGCAGGAAGCCGGGCGTTTCGCCCTTGCGGCAGGCGATTTGGGCGATGCTTTCGAAGCGGCGCAACAGCACCATGCGTTCGAACAGATCGAGCAGAATCTTGCGGTCGGGGAGGTTTGGCGCACCCCTGGACTCCTCGCGCGTGCGCGCCGCAGACATTGCCACCAAAGCCTCCCTGAATACGTCTGACGCCGGACGGCAGAGCGCCGGCGGCGAGCTTGTTGGTCGCCCGCTTCGGCGCATAATAGATTATAATAGCATAATGTCTACCGACACTGAACAGAGGCGCGCGGGCGCTAGATTTTGGTGATCCGGACCGTGGCGTCGGGACGCTCGAACAGCTCCGGCCGCAAGCTGAGGCCAAGTCCCGGCCCCTCCAGCGGCACGACATGGCCGTCGCTGACCAGCGGAATGTCGGCGACGATCTCGGTGTACCAGCCGGTGAAATAGGCCCGCACCGCTTCCTGATAATTGACGTTCGTCAAGGTCGCCGACAGGGCGCAACTGGCGGCATAGACGATCGGCCCGGTACAGTCGTGCAAGGTGACCGGCAGTTCGCTGGCTTCGGCCATGTTGGCTATCTTGCGAGCCTCGGACAGACCACCGCACCAGGCGAGGTCGATCATGATCACCGAAGCGGCGCGCTTGTCGATCAGTTGCTTGAACATCTGCCGCGACGCGAGCCGCTCGCTGGCGGCGATCGGGATCGAGGTATGGCGGGCAAGCTCGGCCATGGCGTCGAGCTCGTTGTAGCGGATAGGCTCCTCCAGCCAGGCGACGTCGTAGGCTTTCAGCGCCTCGGCGATGCGCAGCACCGGCGGCAAGGTCCACAGGCCGTGCAGTTCGACCATGATTTCCATGTCGCGGCCGACGGCGTCGCGGATTTTCTGGAACGGCTGCAGCGCGCTGTCGAGGTCGGCCAGCGAAATGCGCGTACCGTTCGAGGCCTCGGCGGCAATGTCGAACGGCCATATCTTCATCGCCTTGATACCTTCGAATTTCAGGCTTTTGGCGAGGTCGCCGGCATTGTGGCGCCAGGCGAGCAGATCCTCATACGGGCCTTCGTTCGAATCGCCTGCCTTGAGCGACCAGTCCTCGCCGCGCTCGAACAGAGCGTTCTTCTTCGTGGCGCGGACATGTTTGTAGCCGGCGCAAGTGTTGTAGATCGGCACGGTCTTGTGGGTACGGCCGCCAAGCAGCCGCCAGACCGGCTCGCCGAGCGCCTGGCCATATATATCCCAGAGTGCGATGTTGACGGCGGAATTGCCACGCACCTCGGCGCCGGAATCGCGCGCGCCGACATAGACGCTGCCCAACGTACGGTCATGCAGTTCGATGTCGCGCGGGTCCTTGCCCAGAAGGTAAGCGGCGACATTGTCGTGGATGTAGGAGGCGACCGGCCCCGGCGCCCAGAAGGTCTCGCCGGTGCCGATGAGGCCGGCATCGGTGTGGACGCGCAGCCAGAACAGGAACGGGAACTCCGCCAGTTGCAGCGTTTCGAGCGCGACGACTTTCATTTTTTCCTCCCTGTACCGACCGACCGCTGGGTCGGCGGACAATAGCACATCCCCGTTGACAGCCATTTATGGTACCGGTATCAATTTCCGTCAAGATGGCCACCGGGAGGGTGCTCGCATGCCTGCCGAAATTCTCGATACCACGCCACGCAGAGCGCTGGTCACGGGCGCCGCCGGCGGCCTTGGCCGCGAGGTGGCGATACAATTGGCGGCCCGTCGATGCGCGGTCGCCATCGCCGACATCAACGCCGAAGGCGCGACCGAGACCGCTCGCCTTGTTCGGGAGAAAGGCTCCGAGGCCGAGACGATCATCGGCGACTTCACCAGGGAAGGCGCGCCGGAGGCAGCTGTCGAAAAGGTGGTCGCGCGTTGGGGCGGTATCGACATCCTCGTCAACAATGCCGGTTATGGTGTGATCGAGCCGTTCCTCGACGCCACTTACAAGTCCTGGACACGCACGCTGGCGCTCAATGTCACGGCACTTGCCATGGCCTGCAAGGCGGCTGGCCGGGTGATGCGCGAGCAGCGTTCGGGGCGCATCATCAACATCACCTCACCCGGTTCGCGCATGGCGCTGCCCGACTACACCGCCTACACGGCGAGCAAGGCCGGCGTCGATTCCATCACCCGCGCCGCGGCGGTTGCATTGGCGCCCTACGGTGTACTGGTCAACAGCCTGGCGCCGGGCATGATGGACACCGAGATGCAGCGGTCGACCGAGGTCGACCTCGCCCGCGCCAATGGCCGCGACGACCTGCAAGCCTTCCTCGACGAGCGCACCCGACGGATCCCGCTCGGCCGACGCGCCGAGATTTCCGAAGTCGCCGAGGCCGTCGTCTGGCTCTGCCTCGATTCGCCCAAATACATGACCGCTGAGCGCCTCAACATGTCGGGCGGGCTCGACAAGGACTGACCTTATGTTGCGAAATTCCCCACCCGGCAGTGCCGATATTGGCGCGCTCGAACGCAAGGCGACACGGCTGCGCCGGCACATGCTGACCATGGCGCGCGGACAGGGCCAAGGCTATATCGGCCAGGGCCTCGGCATCGCCGATGTGCTGGCCGCGCTCTACTTCCACGAACTGCGCTACGATCCGCAGAATCTGGTATGGCCCGATCGCGACCGCTTCCTGCTGTCTACCGGACACTATTCCATTGCACTGTGGGCGGCGCTGGCCGAGGCCGGCATCATCCCGGTCGAGGAACTCACCACCTACGGCGCCGACAATAGCCGGCTGGAAATGTCGACACTCGACACCACGCCCGGCGTCGAGGTCATCGGCGGTTCGCTCGGCCATGGTCTAGGACAAGGCGTCGGCCAGGCGCTGGGCTTGCGCGTCGACAAATCCGACGCGCGCGTCTTCGTCGAGTTGTCCGATGGCGAAATGCAGGAAGGCTCGACCTGGGAAGCGGCGATGTCGGCCAGCCATTTCAGGCTCGACGGGCTGGTGGCGCTGATAGACTGCAACGGCATACAGGCCGATGGGCCGGCGGTGCTCGATATGGAACCGGTCGCCGACAAATGGCGCGCCTTCGGCTGGCAGACATCGGAGATTGACGGCAACAACATGAAGGCGGTGGTCGGTGCGCTGGCCGGCGCACGCGACCGCAACGGCAAGCCGAAGGCGATCGTGCTGCGCACATTGCCGGGCAAGGGCGTGCCGCGCATCGAGACCAGCGAGAAATCGCATTTCTTCCGCATAGACATGACGCAGTGGGACGGCATCATCGCCGAGTTCGAAAAGACCGTGGGAGCAACCCAATGAGCAGCACGGCGATTGAGCCCGGACGCACGCTGCCCATGGGCCAGGACGAAGCGGTCGGCGGTGGCCAACGGAGCGTGGAGGCACCGTTCGGCAAGGCTTTGGCGCGGCTTGGCCAGAGCCGCCCCGACATCGTCGGGCTGACCGCCGACCTCGGCAAATACACCGACATATTGCCGTTCCGCGATGCCTTTCCGGAACGTTTTTTCAATGTCGGCATGGCCGAGCAGAATCTGGTCGCCGTCGCTGCCGGACTGGCGCGCACCGGCAAGGTGCCTTTCGCCACCACCTATGGTGTGTTCGCGACCCGGCGCGCCTATGATTTCGTCGCCATCGCGCTCGCCCACTCCAGCCTCGACGTCAAGATCGTTGCCGGACTGCCGGGATTGACCACCGGCTATGGCGGCACGCATCAGGCGATTGAGGACCTGGCGCTGATGCGCATGATCCCCGGCCTGACCATCATCGACCCCTGCGATGCCACCGAGATCGAGGCTGCGACCGACGCGATCGCCGAGTATCGTGGTCCAGTTTATATGCGGCTGCTGCGTGGCAACGTGCCGGTGGTATTTGAAGCTGGCTATCGCTTTGAAATAGGCAGAGCGCGACAGCTTCGCGAAGGCTCGGATGTCGGCATCATCTCGACCGGCTTGATGACCGAGCGAGCGCTGGACGCGGCGGAAGCCTTGCGCAAACAAGGCATCTCCGTCGGAGTGTTGCACGTGCCGACGATAAAACCGTTCGACGCCGAGGCGGTGGCCGAATTTTCGACCGGCTTTAACCATATCGTCACGGCGGAAAACCATGTTGTTGTCGGCGGCTTGGCGAGCCTTGTGGTCGAGACCTTGTTCGATGCCAGCATCGCGAAGAAGGTAACGCGCATCGGCCTGCCCGACCGCTATATCGAATGCGGCGCGGTGCCGACCTTGCAAGCGAAGTACGGCCTGACGACCGAGGCCGTCATCGCAACGATCGCCGCCCTGAATTAGGACTGCCGCATGAAGATCACAGAGATCGAGACCTTTGCCGTCGGCGCGGGCTGGAAGAACTGGCTGTTCGTCAAAGTGCATACCGACAAAGGCATCCACGGCGTTGGCGAAGGCACGCTGAACGGCTTCATCAAGACCACCGAAGCCGGGGTGCACGAGCTCAAGCATCTCGCCATCGGCCAAGACCCGCGCCGCATCAACGCGCTGGCCAAGCGCTTGCTGGACAGCGTTTCGCTCGATGGCGGCCATATCCACCGCACGGTGATCGCGGCGATCGAGGTCGCCTGTTGGGATATCCTGGGCAAGAGCCTCTGCGTGCCGATCCACCAGTTGCTCGGCGGCCAGGTGCGCGACAGCGTGCTCGGCTACGCCAATGGGTGGTACCGCACCGAACGCATGCCGGAAGCCTTCCTCGAGGCCGCCAAAGCGGTTTTGGCCAAGGGTTTTAAGGCATTCAAACTCGACCCTTTCGGCACCGCGCAAGGGTTTATTTCGCGCGAGGAATTGGACCTCTCCTACGCTATCTGCCGGATGCTGCGCGACAGCTTGCCCACGGACACGCTGATCCTGATCGACGTGCATGCCCGCTTCACCGAGATCGCGGCGCTTCAGGCAGCCCAGAAATTTTCCGATCTCGACATTTACTGGTGGGAGGAGCCGACCTCGCGCGACCGGCAGGAGACCGTGCATGAAGTGGCGCATCGCTCGCCGATCCCGGTTGCGACCGGCGAGATGTACGACACGGTCGGCCAGTTCTACACGCTGGCCGCCGGCGGCGGCGTCAACATCTTCCAGCCTGAGCCGATGTCGCTCGGCGGCATCGGGCCGTCGATGCAGGTGGCCAATCTGGCGCTCGCGCATGGCAGCCATATCGCGCCGCACCAGAGCGGTGGACCGGTGGCTACGGCGGTGTGCCTGCAGCTCGCGGCAGCGGTGCCGAATTTCCTTATCCAGGAGCATTTCGACGCCTTCAACGACCCGTGGACACGCGACCTGGTGACCTGGCACCCAACCGTCAATCTCCACAATGGCCACCTGTCGTTGCCGGACGCGCCGGGGCTCGGCATCGATCTCAACATCGATGCGATCAAGGATCATCCCAACGATCCCGATGCCTATCTCAATGTCCACGCCGAAGGCTGGGAAAAGCGCCTCGGACGACGTGAAGAGAGCGGCAGGAAGAAACCCTGATCAGGCGCTTTCGCGGTCGACGATCTCGAAGCCGAGGCTGGTGATGGTCGGCACCTTGGTGTCGCCGCCGAGCCTTGCCAGCAATTGCCGCACGGCGCGCCGGCCCATCTCGTAGCGGTTGACCTTTACCGTGGTCAGCGGCGGATAGAGCTGCGCGGCCAGATCCATGTCGCCATAGCCGGCAATCGCGATCCTGCCCGGCACCGCCCAGCGCCGGCGGTGGCACTCCTGCACGGCGCCGACGGCCAGCGTGTCGCTGGAGAAGAAGATGGCATCGATATCCCTGTGACGGGAGGTCAGCGTCACCAGCGCCTCGGCGCCGCCTTGCGCGGTGATCGGCACCTCGACCTCCATGTCGGCATGGTTCTTGATGCCGAGTTCGGTGAGCGCGGCATGATAGCCGGTGCGGCGCTGCTGTAGGCGATCATTGCCATGGATCGGCGTCGAGACGAAGCCGATGCGCTTGTAGCCCTTGGCGGCCAGATGCATGGTCATGGCATAGGCCGTCTCGAAGTTGGAGACGCCGACCACCATGTCGATCGGCTTGCGGCCCTTGATTTCGGAAATCTCGACGATCGGCGCACCGCTGCTCCTCAGAAGCCCGCGCGCCGCCTCGCTTTGTACGAAGCTCTGCAGGATCATGCCGACCGGGCGCCAGCCAAGCAGGTTGCGGATCGATTTCTCCTCGGCCTCCTGCGTGAATTCGCCTTGCACCAGAAGCATCGAGTAGCCGCTCTCATGGCATTCGTCCGACATGCCTTGCACCTGTTCGGCAATGCCCGAATTGATCAGCGGCGGCACCACCGTGCCGATCATGCGGCCATTGCCGCGCATGCTGGAGGCCAGCCGGTTGGGCACGAAGCCGGCCTGCTCGATAGCCTCAAGCACTTTCGCGCGCGTCTCGGGCGAGACCATGTCGGGATTGGACAGCGCCCGCGATACCGTCATCGGCGCGACACCAACGCGCTTGGCGATCTCGCGAACACCAAGGCGCTGCCGCTTCTTCTCGCCCGCCGGCAGCTCGTCGACCATCACCATGCTCCAAGAGAGCGCGATCCGTCAGCAATGTCCCGCGGACCGCGGCGTAAACGCCCATTCATAGCGGTTGGCGCGAATGCATTCCAGCGATGGAGCTGGCTAGGAGTGCGCCAGGATCGGCACAGGTGAATGGAGTCGGCCGCAAGAGCCGGCGACAGGCGCCGCCAGGGAGGTCAGGATGAACAGCGCGGCTGAGGTGAGCGCGCCGCTCCGGGACGCGCGATCGTTCCGGCGGCGACTGATAGGCTTGATTGCCGTCGGCGAAGTCGGCGTGCTGGCGGCCATGGCGTTGCTGATCGCCTTCTTCTGGCTGATCGAACCGGCTTTCCTGTCGGAGCGCAACATCCGCGCCATTCTCAACGTCGTCTCCTTTGTCGGCATCATCGCCATCGGCCAGACCATCCTGCTGGTCGCCGGCGAATTCGACCTGTCGGTCGGCTCGGTGGCCGGGTTGTCCGCCGTGATCGCCGCCAAGCTGATGACCGCGGCCGCCCTGCCGGTGACCGTCGGCGTTCTCGGCGGCGTTGCCGTCGGTGCCCTGATCGGCCTGCTGAATGGCCTGATCGTCGTCAGGGTCGGCATCCCCGCCTTCATCCAGACGCTCGGCATGCTGTTCATCGGCCAGGGCCTGATCCAGGTGGTGACGGGCGGTTATCCCGTCTATCCGCTGCCCGAGGCGATCAACACGATCGGTGGCACAGATCTCGCCTTTGGGCTGGGCTGGAGCTTTGCCTTCTTCATCGTCGCCGCCATCCTTGCCGACTTCGTGCTGCGGCGCACCGTTCTCGGGCGCAACATGTATGCCACCGGCGGCAACAAGGAAGTGGCGCATCTCGTCGGCATCAAGACCAGCGCCTACAAGATCGGCGCCTTCATCACCGTCGGCGCGCTGTCGGCGATCGCCGGCATGTTCGTCATGGCCGATCTCGGCAGCGGCGGCACTTCGATCGGCAGCGGCTGGGAACTGACGGTCATCGCCGGTGTCGTGGTCGGCGGCGTCAGCCTGTTCGGCGGCGCCGGCACGGTGGCCGGCGGCGTCGTCGGCATTCTCATGCTGAAAGTGGTGCAAAGCGGCCTCGTCGTCATCGGCGTCAACTCCAACTGGCAGCAGATCGCGGTCGGCGTGATCATGGTCATGGCTGTCGGCCTCGACATCGTGCGCCGCCGCTATTTCATCGCCGGCGCTTGAGAGGCCGTGGATATTGCACCGGCAAAATGCCGGCCAACCAAGGGAGGTAAGACATGAAAATCCATTTGAAAAAGAGGGTGATCCGAGCCGCATTGGTAGCGGCGGCCGTTGCCACCTCGCTGGGCTCGGTGAGCTTGGCCCGAGCGGCGGACATCCACCTGCTCTGGGTGCAGGCGATGAAGGATCATCCCGTGCACCGGCTGATGCAGGCCGGTTTCCTCAACAAGTGCAAAGAGCTCGGCTACACCTGCGAGGTCGTCGGCGACCCGAGCGCCACCAACTGGGACATCCCCGCAACGCTGCCGCTTGCCGAAGCCGCCCTCGCCCGCACCAAATACGATGCCATCGGCGTCTACGGTCCCGATCCGGCCATCTATTCCTACATCTCCAAGCTGGCCAAGGAGGGCTTCCCGATCGTCACCTGGCACGTGCTGCCGCCCGAAGGGACCGTAAACGGGCTGAAAGCGGCAACGGGCGAGAACATCGCCGAGGCCGGGACCAACGCCGCGATCGCCATCGGCGACAAGCTCGGCGGCAAGGGCACGGTGGCACTGACGCAAGGCGCCTCCAACGACACCGAAAACGCCATGTCGGATGCCTTCCGCAAGACCATCGCCGCGAAATATCCCGGCATCAAAGTGCTCGACACCCAAATGGAAGGCTTCGAACCCTCGGCGGCGGAAGCCAAGGCGGTGGCGATCCTGCAAGGCAATCCCGACGTGACCGCCGCCTTCGGCACTACCGGCAACAGCATCCAGACCTGGTCGGGGGCGGCCCGCAAGGCCGGGCGCGATGTCGTCATCATCGGCATGGATTATATTCGGCAGAACCTCGATCTGGTAAAATCGGGCGCCGCCTACGGCATCGTCGCGCAGCCGCTCTATGAAGAGAGCGCCAAGGTCGCCGAGCTGCTGGGCGATCTGGCCCAGGGCAAGACCGTGCCCTACAGCAATCCGCTGCCGGCCAAGGTGATCACATCAGCCGACCTCGCCCCCTACTACAAGATGCTGGACAGCGCCGGCCAGTAACAGCTCCCGCCGGGTCCGCTTGCGCGGGCCCGGTGCCTTTTGAGAGGATCGCCGTGTCCAACACCGCCCAAGCGCCTCTGTTCTCGGCCCACGCAATCGCCAAGAATTTTGGCGGCGTGCAAGCACTGCGTGGTGTCGACTTCGATGTGACATCGGGCGAAATCCATGCCCTGCTTGGGCAGAATGGCGCCGGCAAATCGACCCTGGTGAAAATCCTCAACGGTGTGCATCCGGCCGGCTCCTACACCGGCGCCATCCAACTTGACGGACGGCCGGTCAGTTTCGCCTCGCCTGCCGATGCGCGGTCGAACGGCGTCGGCTATGTGCCGCAGGAAATCGAGGTGCTCGAGCAGCTTTCGGTCGCCGAGAACGTCTTTGCCGGCCGGACCGGTCTCAGTGACGGCATGCTCGTCCACCAGCGCCAGCTCGAGCAGCGCGCCGGCGCGATCTTTGCCGAGCTTGGCATCGACATCAATCCCCGGGCCTATGTCGCGTCGCTGACCTCGGCGCAGCGCCATCTGGTGATGATTGCGCGCGCCATCGTGCTGAAGCCGCGCGTGCTGATGCTGGACGAGCCGACGGCCTCGCTGTCGGGCACGGAAGTCGACGCGCTGTTCAGCGTACTGCGGCGCCTGAAGGCGCAAGGCGTGGCGATGATCTACATCACCCATCGCCTGCCCGAAGTGCTCGCCATCTGCGACCGCGCCACCGTGCTGCGTGACGGACAAGTGGCGGTACGCATCGCAAGGGAGGATTTCGATGCCGAGACCTTCATCTTCTCGATGTCGGGCCAAAGGCTGCATCGGCTGTTTCCCGAGCATGTTGCACCTGTCGGCGCGCCGACCGCGCTGGAGGTCCGCCGTCTCACTGTCGCCGGCCACAGCGGCGCTGTTCATGGCGCGAAGGATATCAACCTCTCGGTGGCCGCCGGCGAGATCGTTGGACTGGCGGGGCTGCTCGGTTCCGGCCGCAGCGAGATCCTGCACGGCATCTATGGCCGGGTGCCGGCCGAGGGCGAAATCCGTGTCGCTGATCAGCCTGTAGCGATCAAATCGCCAAGCAATGCCCGCGCCGCCGGCATCGCCTTGTTGACCGAGGATCGCAAGCGCGACGGCCTGCTGTTCAACCTGCCGGTCGGCGCCAACATCACCATCGGCAATCTCGCGCCCCTATCGCGGCATGGCATGGTGCGCGGCGGACTGGAACGCAGCTCGATTCTCGCCGCCATGCGCGCGCTCAACGTCAAGGCATCGTCGCCGCAGACCGCGGTCACCCATCTTTCGGGCGGCAACCAGCAGAAGCTGCTGTTTGCCCGCGTGCTGATGCGGGCGCCGAAAGTGCTGCTGCTCGACGAGCCGACCAAGGGCGTCGACGCGGCAACCCGGCACGAGATCTACCGGCTTGTGGTTGAGCTCGCCGAGAAGGGCGTGGCCTTGCTCATCGTCGCTTCCGAGCTTGAAGAACTGATCGGCCTTTGCGACCGTTGCCTCGTCGTTGCCGATGGCCGCATCGTCGACGAATTCGGCCGCGGCGAAGGCGGCGAAGACCGCGTGCTGCGCTCGGTGACGGCAGCGCAAGCGGAACGCCACGCGATAGCTTCACAGGTCTCTGCATGATCTTTGCCGGCAAACGCGTTTTCGTCACGGGGGCTGCGACCGGTATCGGCCGGGCGACAGCGGAGTACCTTGCCGCCGAAGGTGCCAAGGTCTTTGGCGCAGGGCTGGATGGCGAAGAGGGAAACGCGCTCGCCGGTCGCTATACCGGAAGCCAGCTGATCTTTCACCAGAGCGACCTCACCCGCGAGGCCGAGGTGCAGGCGGCCGTGGCGGCAGCGACAGGGCGGTTTGGCGGTCTCGACGCGGTCATCAACTGCGCCGGCATCTATCCGACCGGCAAGCGGCTTGAAAAGCTTTCCGACGAGGAGTGGGACAGGACCATCGCCGTCAATTTGACGGCCATCTTTCGCGTCTGCCGCGCGACCTTGCCGCTGCTGCGCGCGGCTGGCGGCGGCTCGATCGTCAACATCGCCTCCGTGCATGCCGACGCAACGGTTCCCGGTGTGCCTGCCTATGCCGCGACAAAGGCGGCGGTCGTCGGCCTGTCGCGGCAGATGGCGCTTGACTATGCCGTCGACCGTATCCGCGTCAACGCCGTGCTGGTCGGTTCCGTCGCCACGAGGATGACGCTGGACGGGCTGGAAGCGGCCGGCGGTGCGGAAGCACTGGGCCTGTCCTTCGAGCCCAACAGGATCGCGCGCATCGCCAACCCTTCGGAGATCGCCACGGCAATAGGCTTCCTGATCTCCGATGCCGCGTCCTTCGTGACCGGCAGCGCCATGCAGGTGGATGGCGGGCTACTGGCGCGGCTGCTCTAGGTGTTAACCGCAAAGGGCATGAACAAGACTGTGCCAGCAGCGTTCTCGCCGGGGCCAAGCACGATCACGCCTTCGTTCGGATCGTCCCATCTGCCCCGGTTGAATGCGCCGGAGGCGTTGGTTTGCGGCTCGACGCAGAAATACGGTTTTGTGGGATCGGCATAAAGCATCAGATGCTTGAAGACGGGATCCGCAGCGATCCGCAACCCGACGCCGCGTGACGGAAAGCGAAGGGTCGCTTCGCCGCTCCAGCCGCCATAGTCGTTGTTGCGCCAGCCGCCCGACAAGGGCCGAGTCTCGGCATAGTCGAGTTCGGGTGGAAGCGTGATCCGATCACCGGAAATGCTCTCCGGTCCTTCGAGATAGAAGTGCCTGGCCTTGAACTGCAGCGTCACGTCCGGGTTGCGATCGAACCAGGGATGCAGGCCAAAGCCGAACGGCATGTCGACCGGCCCAGTGTTGGTCAGGGTCATGGTCACGCTAAGGCCCTCCTCGGAGACTACGAAAGCCTGCGTCGCGCGGTAGGAATAGGGCTCCGGTCCCGCGGCGATGTCCAGCGACAGCGTCGCGTCGATGGCGCCTGCCTTGGTGACAGTCCAGGCGTGTTGCCAGCCGCTGCCATGCACGTTGAATTTTTCCGGCGGATTGTTGGGCAGGACCTGCCAGCGTTTTGCTGCGAACTCGAAGGCGTTTCCGGTGATGCGGTTGGCGTAGGGCATCATCGGGAACATGGCGACGCCAAGCACATTGCCGGCCTCGCGTTCCTCGTCCGAGAGCCGGCGCATGAGGTCGATGCCGCGCCAGCGTAGCGAACTCACGGAGCCACCGATCTGCGGCACCAGGGCGACTTCGAGCGCTCCCGATCCGATGTTCACCCATTCAGAAATTGCGCCCATAGCCTGCCGTCCATCCACCGTCTACGCTCAGCATCTGGCCCGTCGTGTAGGTGTTGAGGGGATCGCAGAAGAACAGCACGGCCGCAACCGCTTCCTCGATGCTGCCTGAGCGGCCGGCCGGCGTGTGGCTGAGCATCGCTTTGTCGCCGGAAACCATGGTTTCATCTTCGACCGCGCCGACGCCGACGGCATTGACCAGCACCTTAGGGCCGAACTCCATGGCCAGCGTGCGCATGCCGGCAAGGATCGAGGCGTTCTCCATGGAAAAGCGCGGATGGCGGCGCATTGGCATGCCGGCGGTCACCGACAGCAGGAAGACGATGCGCCCGCTGCCGCGCTCGGTCATGGTCACGGCAGCCTTGCGCGCATCGGCGTAGTGAGACCGCGGATCGCGCGTCGCCGATCCTGGCCACAACGCGCAGGAGATCAGCAGGATATCGGCGGCCCGTGCATGGGAACCCTCGACCAGATGGCCGCCATTGGCCCGCAACGCGGCAAGTGCGGCCTCGGCCACCGGATTTGTGTCGCCATCGACTGCGTAAGCAGTGCCCTCGAGATCGATTTCCATGCCCGCACTCACATCATGTATCCTGCTGTCCAGCCGCCATCGACGGCCAGCACCTGGCCGTTGATATAACTGGCGATGGGGGAAGCAAGGAACAGCACCGCCTCGGCGATCTCCTCCGGCCGGGCCGGCCGGCCAAGCGGCACATGGGCGAGGAACTCCTCGGTACGTCCGGCGAACTTGCCGTCCTCGCCATAGAACAGTTTGGCGGTGAGCGCTGTCATCACTGAACCCGGCGCGATCGCATTGGTCAGGATGCCCTTTTCGCCCAGTTCAATCGCCATCGAGCGCGTCAGGTGGATGATGCCGGCCTTGGCGGCGACAAACGGGCTCTGCAGGCGCATCGCCGCCAAGCCGACCACCGAGGCGATGTTGACGATGCGGCCGCCTCTGCCGGCGGCAAGCATCGGCACAAGCGCCGCGCGGCTCATGATGTAGAGGCCGTCGAGATCGATGCCCGTGATGCGATCCCATTCCTCGACTGGGAATTCATCGATGGTGACGCGGTGCGCCAGTGTGTTGACGCCGGCATTGTTGACGAGAATGTCGAGGCGGCCGTAGCGCGCCATGGTGGCGGCGATCGCGTCGTCCACCGAGGCGGGATCGCGGATGTCGACGGCACAGGCCATCGCGCCGCTCAGGGTTGCCGCTACGCGCTCGGCGCCTTCCATGTCGATATCGGCGACAACGATTGCAGCATCATTGTCGGACAGCCGTTTGGCGATAGCGCTGCCGATCGCTCCCGCTGCACCAGTGACCAGCGCTGTCTTACCTCTCAAATCGCATCGCATGCGTCATTCCCCACCTTCGATCAGAATTATACTATTATAATGCTATAGGCTTCACAACAGAGCAGATTCGAACCGGAAGGAACGTCACAAACGCATCGCATAACATTGCCTGAGGTGCACGAGGCACGCAGCGTCGGCTTCACCAGTAGCGGGCGCCGGTCCGACCCCCCGCAGGAATAGACAGCCGCTTGACACGAGCCTTCTGAGGGTAAGGCACTCCTTGCGCCAGATTTGTAGCCAGGACGGCCTCGTCAGCCGCTGCAGCGAAGTCGGAACTGGCAGCGCGATGAGTGGGGGGAAAGGCGGTATCCCTCTCCCGCTACCATAACTACCTTTGTCCAACCCGGAGACATAGGTAACAGATTGTACCTAAGACATGGGTGACAACCTCGTGCCGAACGGGTTGTCGATGGTCTGCAAGGTCCTCTGTTCCAAGTCGATATACCCGAGATCGTAATGCATGAAGCTGACGAGCCAAATGCCGTCGTCGACCTCCTTGATTCCCAGCCTCTGACCGGCGAGCACGGTCGAGACGTTGATCTTCTTCCTGTGCATGCAGATGCGGCCGCAAGCGGTAACTAGGCCAAAGGATTGGGCAAGGAAATTCAGCTCCCTCAGCCTCTGACGATCATCCGCTCTACAGCCGTCCCTCCTGCGGCCAGCTTCATCAGATCGGTGTCGAAATTGACATCGGCAGCGCTGCGCTCCGCGCGCGCCGCATTGCCTGCGAACTGGTGTTGATAGCCTTTCCATGCCGCGTCCGCGATGGATCGGCTGGTGCCACTCAACAGGAACTGGGTGAGCTCGGTAGCAGCTCGATCGATGCGACCGCCGAGCTCCGGCGACCCCCAATCTTCCGGGGCAGCAAAGATCGACGTCGGCACGGGAAAAGTGCGCAGAAACGCGAAAAGTGGGCGCATCTGCGCGTCCGCGACCATCGCATGGCGGGCGGTGCCGGCCGTCGCGGCGAGGATCACCGGTTTGGCAATGAGCAAGTCGTTGTCGAGGATATCGATGAACGACTTGAACAGCCCGCTGACACCGGCCTTGTAGACTGGCGTGGCGGCAACGACGGCATCCGCGCCGGCAAGCGTTTCGATTACGGACTGCACCTTGGCCTCGGGAAATCCGGCCACCACGGCACGCGCAATATCGACTGCAAGCGGAGCCAGGTCGATGACGCTAAGGACGGCGGTCTTTCCCGTACCAGTGATACGTTCGATGCTCTTCTGTGCGATGCGGTCAGCCAGCATCCGCGTTGTCGAGGGATCGTTTACGCCTGCGTTCACCACGACGAGCCGTATGGGCTCGTTAACGCACTCGATCGCCTTCGTCATCACTCGAATCCTTTCCTGAATGTACCCGCCAGTCGACCTACAGCTCCGCGGGTGGAACGTCGGCTTTGCCGGACCGGGCGGCCTGCCCCGCGACCAGCGGGGCGCGCGCTGTAACGTTTTCGTCAGTATCGTGATACGGCCGGACATCCGTCAGGTTGTCTCCGCGATTGGCGTTCGGACGCGGCTGGCGCGGCGGCTGGTCTCCATACTTGACCTCCACCAAGCTCCGGTGCGTCGGGGCTATGGCGGCGCCCGGCGAGCGTCGCGCCGCCATCTCCTTGCGGAGCACGGGCACCACCTCGGTGCCCAGCAGCTCGACCTGCTCGAGAGCCATCTCGAGCGGCAATCCCATGGCGTCGAGAACCCACAGCTGCCGCTGGTAGTCGCCGAAGGCTTCCCTGAAAGTCAGCGTCCTGTCGATGACCTCCTGCGGGCTGCCAACACTGAGCGGCGTATCGCGCGAATATTCTTCCAGCTGATAGGTCTTTCCGTAAATGGGGCTGCCTTCGAAATAGGGCCGGAATCGGTCGAATGCGTCCTGCGAGCGCTTCGCGATGAAGGCATAGCCACCAAGCCCGACGACGGCCTGCTCCTTGGTGCCGTGTCCGTGATGCTCGAACCGCTCGCGGTAGAAGTTCACCAGCGGCAGGAAGTGCAAGTTGGGCGCAAGGATGTTGTTGGCGAAATAGCCGTTCCCGTAAAAAGCCGCCTGCTCGGCGATCTCCGGAGTGCGGATCGAGCCGTGCCAGACAAAGGGAGGAACATCGTCGAGCGGACGCGGGATCGACGTGAAGCCTTGCAGCGGGGTCCGGAATTTGCCTTGCCAATCGACAACGTCCTCGCGCCACAGCTTGTGGAGCAGATTGTAGTTCTCGAGCGCCAGTGCGACGCCGTCACGCATGTCCTGCCCAAACCAGGGATAGACCGGCACTGTATTCCCGCGGCCGAGCATCAGGTCCATCCGCCCCTTCGAGAGATGCTGCAGCATCGCGTAGTCTTCCGCGATCTTCACCGGGTCATTGGTCGTGATGAGCGTCACGGCGGTGCTGAGGATGATGCGCTGCGTCTGCGCGGCGATATGGGCGAGCAGAGTCGTCGGCGAGGACGAGAAAAAGGGTGGGTTGTGGTGCTCGCCGATGGCGAAGACATCGAGCCCGACCTCGTCCGCCCGCTTCGCGATCTTGACGATCGCATCGATCCGCTGCGCCTCGCTCGGCGTGACGCCTGTGATCGGGTTGCGCGTGACGTCGCTGACAGAGAAGATTCCGAATTGCATTTTGAAGCTCCAGGGGCTCGATGTCGGTAGATGTCTGCATCGACGGGTCGTGATCCGCGAGTGGCGGGCCGGCCTACCCTCTTCGTGACTCGCCATGCTCAGCGAGCCGGGATCTTGGCTTTCCGCAGCCGGGCCCAAGCAATGAACAAGGACAAGGCGAGCAGCGTCAGGTTGATGGGCAGCATCCTGGCCGTCTCGCCGAGCAGCGCATGCGTGATGATCGCCCCCACCTGTATGAGTGAAAGCCCGACAGCCGCCAGCGGCGTCAGCCAGGGCTTGATCCGCGTCGCGGCCGGCAGGATGAGACCGACAGCGCCCAGCACTTCGAGAGTGCCGATCAGCCGTGTGACGGCTTCCGGTACATGGGTGACGAAGCTCATGCTCGCGGCGAGCGCGTCGATGGGCTGTGTCAGTTTCGCGCCACCGGCTGCCAGATAGAGGAGAGCCAGGAGCGCCTGTGCGATCCACAGCGCCAGGCTCCAACGATTGATGGGGCCGCGAACGGCGCCGGTTTGAGTGTTCATTTTGATCGTCCTTTTCGAAAATAGGGAAATTGGCGGCGGGAGAGCCGACTATGCGGGGCTCGTCGGTGCTGCCGGTGGAACAGGCGGGAAAAATCGGCCCTGTCAGAGGCTTCCCCGCCGCTCCAACCGTGCTCGGCCTGGCGCTTCAGGCGGCCTTTGCGGCCCGACCCTGCAGCTTCGCAAGCTCCTCGTAATACCAGTACACCAGCGCGCGGGCCTTGTCGGCCACCGGCCCCGCCCAGTCGCGGAAGAGTTCGGTAACGACAGCCAAGGCCGTACTGGGGACCGCCCCGGCATGAGTGAGCCGCTGGATCGCCGTGCTGTGGGCAAGCTGCGACCGACCGCCGACGGCGTCGACCGGGAAAGCCACGTCATGGCCGTCCTTGAGCGCATCGATGACCGGGAAAGCAAGGCAGATCTCGGTCCAGAGGGCGCCGATGATCAGCCGTTTGCGGCCGGTCTTCTCGACCGCGGCGCGAAAGGCCGGATCTTCCCACGAGTTCATTGTCGAGCGATCGATCACCTCGATGCCGGGCAGTTCGGCGAGGATCGCCGGAACCGTGGGGCCGTTGACACCCATGTTCGCACCGACCGTCGAGAGAATAATGGGCATGTCGAAAGCCCGTGCAGCCCTGATCAGTAGCCGCACGTTGAGCTCGACCAGGTTGGCCGGCGTTTCGGATCGGATCTGGCTGAACATTTCCGGCTGGTAGTCGATCAGCACCAGCGCAGATTCTTCGTATTTCCACACGTCTTGCACGCTCATCTATTTCTCCATGGGGTTGATCCGGCGCGGCTATGCCGGATGAACTGACCCACAAAGGATGGCGTTCCTTGTCGGCTTAAGATAGCCTTCGGTTTTGCGATTGATTGTTGCTGAAAGCGGAACGCTATGGAGATTGAGGACGTCAGGACTTTCGTGGAGATCGCGGAGGGGCGAGGCATATCGCCTGCCGCGCGGCGGCTGGGCGTCGCAAAATCCGTCGTCAGCCGCCGACTGGCTCGGCTGGAGGAAACGCTCGGAAGCCAGTTGCTCTCTCGCACGACTCGCGGCGCCGCCTTGACGGAGGCCGGCGCGACGTTCCGCGACCACGCCACTCGCATCCTCGGCGAGTTCGAGGCGGCACAGGATGCGATAGCACCCGATGGCGCGGTGCGCGGGCTTCTGCGTATCGCCGCGCCCCTGTCTGGCGGGCCGAGGCTTGTCGCCCCGGTTCTTGCCGAACTCGCTCGACGCCATCCCTTGCTGCATGTTCATGCAGCCTACAGCGATCGTTTCGTGGATCTGATTTCCGAGGGCTTCGACGCGGGAATCAGGGCGGGATTTCTGCCTGACTCGAGCCTGATCGCCAGACGCATTCGGCCCATATCCGGGATGCTTGTCGCCAGCCCCGCCTATATCGCCGGGCATGGGGCACCGCAAACGCTTGGCCAACTGGCGGATCACGAGTGCCTGTTGCAGGGGACCGAAGCATGGCGGTTCGTCGAAGGAGGCAAAACGATCGCGGTCCATCCTCACGGTCGTTTCAAGGCGGATAACGGCGAAGCGCTCCTTTCGGCGGCGCTGGCCGGACTCGGCGTGGCGGCCCTGCCGGATTTCCTGATCGAGCCCCACATCGCCTCCGGTGCGCTCATCCCCCTGCTTGCCGACCACACGGTGGTCGCGGCAGGGCTTTATGTGGTGCGTCCTCCCGGCGACTTCCCGCCACGCAAAGTCAGAGCGCTGATCGACATCATGCTCGAATATCACGCCGGCTGAGGACGGGCGCCCGACGGCCAATGGAGATCGGCGGCTGTGCACTCTGCGGACCCGGCCGAAGGCTATGGTTAGTATTCGATCGAGACACTGGCAGAACTCGCCTTCAAGCGGCTCAAGAGCGGCATGGGCACCCATAAGCTTCCTGCACGCGATGAGCGGCTCGTCCGAAGCTGGCTCATGGCCCATCTGATCCTGGCGCTGATGATCGACGAGCCCGATCACGCGCCGCTACAAGGTCGCCGTCGGCCGACCGCTTTTCCGCCTGGCCGAAAAGCACCGTACGGATAAGGCCACAAATACGAAATTGGAGACGCCGGAAGGCCATTAGGTGTCTCTCCAGCGAGACAGACTGTCTTATTTCGATGACTTATGGCGCGGATTTCGAACGCATACCTTCTGCCAAGAAGGAGAACCTACATGATCCAATCCGCTGATCTCAAGCGCGGGGCCTCCACATCCGAACCGCTTGCCCCCGGCCGAGCCTTACGTCTTCAAGCCTATGGCGGCCCCGAATCGCTGACAGTCGATAGCGTATCCGCGCCCGAGCCGGGTCCGGGCGAGGTCTTGGTGTCGGTCAAGGCCGCCGCGGTAAACGGTATCGACTGGAAAATCCGTGAAGGCTACCTCCGCGAGCGCTTCAAGCTGACCCTGCCCGCGACACTTGGCATCGAAATGGCCGGCGTCGTGCTTCGGACCGGCCCCGGCGTCACAGGCGTGAAGCCCGGGGATCGGGTTATGGCCGCCATCGGTGGCGTCGGAGCCTACGCCGACCATCTGGTCATCAACGCCGAGAAGCTCGTCCTGACGCCGGCATCACTGTCCGACGTGGAGGCGGCGGCCATTCCGGTCGCGGCGATGACAGCCTGGCATGTCATTCAGGCGGCGGATTTCGACCTCTCCGGACGGCGGGTGCTGATCCATGGCGCAGCCGGCGGCGTGGGCGGCTTTGCCGTCCAGTTCGCCAAGGCGGCCAGAGCGACGGTCTTTGCCACGGCCTCGACCAATAGCCTGCCACATGTCCGGGCGCTCGGCGCGGACGAGGTGATCGACTATCGGCAGCAGAACTTCGAGCTGCTTGCGCGCGACATCGATTTCGTCGTCGACCTCGTCGGTGGTGAGGTCGTGAACCGCTCCTGGGCAGTCCTGTCGCCCGATGGCCTTCTCGTAAGCATCGCCGCCACGGACCTCGCATCACGTACGCCGCCAGGCCGCCGCGGCGTCTTTTTATCGAACAAACCTGATACCGCGCGCCTGACCGCGATCGCCCAGCAGGTCGCCGTCGGCGCCCTGCGATCGACGATCGCCGACGTGGTGGGCTTCGATGATTTGGCTTCCGCAATCGAGCGCAATCGCACCGGCCACGCACCCGGCAAGATCGTCGCTGATTTCACCCGCTGATCACCAAGTTTTCAACTTTCAAGGAGTTTATCATGACGACTATCTGGAGTCCGGTCCGCGTGGGCCAAATGGACCTGCCCCACCGCCTGGCCTTGGCCCCGATGACTCGCAGCCGTGCCGAGTTCAACGGCGTACCGGGCGAGCACGCCGCTGAATACTACGCCCAGCGCGCCTCCCTTGGCCTGCTGATAACCGAGGGTGTGCAACCCTCGGCCGATGGCCAGGGCTATTTCGCGACGCCGGGGATCCACGCACCCGAACATGTCGCCGGCTGGCGCAAGGTCACCGATGCGGTTCACGCAAAAGGCGCGAAGATCTTCCTGCAGCTCATGCATGTCGGCCGCATGTCGCACCCGGACAACACGCCGCATCACCGTCAGCCCGTCGCCCCATCGGCCGTCGCGCCCGGTGAGCAGATGTTCACTGCGAGCGGCATGCAGCCGATCCCCGAGCCGCGCGCGCTGACGACCGAGGAAGTCGCCGCCACGGTGCAGGACTTTCGGCGGGCCGCGCGGCTGGCTATCGATGCCGGCGCCGACGGCGTCGAGATTCACGGCGCCAACGGCTATATCGTCCATCAGTTCTTTGCGCCGAACGCCAATCACCGGACCGACGCCTATGGCGGGCCGATCGCTAACCGCATTCGGTTCGCCGTCGAAGTGGCGCAGGCTGTCGCCGATGAGATCGGCGCCGATCGCACCGCTATCCGCCTTTCGCCAGGCCTGCCTTTGGGCGGGCTTGATGAAGGTCCGGAGAGTCCTGCGCTCTATCGCGAACTGGTCGCCGCGCTGGCACCACTGAAGCTGGCCTATCTCCATCTGATGTATGGCGGGGGCGACGAGTTCCTCGCCGACATCCGCCGTGCGTGGCCCACGACCCTGATGGTGCTGCGGCTTGGCCGCACACGCGAAGCCCTGGACCAGGACATCGTCTCGGGCCAGGCAGACATGACCTCGATCGGCCGTTGGGCTTTGGCCAATCCCGACTTCGTCGAGCGTCTGCGGTTGGGCGCGCCCGTCAACGAGCCCGATCCATCCACCTTCTATGGCGGTGGCGCGGCCGGCTACACGGACTATCCGCGGCTTGCGGGCTGATGCGTCGGCTGCTGTAGTTCATCGGACTGCAGCAGCCACCTTCTGGCGGTCGTCGCTTGCGTTATTGGATCAAGCTGGCCCGCGACGTGGGTGATGGCGTTGGCCGACAGAAGGTAACCGTGGCGGCTTCAAATCCGAATGAACGCTGCCAATTCGTCGGGAGTTCCTTTTGGGAACGCTCCTCTCAGATGGTCGAGAAAGGCGGAAACGCGGGCATTCAACAGGCGCCGCGACGGGTAGAGCGTCCACAGGGCCGTATCCGGACCATCCACGTCCCCCCAATGCACCAATGTGCCGGCGGCCAGATCATGACTCACGAGCGATACCGGCAACCGTGCCGCACCCACGCCCATGACGACCGCATCGCGAACCATGATGAGCGACGACAGGCTGAGCACCGGGGTGAACGCGATCGTCGTCGGCCCCGTGTCCGGTTTGATATTCCACAACGAGAGTCCTCTGTCCGAGCTCCGCACGACAGCGGGAGCGGCGTCTCCGTCTCGCGGTCTCGCCACTTGCGGGCTCGCCACGATCACAAGCCGATCACGCATGAAGACCCGTCCCACCAGGCTTTCATCGGAACGCGGATTGACGCGAATGGCCAGGTCATACCCTTCTTCGACCATGTCGACTGCACGGTCTTCGGTCGTGACTTCAAGGATAACGTCGGGATATTTGAGCGAGAAGCCTGCCGCCAGCTTACCCATCGCAAGTTGAGAGAAGAGCAACGGTGCACTGATCCGCAAATTTCCACGCGGTTCCCGGTCTCCCGACGCAATCGCTGCGGCCGTCTCCTCCACTTCCGTCAGCAAGCGACTGGTTCGCTCATGCAGGTCCTTTCCCTCCTGCGTGAGCTTCAGGGTACGCGCCCCGCGCTCGAACAAGCGTAGGCCCAAGCTATTCTCCAGTTCTGCGGCGCGCCGCGAGAGCGTCGCCTTGGGGCGCCCTGTGGCGCGCGCGGCTCGCCCGAATCCACCATGACGTGCAACCAGATTGAAGTCGGCTAGGGCGAGCAGGTCCATGTGTTCCACCAGTGAGACAGGGTGTCTACAAATGGCAGCTTCCGGTGCGTTTGTGGACTCCTAAATAGCGCTAACGATCTGATAAAAGCAGGAGTGACCACATGACTATCCTCGTCACCGGTGCAACCGGAACCGTCGGCCGCAATGTCGTCGATCAGCTCATCAAGCGCGGCGCTAATGTGCGCGCGCTCGTCCGCGATCCCTCGAAGGCCAATTTACCAGCCGCCGTTGCCCTCGCCGAAGGCGATCTGCTTGACGTCGATGCGCTGCGCACGGCCTTCTCGGGCGTGTCCACCCTGTTCTTGCTCAACGCCGTGGTGCCCGACGAGTTTACCCAGGCGCTGATCGCCCTCAATCTGGCCCATGAGGCCGGGATCAAGCGGATCGTCTATCTGTCCGTGCTTCACAGCGACATCTACGTGAACGTGCCGCATTTCGCCGGTAAGTTCAGTGTCGAACGCATGCTGGAGCAGCTGGGCTTCAACGCCACCATCCTGCGGCCTGCATACTTCATCAACAACGACTATTCGGTGAAGGACGTGGTGCTCGGTCACGGTGTCTATCCGATGCCGATCGGTGACAAAGGCATCGCGATGGTCGACGCGCGCGATCTCGGTGAGATCGCAGCCATCGAGCTGGTTCGCCGTGAGCAGGCAAGCGAGCCGCTTCCTCTCAAGCGGATCAATGTCGTTGGTCCCGACACGCTGACCGGTGCCGATGTCGCCGCCATCTGGTCGAATGTTCTTGGGCGGACGATCCACTATGGCGGCGACGATACCGCTGGGTTCGAGCAAAACCTCCGAAATTACGCACCGAGCTGGATGGCGCTCGACATGCGTCTCATGGCCGAGCGCTTCCTTGTGGTTGGCATGGTCCCTGAGGCAGGGGATGTTGATCGATTGACCGGCATGCTGGGTCGCCCGCTGCGCTCCTATCGCGACTTCGCAGCGGAAATCGCTGTTTTGGCTTGATCTTTCCGCATGTCTGAATATCGGCCTGCCGGTGCGCTTGCAACGCCGGCGGCCGAACGGGGTCATGCGGCGGCATATTCGAGCGCGCATAGCCGCCCCACGGCCAACCCGCAGTGCATCCGGCAAAAGGCATTTGCCATGACCAATACCGTGTTCAAGCCCTCGTCTACCTGCTCCATGGCTGCCCGTTCTGCATGAAGGTTCGCGTGTTCCTGCTTGAGGCGAGACTGCTCGACCAGGTCGACATCCGGCTGGTCGAACAGGGCAGCAAAGAGAAGTGCCAGATCACAGAGAAGCTCGCCGCGCACCTGCCCAAGGTCGGCTTTCCAACTGTCGAGCTAACGCCGGGACAGTATATGACGGAATCCGACGAGATCATCGCCTGGTTTGCCAAGGGCGCCGCCATCGACATCGCGACGCTGCCGACCTTCCAGGATTATGTCGGCGGTATTTTCAAGGACCACATCAGCCTGTACCGCGAGAACATGCGGCTCAAGCAGCAGGCGGTCTGAGAGCCGGTTCGAAACTGGGTGTTTGACACCGGACCTTGATGGTGCAGTCTCTTCGCCAGTGGGAGAAGCGCTTTGGGTCGGGTTCACCACGGGAGCGTACTTGTTCACCTATGTGGGCGTCCGGAAGGCAGTCCGCGGCAATATTGTCGGATATGCTTTCTGTTCAGATGCCTCGATTACCGCGGAAGGCAAAGCGAAACGCGCGTTGTGCATGTATTCGCACGGCAATCCGCGCGACCATATCGACCATTCCTGCCATCGCCGCGCGTTCTGAGTGTTTATGAACGCGGGTGTAAAGCAAGTCCTGGCCTGTTCGACCGTTGGCGCCATCGTGGCTGCCTGAATTGCAGCCAAAAGCGCGGCGGGGCAAATCAACGCGGTCTTCCCTATCTGAATGTCGGTAGAGGCAGCAGCGTGAGACAAGTGGCGCCGCTTATCAGAGCGCCGGTATCCTGGCCATTCGCCTGTGACAAGCCTCACTGGTCAGGTCGCATCACACTGCCCTGTTTTGCGTTGGTGCACGGCCGCCGCCGTCGGCGACGAGCACAGCACCGGTGACGAAGGAGGCGGCATCGGAAGCCAGGAACAGACAGCAGTTGGCGATCTCAGACGGTTCGGCGACACGCCTGAGCGCAATACGGCCGGTGAGCGCGGTGAACTCCTCGTCGGGCGTCGAGCCGTTGGCCGCTGCCGCCACTTCCATTTCGTAGACGCTCATCGGCGTGCGCACCCAGCCAGGCGCCAACGCGTTGGCGCGGATGCCGTCGGGGCCATGTGCAAAGGCGAGCGAGCGGGTGTAGGAGACGAGTGCTGCCTTGCTGGCCGAATAGGCGGCATTTTGGCCGCTGGCGTTGAAGGCGCCGACGGAGGCGATGTTGACGATCGCGCCGCCGCGCTTTTTCATGAGCGGCAGTGCGGCGCGGCAGACCATCATGGCGCCCGTCACATTGACCGCAAAGCTGCGCGCCCAGGTCTCATCGCTCAGGCTCTCCGGCTCGTCGAGGATCATCACTCCGGCGGCGTTTACGACGATATCAAGACACCCGCCGCAGGCGTCGATAGCACGTGCGACATCGCCTGCGCTGGTGATGTCGCCGAGCACGGCGGCACCGTCGCTCGCCTTGACGGCGCCGTCCAGTCCCTCACCGCCGAGGCCGAAGGCGATGACTTCGGCGCCGTGCCGGCCGAACAATTCGGCAGTGGCGCGGCCCATTCCGGTGGCAGCACCGGTGATCAGCGCCTTGCGGCCTTCGAGGCATCGGCTCATGTCAGCCCCCAATGGCGCTCGACGGCGAAGCCGGTTTCCGGCAACGTTGAGCCGCCGTCGACGACGATCGTCTGGCCGGTGGTGTATTTGGCCTGCTCCGAGGCGAGATAGAGCATGGCATAGGCAATGTCGTCCGCCTCGCCGAGATGGCCAACGGGTATGTGTTGGCCGAGGCGCCCGGCGACTTCCGGCGCGCTCATCGTGCCCCTACCCGGCTTGGCTATGAAGCCCGGCTCGACACCGTTGACGGTAATGCCGTCGCGCGCGAATTCGAAGGCGGCACCCCGAATGAAGGCGTTGACGCCGGCCTTGGCGGCCGAGTAATGCGCGCCGCCGGCCATCGCCAAGCGCGCCGACACTGAAGAGGTGACAAGGATGCGGCCGAAGCCGTTCTTGCGCATCACCGGAATTGCTGCCTGCGCCAGCCAGAAGCAAGGCTTGAGGTTAAGCGCCAGCGCTTCATCGAGCTTGTCCTCGTCAAGATCCTCAATCGAGGCCCAGGGACAGCCGCCGGCATTGTGGACGACGATGTCGAGCCGGCTCGCCTGACGTACGATGTCGCCGACCAGTGCGTGCAGCCTGGCGCGGTCGAGCCCAGCAAGCGGAACCGCACGCACATCAAGCTTGCGGGCGGACAATTCGGAGGCCAGCGCTTTTGCCATATCGAACGTTCGATTGGCGATGACGACACTAGCACCGGCCACGGCGAAGCGGGTCACGATCGCAGCACCCTGCCGCGTCCGCCGCCGGTCACCAGCGCCACCTTGCCGCTGAGATCGAATGGTTTCGCCATCGCTCAGACGACTCCGGCGCCACGCACGAGATCAATGAAACGGGTGAAGACCTCGGCGTGGCGGTCGACATCGGCCTCGGTCGTCGCCGGACACATCAGGAACATGGTGTGGAAGGGCGTCACCAATATGCCCTCGTTCATGTAGAAGGCGTGCAGCAGCGTCTCGAGATCGCCGCGCCGGCCGGCGATGACGTCGGCGCCGTTCCGCGGCGGATCGGGCATGAACATGATCTCGGCGCGGGCGCCGATCTGCGTCACATGCCACGGCAACTTATTGGCGTTTATGATGCCACGTGCCATCTCCGCCAGCCGCGAGGCTCTGCCGATCATGATTTCGAAGTTGGCGGGCGTGAGCACCTCTTCCAGCACAGCGCGCATCGTGGCTACGGTGAGTGCGTTGCCGGCCAGCGTGCCGCCGATGCCGAGATGCCCCGACTGGCGCACGCGCGGATTGACCATCGGCACGATGGCCCACAACCGCTCGGCGATCGCCTGCGAGACGCCGAAGATGCCGGCCGGAATGCCGCCGGCGATGGCCTTCCCGGCGACCAGAATGCCCGGCTCCAGCCCATGCTCGGACGAATAACCGCCGGGTCCGCTGGAGATCGTATGCGTCTCGTCAATGATCAAGACCGTGCCGGTGCGGCGGGTGATCTCGCGAAGGGCTGCATGAAAGCCATCGGCGACCGGGATCATGCCGAAATTGGTCATCAGCGGCTCCGTCAGCACACAGGCGATGTCGCCGGCCGAGAGTGCCGTTTCGAGCGCAGCGACATCGTTGAACTCGACCACCCTCGATACGGCCGAATGGTCGACCCCGTTGGGATGGATCATGTTGCGCAGGCCGACACGGCCGTCGCGGATCTCGACATGCGCTTCCTCGACGCCGCCGTGATAGCAGCCGGAAAAGACCAGCACCTTGTCGCGGCCGGTGATCATGCGGGCGATGCGGATGGCGCCGCGATTGGCGTCGGTGGCCGAGGTGGTCAGCGTCCAGTAGGGCAGTCCGAAGCGACGATGCAGCTCAGTGCCAACCCACAGGCTGTCCTGCGTCGGCAGCATCATCGTTGTGCCGTTCTGCAACTGGCGGAGCGCGGCGCGCGTCACCGCCTCCGGCGCGTGGCCGCACATGCCGCCAGTGTCGCCAAGGGCGAAGTCGACATAGTCGTGACCGTCGATGTCTCCTATATGGGCGCCGCTGGCCGACGCGGCATAAACCGGGAAGCCGCCGGCCCAGCGCCGCATCCAGTGCGAGGGTCCGCCATAGAGGAAACGCTGCTTGCCCTCTTCCCAGGCCGCCGCTGAGCGCGGATGCGTGTCACTGAAGCGCGCCTGCTCGCGGTCAAGCAGCTCACCAATGGTCGTTGAATGCGAATCGCTTCTGCTGGCAGCCATCACAGCGCTTAACTCTCCCTGCCGCGCGATTATTTTGGGGCGCGCGCGCGTTCCAATCTGGTTCACTATTTGAACCAGCATTTTGTATGTTATAGACTGCAAGGTCGGTCGGCTGCTGTCAAGTTAATTCACATGCGAAGTATCTCGGAGAATCGATAATGAGCACAGTCGGCAAGGCGGTTTCGTTGCTCGAGCTGTTCACGCTCGGCGAACCGGAGATCGGCCTCTCCGACCTCGCCCGCAAGGCCGGTCTCGACAAAGCCACCGTAAGGCGCCTGCTGGTAGCGCTTTCCAACCACCGGCTGATCGAGCAGGAGCCGAAGAGTCGCCGCTACCGGCTGGGCGCCGGCCTGTCGCGGCTGGCCCGCATTCGCGACGCACATTTCCCCTTCGTCCGCGTCGCGGCGCCTGTGGCGCGAGAGCTTTCGCTCGAAACCGGCGAGACCGTGCATCTGTCGGAATTCAGCGCCGGGGCGCTGCTGACCGTCCATGTTGAGCTTTCCACCAAGGCCAACCGCGTCAATGTCGATGTTGGCCAGGTGCTGCCGCTGCACGGCACAGCGTCCGGCGTCGCCTTCCTGGCCGCTTCAAGCCCGGATGTGGTCGGCGCCTATTTCAAAAAGCCGCTGCAGGTGTTCACCCGGCATACGGTGACGCGGCCGGACAAGGTTGTGGAGGCGATACGGCTTGCCGCCACGCGCGGTTACTCTCGCAGCGCACAGGGCTATGAGGAAGGCGTGCACAGCATCGCCGCGGCGATCCTCGGCGCTGACGGCCAGCCGATCGGCACCTTGGCGGTGGCTTCACCCGTCTCACGCGTCGACGACGCGACCGCAGCCACACAGGGCAGGGCAGCAATCAAGGCAGCACGGTTGATCACGGCGCGTCTCACCGGCGAACCTTAGCCTTGCATCTCCGCGACGGATGCATCGGGCATGCCCTTGCGCCATAATCTCGCAAAATCGGGCGGAACGAGCGGCTGCCCTCCGCCCGGATATCCGCAGAGCGAAGACGCTCGCGCAATGCCGCGAGCGGCTCATATAGCCGGCGGTCAGATTTCTGCTGCCCAAAGATCAGTTTCCGATCGGTTCGACCGGCTGGTCGGAACACGCTCAGGGCGTTGGACGGACTTTCTCGAAAGAGGAACTCGGGGCGACTTCGCTGTACACGGTGGCGAGACGACGCCCGCGAGCAGACATCAGCCGTTGCGGAAGAGGTTTCGAGGCCGCTGCCTGCCGTTCTGAGAAAGCATCTCGACGAACCGTGCAACCTTGGGCGGGCGGAACCGGCCGGCCGGATACACGGCGTGGATGCCGCCGGTAGGCAGCGTCCAGGCAGGCAGAATCGGCACCAGCCGGCCAGCCGCCACATGATCGCCGACAAGAAAATCGGGAAGGATCGACATACCGGCGCCCGCTAGGGTTGCCTCCAGCACGGCCGGGGTGCTGTTGATCGTCATGCCGGGCTTCATGCGGACTGTCCGCAGTTCATGATCCCCCCGGGTAAACCGCCACACCAGCGGCTCCTTCAGCGCGACATTCGCGACAAAGGGGAGGCCGGACAGTTCCTCGGGCTCGCTCGGGGACAAGTCTCCGGCTATGTCGGGCGCGGCGACCAGAAATTGCCGGAATGAGCTGATCCGGCGCGCCTGCAGGCTGGAGTCGGTAAGCCAACCTACGCGAATCGAAAGGTCGATCTGGTTGGCGACCAGATCCATCCTGGCGTCCGAGAGGATGAGATCGACCCGGCATGCCGGATAGATTCGACAGAACTCGGCTGCCAGTGGCGCGACGGTGATCGCGCCGTAATCGTTGGACGCGGTGATCCGCAGTACGCCCAACGGCTGAGCATTGGTCTGGGCAAGTTCGGCGAAGGCCTCTTCTGCCTCGCTCAGGATCATCACGCATCGCGCGTGAAGCTGCCGGCCTGCCTCGGTCGGCTCGACCCTGCGCGTCGTGCGCAGCAGCAGGCTTGTCTTCAATTCCGCTTCAAGCCGCGCAACCTGTTGGCTGACGACTGTCTTGTTGACGCCTAGCCGATCGGCCGCGCGAGTGAACGAGCCCATGTCCACCACGGCCGCGAAGTACGCCAGTCTGTTGAGGTTGATCGCTTCCATGCTCGCCTGCTCCGATTGTGCGCTTATACCTCACATTGAATCCAATTCATCGATATTTATCGTCCAATCGAAACGGTCCATCCTTCTGTGCGTCGGGCAACCGGGTCCGCGCAGGAGGAAAAGCAGAGTGACGATCGAGGCTTTTCCCGCAATGGGCCACGTCTACGAGGCTCGCTTCGGCGACCTCGCCTTCCATCTGCAGTTCGATGCCGAGGCACCTTCATGCGCTTGCCTCCGGAGGCGGCCAAGTTCGCCAAGGCGGAGGCCGTCCGCGACCGGGCGCTGGAAGTTCGGCCAAGGGTGTTCATGGTCTGGACCGAGGTTGCCGGGACGACCGTGGGTCCATGTCGGGGACTGCGAGAACGGTATCGTCCACACCACGATCACTCGGCCCTATCTGAGCTTCCTGAATTTATCCGGCGGCTGGACCCGGCCGACTCGATCTCAATATCGCGCGCACCCCGATTTCTTCAGCGCCATCCAATCCGAGAGGACACCCACATGCTTACGAGGAGACAAGTCATGAAAACCACATTTGCCATCAGCGCCGCTGCCGTCTTCGCCCCTGCCGATATCGGCCGTGCGGCTGGAACCGGACTTGCCTGGAAGCATTTCCCGGCCGGCCCAAACGGTTTTTTCCGCGCCCCCGTCCTGCTTTCCGGCGCCACCGAGGCGCTGCTGATCGACGGCGGCTTCACCTATCCGGACGGCCGCGCGCTGGCCGAAGAGATCAAGGCCAGCGGCAAGAAACTGACCACGATCTATGTCAGCCAGTCGGACCCGGACTACTATTTCGGCCTGAAGCCGGTGCGTGAGGCATTCCCCGAGGCCAAGGTCGTCGCCGCCTCGGACACGGTTGCCGCGATCAAGGCGTCGGTCAAGAAGAAGCTCGATGTATGGGGACCCCAACTGAAGGAGAACGGTCCGCAGACGCTGGCCGACATCGTCCTGCCCGATGCGTTTGACGGTCCGTCACTGACTGTGGATGGTGAGACGGTGGAGTTCGTCGCCGCCGAGGGCCTCGCTAATCGCCGCTATCTCTGGGCGCCCTCGCTGAACGCGGTGTTTGGCGGCGTCCTGGTCTTCGCCGGCGTTCATGTTTGGACCGCCGACACCCCGACCAGGGAATCACGCGCGGTCTGGATTGCCAATCTCGACAAGATCGCAGCGCGCAAACCGACCGTCGTCGTGCCGGGGCACATGACGCCTGAGTCGCCGGTCGACATCTCCGCTGTCGAATACACCAAGACCTATCTTCTGGCCTTCGAGCAGGAACTCGCCAAGGCCGCGGACGCCGCGGCGCTGAAGAGCGCGATGGAGGCCCGCTTCCCAGGCCTCGGCATGGGCGTCGCCCTCGACATCGGCTCGAAGGTCGCGAAGGGCGAGATGAAGTGGGGCTGAGATGAGCGCCAATTCGATCTGATCCGGAGGACCTATGAAGGGTCCTCTCCGAGGAGAACGGCGGCGATCTGCTCGCCGTGCTCGCGCGTCCGAAGTCGAATAGACCGAGGCGGAACGCCTTCCCTGTGCCGGCATGGACGCCCTGATGAATGTGTCTTCCAGTGCTTGGCCACCGAGCGGACCGGCTATCGCGCCGACGTCCACGGCTATCTCGCCGACGGCGACCGGGTACCGGCCTTTGAAACGGCTCGACCGCAAGATCGGGCCTTTCCGCACGGCAGCGGCATGGGGCCCTTCAGTAACGCGGACACCAGGATGCCGGCCGACTTCGTCCGGCGCGGCGTGAAGCACCTCCGCCGTTGCGGCAAAGATGCTTATCATGTTAAGGATGACGTGGCGCTGCCGCTGCGTCACAATCCCGCGACAAGACGGGAACAACGAGAATGTGGAGGAGACTATGATCGCCCACCACGTGAGCGTCGCCGACGGCGAGGCTTTCCTATCTGCGTCGCGGATGCTGTTCGGCCCGATCACCCAGCGTTTCTCACGCGGCGAGGCGCCGTCGCTGCCGAAGCTCGTTTCCGTGCATCTCGGCTCCTGCCGGCTTTCCGAGATCAAGGCCAAGTCGCATCTGGTCGTCAGCGACCGTACCTTCTGGCGCAGCTTCGATCCCGACGCGATCAAGATCCTGATGCAGCTCAGCGGTCACAGCCGCTTCGAGCAGCAGGAGGTCGCGGTCGATCTCGGCCCACGCGCTGCGATCATCTATGATCCAATGCGCAGCTATTCGCTGCAAAACCTGTCGGATGTTGACCAGCTCATCCTGCAGGTGCCGCGCTCGACCTTCGGCGACGGGACGCTGGCGCGGCTCTCGGCGCCGGTGCCGTTGCCCGGCAACGACGACAGCCTCACCCATATCGTTTCCGGTCTGATGCAGATGGCGATCGGCACCGCTCACAAGCTCGACGAGGCCGGCTGCCGCCGTGTCGGAGAAAGCTTGATACAACTCGTCAACGGACTGATCCAGGCAAAGCCGACGGCGCCGGACTTCCGCCGCTCGCCGCTGGAAGCGCTGCGCGAACGCATCGTCGCCTATATCGACGCCAACCTGGCGCGCTCAAACCTGTCGGCCGAGGACATAGCCCGCCACATGGGCTGCTCCCGCCGCTATCTGCACCGCGCCTTCGAAGGCGAAGGCACCACACTGGAGCGGTTCGTGTGGGATAGGCGGCTGGAGCGCAGCAAGGAGGAGCTGCTGTCGCCCGCCCGCGCCTCAGCCTCCATCTCGGAAATCGCGTTTGCCTGCGGGTTCAATTCGAGCGCACATTTTTCGCGGGCGTTCAGAAGCAAGTATGACGTGGCGCCGAGAGATTTGCGGGAGCGAGTGCGTATGGTGGTGCATTAGGAAGGTGCTGTTAGCCGTACCTTTATCGGATACAGCAAATTGTTTTGCGCCCGTATGAGGCACATTGTATCCTCACCTTCCATAATTTTTCGAGGGCTCTCACTCCCGACTTGCAGCGCTGACGCTTCAACAGGGCTCTACCCAGACCTCAAGCCGTCCGCGCCCTGCCCGCAAAACTCCGCATCAGCCCCTTCGGCAAGAACAGCATCGCCAAGATGATGGTCAGCCCCGAAATCACCGGGTGGTAATCCGGCACCACTATGCGCGCCAGGTCGAACACCGCGTACATGACGAAGGCGCCGAGGATCGGGCCGAGCAGGGTGCCGGTGCCGCCGACCACCGTCATCATCAGCGGCAAAAGCATCCAGTCGAGGTCGAAGACGGAGTCCGGGCCGACATGGAAGATGTAGTAGGTATAGAGGCTGCCGGCGACGCCGGCGATGAAGGCGCTGCCAGCAAAGGCGGCGACCTTGACCCTCAGCGTGTCGATACCGTTGGCCGAAGCCGCCATCTCGTCATCGCGCACGGCGATCAGCGCCAGGCCGTAGCGCGAGCGCATCAGCAAGCGGATGGCAAGCGCCGTGCCCACCATCAGGCCGAGCCCGACCAGATAGTGCGGCAAGAGCGTATCGAAGGTGCCGGCGGGCGCCACGACGCCGAATGCGCCGCCGGTGAAATCACCACCATTGATGAACATCACCTTGATGATCTCGCCGAAGCCGAGCGTGCCGAGCGCGAAATAGTCGCCGCGCAGCTTTGACAGCAGCGGCAGGCCGATGATGATGGCGGCGACGGCCGCGACCAGCCCGCCCAGCATCATCGTCACCGGGTCGAAATAGTAGATCCGCGGATAGGCGTCATAGAACGTGCCCCAGAGATAATTGCCGCTCCACAGAATGGCGGTGGTGTAGGCGCCGAGCCCGAAGAAGGCATGGTTGCCGAGGCTGATCTGGCCGCCGAAGCCGGCAACGAGGTTCCAGCCTTGCGCCATAGTGGCGTAGATGAAAACGAAGAACAGGAACGAGAAGGCATAAGAATCGATCGCGCCGGGCAGGAGCGGCACCAGCGCGAGGGCAGCGACCACGGCAATTGCGATCCCAATCCAGAATTGTTCCGGCAAGGCTTTCATCATCATGACGCTCAAGCCTTCTTGTAGGGCCGGCTGAACAGGCCTTCCGGCTTGAACATCAGCACCGCCAGGAACACGCCGTAGGCGATGGCGTTGGTCCAGCCGCCCGAGATGAAATACTGCACATAGGCTTCGATCAGGCCGAGGATGATGCCGCCGGCAAGTGCGCCCGCGACATTGCCGATCCCGCCCAGCGCCAGCGCCACCAGCGCCTTGAGGCTGAAGATGAAGCCGGCGAACGGGTTGAACGGGAAAGTCGTCGCCACCGCGACGCCGGCCGCTCCGGCGAGTCCGATGCCGATCGCGAAGGCGACGGCGTTGACGCGGTGCGGGCTGATGCCCATCAGCGTCGCCGCCTCCATGTCCTCGGAGGCCGCGCGCACCGCCTTACCAACCAATGTCTTGCGCAGGAATAGCACCACCAGGCCGGTACCGGCGAGCGCAATCACGAAGCCCATCGAGCGGGTGAAGGAGGTGCGCACGCCCAAAATCTCGATGCCGCTCGCCGTGTAGGAGGTGACGATGGCCGCGGTGTTGCCGCCCCAGATAACCGTCATCAGGTTCTGGATCAGGAACATCAGACCGACCGCGATCAAGAGTGAGATGTTGCGGTCCTCCGCTGCCGCCGCGCGGCGAAACAGGCCTTGGTAGACCAGCCAGCCGACGACGAGCCCGACGGGCACGACGATCAGCAGCGACGCGAAAGGGTCGATGCCGACGCCGTAGAACAGCGCCCGTACGAAATAGGCGGACAGGATGATCATCGCGCCCTGCGCCAGAAAGATCAGCCGCATGGTGCCGAAGATGAGGCTGAGGCCCACCGCCGCAACGCCGTACATGGCGCCGCCCAGCGCGCCGTTGAGCGACAGCTGCAGCAGGATTTCCGGAGGCGGAATGTTCTGCATCATTGCACCTCCAAGACGCCCATATAGGCCTTCTGGATTTCGGGATCGGCGATGAGCTCGGCACCAGTGCCTTGCATGGCAAGCTCGCCGGTTTTCAGCACGAAGGCATAGTCGGCGACCTTCAGTGCCTGATGGATGTTCTGCTCGACCAGGAGGATGGTGACGCCCTGCTTGTGCAAGGTCTCGATCAGCGCGAACATCTGCTGCACCACGATCGGGCTGAGCCCCAGCGACGGCTCATCGAGGATGAGCAGCGACGGGTCCGACATGGTGGCGCGCGCGATCGCCAGCATCTGCTGCTCGCCGCCGGAGAGCGAACCGGCCTTCTGCCCTGCCCGCTCCTTTAGCCGCGGAAACAGCGTGTAGGCTTTCTCCAGCGACTGCTTGAAGCGCTTCCGCACCTTGGGTTGGAAGGCGCCGAGCTCGAGGTTTTCCAGCACGGTCATCTGCCGGAACAGGCCGCGCCCTTCCGGTACATGCGCGATGCCCATCGCCGCGATCTCCTCCGGCGCCTTGCCGGCCAGCGGCGCGCCGGAGAGGAAGATCTCGCCGCGCTTCGGCTTCAGCAGACCGGAGATGGTCTTCAGCAGCGTCGTCTTGCCCGCGCCGTTGGCGCCGACAATGGCGACGATGCTGCCGGCGTCGACGTGGATCGACACGCCCCACAGCGCTCCGACGTCGCCATAGGCGACTTCCAGATTGGTGACGTCAAGCAGCCGGTTCGCCAAGATAGGCCTCTATCACTTTGCGGTTGGCGACGATCTCGCGCGGCGTGCCGTCGGCGATCTTCTCGCCATGGTCCAGCACGATCACCCGGCTGCATACCTTCATGATGGCATCGACCTTGTGCTCTACCCACAGGATCGAGACCCCCTTGTCTGTGCGCACGCGGCGGATGACATCGACCGTGCGCTGGATCTCGGTCGGGTTCAGCCCCGCCATCGGTTCGTCCAGCAACAGCAGCCCCGGGCTGGAGGCAACGGCTCGCGCGATCTCCAGCAGCCGCCGGTCGGACAACGTCATATGCGCGGTGCGGACATCGCGCTTGGCGGTCAACCCGACCAGTTCAAGTGCCTCCTCGGCGGCTGCCGTCGCATGCTTGACGCGGCCGCCCGAGCCATAGACGGCACCTACCATGATGTTCTCGAAGGCCGTCATGGTCAGGAACGTGCGCACCAGCTGGAAGGTGCGGGCAATGCCGAGCCGGCAGATGCGATGCGGGGCCGTGCCGGTGATGTCCTCGCCACGGAAGCGGATACGGCCCTGGGTTGGGGTGTAGAGCGCGGTAATTACGTTGAACAGTGTCGACTTGCCGGCGCCGTTGGGACCGATCAGCCCGATCAGCTCATTGGCTCCGACGGCGATGTCGATGTTGTTGAGCACGACAAGCCCGCCGAACCGCTTCTGGATCGCCTCGAGGCGAAGCAAGGTTTCGTCAGGCTGCATCGTGTGTTTCCGTTTCTCGAGGGGAAGCTATCCGCGCAATCTATCGAGGTCAGCGCCGCCCTCATCGCCCTGCCGGCCTTCTCCCCGAGTAGGACGGGGAGAAGGGCAGGCGGCAACGTCGGAGCCCGTGCCCTCGCCGCTCAGCGCTTGTCCCAGGCCGGCGCCGGCTTGTAGGTCCAGTTGCCATTCGGGAAGATCAGCTGGTGCTTGCCTTGCCACCATTGCGTGGCAACGCTGGGGATCAGCGCAAAGCCGGTCTGGTCGAATTTGAGATCGCCGACGACGGTGTCCTTGAATTCCTGGTTGAAGACCGCGTCATGCAGCGCGGCGGCATCGGTGGTTCCCGCCTTTTCGATCGCCTGCGCCAGCACCTGCGCATTAGCGTAGAAGGCGCCGACTGTGACGGAGTCCTTCTTGAATTCGGCCTCGTAGCGATCGCCGAGTTCCTTGGCGCCGCGATAGGGATAGCTCGACGACCAGAAACCGTCGGTCATGATGTAGTCCGAATCCGCTCCGAGCGCTTCGTGGAACTCGCCCGTCCAGGTGCCCTTCCAGCCATGCAGATAAGGCACGGAGAAGCCGAGCTCCTTCATCTGGCGCAGCAGCGTCACCGTGTCGGCCGGCGAGCCGAACACCAGCATGGCGTCGACATTGGCGGCCTTGAGCTTGGTGATCAGCGCCGAATAGTCGGTGGCCCCGATCGCCCAGGGATCGTCGACCGCGAAAGTGTAGCCATATTTCTTGGCCGCCGCCTCGAAGGCGCCGCCAAAGCCCTTGCCGTCGGGCGAATCCTCGGTGACAAGTGCCGGGTTCTTCGGCTTCTCATTGGCCGGCAGCTTGTTCCAGATCTCGAATGGCACCTCGGCGCCCGGCCCCGGGTGGAAGAAGAAGAGGGCCGAGTATTTGAGCTTCAACGGCTGCCACTCGAACGGGAACGCCGTCGTGATCATGTAGAACTTCTTGTATTTCTCGGCGACGATGGCACCGGCGATGTTCATCGGCCCGGAATGGGTCGATAGCAGCGCGTCGACCTTCTGCACCTTGATGAGGTTTTCCAGCGCCGAGGCGACCTTGCCTTCCGAGCTTTCGTCGTCGGCGACGACGAGGCGCACCGGCAGCTTCTTGCCGGCCGACTTGAGCATGATGCCGCCGGCCTTGTTGATGTCGGCCACCGCTTGCTCATAGGCCCATTTCTGCTCCTTGCCGTCGCCGGCCAGCGGCCCGGTCAAGGAGATCGGAGCGCCGATGACGATCTCGTCGCCGGCGGCATTCGCGACTCCTGTGCCGCCGGCCGCAAGTGCGGTCGACAGCACCAGGCCCGCCAGCATTGCCTTCAGATTGTTTCCCATTGCATCCTCCCAGGTTGTTTCATCGGCCGGACGCATCGGCGCCCGCCCGCATGCCTCAGACCGTCGCTGCCGCGACCAGCCTGGTATCGGTGAACTGCTCGAAACTCACGGCTTTACCGTCGTCCATCTCCCAGACATGGACGACGCGCGCCGACATTTGCTTGCCGGTCTTCCTGTAGGTGCCCGAATAGGTGCCGATGCCGACGATGGTGGCGCCGCCGTCGACCAGTCTTTCGAGCTTCAGCGTGTAGCCGTCCCACTCCTCGCCGATGCGCTTGAAGACCCCCGCTATGATGGCGTCGGGGCCGACATAGGTGCCGGCATAGGGGAAGCCCGCCATTTCGGTCCAGGCGGTGCGGCTGGTGATTGGCGCCATCATCGCAGATAGGTCCTTGGCATCGGAACCGGCGTAATGGGCCTTGATCGCTTCGTAGTTCTTGTTCATCGCGTTCTCCCGCGCGGTCAGACCGGCGCCTTGCCTTCGTCGTAGACGGTTCTGGATTTCTTCTCGATGTGAGCGCCGGCCGGCTTGTTCTCGACCTTGCCCAGGCTGGTCACGCCGAGGAATTTCCCGGTCGAGCGCATGACGTCCCAATTGTAGAAGAACAGCGAGGCGACCGGGATGATGAACTCGCGGAAGCCGAACACATATTGGTTGTCGGCAAACTTCCAGGTGGTCGCCAGGTCGACGTCGCCATGGCCACGCTGGATGCCGACGAGGTTCTGCCAGGCATAGCGCTCGGAGCTTAGATAGATGTGCTCGTAGACGTGGTTGGGGCTGTATGTGTAGTGCGCGGTGAGCCCGATCAGGTCCCGGGTCGGCGCCGGCTTGATACCGGTCGGCGCGTTGCTGGGATCCCCGAGCACGCCGGCCGACCAGGTCTGCGCGACGCGCGGCTCGCCGGGCGCTTCGCCTGCTTCACGCACCCGTTCGCGCACCGACAGCACCCGGCGCGTGCTTGTGTTGACGATGTAGGCCTCATCCTCGGTCGGCCGGGCGGCGAAAGTCATGTTGATGAAGAACACGTTGGCGGCGACTTCGAGCGCCTCGTACCAGTCCGCGCCGGCCTCGCTGCCCTCGCTCCACGCCACCGTGTCGGGCGACGTGAAGGCAAGGTCGATTGTGCGCCCCGTGTCGAGCGTGATCTTGAAGGTCTGGCCGCGCAACGCTGATGTCGTCGCCAGCCGGTTGGTGGCGATGCCGGCGGCGAAATCGTCGAAATGCTTCCAGTCCGCCGGCCTGTTCTGGTCGTTCATCGCACTCCCCCAATCAATCGACAAAAGCTAATGTCGGCAGGTCGACGACGGTGGCGCCGCCATCGACGGTCAGGATCGAACCGTTCATCATGGCCGCCTCGCTCGAAGCGACGAAGCAGACGACGTTGGAAACCTCTTCCGGTGTCGCCGGCCGGCCGAGCGGGACGTCCCTGGTCACCAGCCGGTAGGCATCGTCGATCGAGCCAAGTCCGTGCTTCTCGACGATCACCGCCATCTGTTCGTCGGCCATGTCGGTCGAGACCCAACCCGGGCAGATGATGTTGGTGCGCACGCCCTTGCGGCCATAGTCGCGCGCCAGCGATTTGCCGAAGCCGATGCAGGCATGCTTCATGGTGACGTAGCCGGCGGCGTCCGGGCCGGCAAACAGGCCGGCGATCGAGGCAACGACGACGATGTTGCCCTTCCGCGCGATCAGGTCCGGCAGGCATTCGCGGGCGCAGACGAAAGCGGTGTCGAGATTGGTGCGCGTCGCCAGGCTCCAGGTTTCGTCGCTCATCGAAATCGTCGGGCCGACACCATGGCCGCCGGCATTGGCGACGAGGATGTCGACAGGTCCGATTTTTTCATGCACTTCGGCAAGCGCCGCACGCACCGCCTTCGGATCGGCGGCATCGCCCTGCACCACCAGACCGCCAATATCCTTGGTCACAGCTTCCAGCGGCTCGCGCCGCCGGCCCATCAGGACCACCTTGGCGCCGTCGGCCGCCATGCGCCTGGCCACCGCCGCGCCGATCCCGGTGCCGCCGCCGGTAATGAAAGCCGTCTTTCCCGAAAATCGCATTGTTCCATCCCGATTGGTAAGCGCGCCGGCTATGTGCCGATCTTCGCTGGGAATAATGCGGCACGGGCCAATCTGCGTCTTGTCCGAGCGAGAACTTTGTTTTGACTGAGTGCGCACTTTGCGCCCTGTCCGATGAAGTGCCGCGCGACCTTGCGCGCGGCACTCGCTCGCCGGATTACTTTTTCACCGCTTCCAAATCCATGACGATGTCGACATCCGGGCCAAGGCCGAAGCCGGCCGCGGCCTTGGCCATCGGGAAGTCGGCCGTACTGACCTTGCCTGTGGCGCTGAACGCCGCCTTGGTCAGCGTCGCATCCCACGGCGCCGGCGCCTCGTTGATCAGCGTCACGTCGAGGGTGATCTCTTTGGACACACCGCTGATGGTGAGATTGCCGGTGACCTTGCCGGTCTTGTCGCTGACCTTCTCTACCTTGGTGCTTTCGAAGGAGATCGCCGGGAATTCGGCGGCGTTGAAGAAGTCGGGGCCTTTCAAATCGCTGTCGCGCTGGTCATAGGCGGTGTGCACCGAGCCGACATCGATCTCGGCCTTGACGCTGCTTTTCGATGGATCGGCCTTGTCCATCACGATGGCGCCCTTCACCGCATCGAACTGGCCATGCGCGATGCCGTAGATGCCGTGTTTTATGGTGAAGGTGATCCAGGCGTGCTGGCCGTCGATCTCGTAAGTGTCGGCATGTGCTGCCGATGCGAATGCGCACACCGAGGCAAAGGCCAACGCGGCCGTCAGTTTTCTCATCGTCACGTAACTCTCCCCATTGTTGGTTGTCGTTCTTTGGCTCAGGAAAAGCCGAGGGCGGCTCCATGCGGCGCCCATAGGATCGCCGTCAGGATGGCCAATATCGCCGGTGTGGCGATCAGCAGACCGGCAATCGGCGGCCGCAACGGCCGGACGCCGGGAACAAGGCCCCGCAGCGGACCGGGCATCAGCATGGCCACGATCAGCGGCAAGGATGAAAGCACCAGCGCGACCGGATTAGCCTTCGGCGCCAGCAGCGCGACCTGGATCTGCACGGTGGCTGCGGCGTAGATAAGCAGCAGTTCAGTGCCCTTGCTCCAGGCAACGGCGGAGCCTCCGCGCAGCACTGTGATGTACTGGACAAGACACCAGCCGCCGGCGAGCGCGGCAAGCGATCCCAGCAATTGCCCGGTGACGATCGAGGCGCCAAGCACCGAGATGATGGCGCCGGCCAGGCAAAAAGCGAGCATCGCCGCCGGCACCAGGAACGGCGCTTCGGCGGACGACGATGGCGAGGACCGCGCCGACAGCAGCATCGCGGCGCCGACGATCGCCAACAGGCCGGCGATGAGGGCGGCGACCATCTGCAGGTCGAGTGAACCGCCGGCCAGGCGGCGCCAGCCAAGCCACAGCAAGGCTACCGCAAGCGCGGCGGCGACAAGCTTGCCCGCAACGGCAGCGCTCAACAGGCGTTCGGGCAACAGGCCCACGACGATGCCGCCAGAGGCGAGATAGATCAGCTTCTGGCTGGCGGCGACCGGCGGCACCACAGGCGGCCCGAGCGTGTCCCAATAGAAGAACAAAATCAAAGCGGCCCACAGCAGAGAAAGCACTGATCCCGGCAGTGCGACCCTTGCCAACAGCGCCATCACCGTGCCGAGCGCGAGTGGCAGCGCAGCAGTGGTGACCATCGGATTGCCCAGCAACGCACTCAATCGTCGACACCTCTTTGACAACCGGGAAGCCTGCGCAAAACACGCTGCTCGATGCGACTTTGGTCTAGGCCAGTCGACTGCGGGGCGTCTTGTCCAAGCGGGAACTTTGTTTTGACTGAGCGTGCACTGGCACCATCAGCCGCTTGAAGCCAGCCGACACGCTCCATAACCCTGATGCAACGTGTTCACCAGCAATCGAGGAGGATGGCGTGAACGAGAGAACCGTGCCGCCGATCAGCACTGCTGCCGCCGCTTTCCTGGCGCGTCCGCACCGGCCCTTCATCAATGGACGCTTTGTTGACGGCTTGGCGGGAAATGGCCTCGCTGTCGATGATTCCGCCTCCGGCGAGATCGTCGCGCATGTGCCCGAGAGCGGTCCCGAACTGGTCGACCAGGCGGTGCGTGCTGCGCGTGCAGCCCTTGAAGGCCCGTGGGCCTCAATGCGGCCGGTCGACCGCCAGAACCTGATGCTGAAGCTCGCCGACGCCATCGAGGCCGATGCCGATCTCTTGGCCGAGATCGAAAGCATCGAGAACGGCAAGTCGCTAGGTGTCGCCCGCATGCTTAGCGCCGGCGGCAGCGTCGACTGGCTGCGCTATTATGCCGGGTGGGCGACCAAGATCGAGGGCTCGACCTTCCAGGTGTCCATTCCGGTGCCGCCTGGCGCCAGGCATCAAGCGATGACCATAATGGAACCGGTCGGCGTCGTCGGCGCCATCGTGCCGTGGAATTTCCCGTTGCTGATCGGCATGTGGAAGATCGCGCCGGCGCTCGCCTGCGGCTGCACCGTGGTGTTGAAGCCGCCGCAGGAGACGCCGCTCGGCCTGCTCAGGCTCGCAGAACTGATCAAGGCGTCAGGCTTCCCGCCCGGCGTCATCAACATCGTGACCGGCAGCGGCAGCGTCACCGGCGAGGCGCTGATCCGTCATCCCGGCATCGACAAATTGACCTTCACCGGTTCGACGGAAGTGGGAAAGCGCGTCGGCCACGCGGCCGTCGACCGCGTCGCCCGCTTCACGCTGGAGCTCGGGTCGAAATCGCCGATGATCCTGCTTGCCGACATGGAAGAAGGTATTGAGCCCCTGGTCGCCGGGCTCGGCATGTTTTTCAACCAGGGCCAGGTCTGCACCTCGGCCTCGCGGCTGCTGATCGAAAAGTCTATCTATGACCGCACGCTGGCGCGGCTGGCCGAGATCGCCGATGGCATGACACTGGGCGCCGGCCGCGATGCCGAAGCCCAGATCAACCCACTGGTCTCGGCCAAGCATCGAAGGAGCGTCGAGGGCTTTGTCGAGCGCAGCCTGGCGGCCGGCGGCGAACGCGTCAGCGGCGCGCGGTCGGTACCGGCCAGGGGCCATTATGTCGCGCCGACCATCCTGCACAATATCAGGCCCGACATGGAGATCGCGCGTGAGGAGGTGTTCGGTCCGGTGGTAGCGGCGATGCCGGTCGCCGATCTCGACGAGGCGATCCATATCGCCAACGACACGCGCTATGGCCTGTCGGCCTCGATCTGGACCCGCGACATGGGCAAGGCGATGACCGCCGTCCACGGCCTCAAGGCCGGCACGGTGTGGGTCAATTCGCATAACACGCTGGACCCTGCGGCACCCTTCGGCGGCTTCAAGCAGTCCGGCATCGGCCGCGAACACGGCCGCGCGGCGATCGACGGCTATCTCGAGACCAAGACCGTCATCATGCGCTACGCCTGACGCCATGAACGCTGCGTACGACTACATCATCGCCGGCGCCGGCTCGGCCGGCTGCACGCTGGCCAACCGCTTGGTCAATACCGGCAAGCGCGTGTTGATCGTCGAAGCCGGGCCGGCCGACAATTCGCGCTTCATCGACATGCCCGCCACCTTCGCCAAGGTGATCGGCACGGCGCGCAGCTGGATCTACGAATCCGATCCCGAACCCAGCGTCGGCGGCCGCCGGCTACCGGTGCCGCAGGGCCGCACGCTGGGCGGCGGGTCGTCGATCAATGCCATGCTCTATGTCAGGGGCCAGCCGCAGGACTATGATGACTGGCGCGACCTTGGCTGTCCCGGCTGGGGCTGGGACGAGGTGCTGCCGGTGTTCAGGCGGCTGGAGCGCAACGAGCGGCTGGCCGGCGATCGCCACGGCACCACCGGACCGCTGCCCGTCTCCGATCCCCGCCATCGCCATCCGCTGTCTCTGGCCTATGTCAGGGCCGCGCAACAGGCCGGCTATCCCTTCAATGACGACTTCAACGGGGACAGGCAGGAAGGCGTCGGCTTTTACCAGACGACGACCGCGAATGGCGAAAGACAATCGGCGGCAAAGGTGTTCCTGAAGCCGTTGGCAGGCAATGCCAACCTCACCGTCGTCACCGATGCGCTTGTCACCGGCGTGACATTGGAAAACGGTGCGGCAAGCGGCCTCGCCTACACCACATCGGACGGACAGACCCATACAGCGACGGCGGAAGCCGAAGTGATCCTCACATCAGGCGCGCTGGCGACGCCGAAGCTGATGATGCTGTCGGGACTGGGGCCAGCCGAACATCTGACCGCGCTGGGCATTCCCGTCATCCGCGACATGCCCGCGGTCGGCCGCGACCTGCAGGATCACGTCGCGGCTCCCGTCTATGCGCTGACGCGCCAGCCGATCTCGCTGCTTGGTGAGGACCGTGGCCTGCGGGCGCTGCGCCACGGCCTGCAGTACCTCATGTTCCGCACCGGCCTGCTCACCTCGAATGTGGTCGAGAGCGGCGGCTTCTTCGACGCCGATGGCGATGGCCGTCCCGATATCCAGTTCCACGTCCTGCCGGTGATGATCGAGAGCGCCGAACACGGCTCGATCGAGCGGCACGGCATGGAGATCAATCCTTGTGTGCTCAGGCCGAAGTCGCGCGGCACGGTCAGGCTGCGCTCGCGCGATGCGGCCGATCCGATCCGCTTCACCACCGGCTTCCTGTCCGATCCGGACGATCTCGCCTTGCTGCTGGCCGGCATGAAGATCGCCCGCACCATCCTGCGCCAGCCGGCGCTGCAGGCCATGGTGGCGGAGGAGCTTTCGCCGGGCGCGGCCGCGGATCTTCCTGACCAGGCGATCGTCGGCCACATCCTCGAACACGCCAAGACGGTCTACCACCCATCGGGAACCTGCCGGATGGGCAATGACGACAGTGCCGTGGTCGATCCGCGGTTGCGCGTCCGCGGCGTGCCGCGCCTGCGGATCTGCGATGCCTCGGTCATGCCCAGGCTCATCAGTGGCAACACCAACGCGCCGGTGATCATGATCGCCGACCGCTGTGCCGATTTCATCCTCGGCAGCGCTTAGCGAGAAACGGTCAGCCGAGAGAAATCCAGGCCGTTTTGAGATCGGTGTATTTGTCCAGCGCATGCATCGACTTGTCGCGACCGAAGCCGGACTGCTTGACGCCGCCGAGCGGCACGGTGATGTCGGCGCCGCCATAGGTGTTGACGTGGACGACGCCGGCATTGATGTTGCGCACCATACGATGCGCCGTGGAGAGGTTGGCGGTCCACACCGCCGAGGCAAGGCCATAGACCGTCGAATTGGCAAGCCGCACCGCCTCTTCCTCGGTCTCGAAGCGCATCACGCCGAGCACCGGCCCAAACACCTCCTCGCGGGCGAGTTGCATCTCTTGCGTCACGTTCTCGAAGATCGTCGGCGCCATGTAGCTGCCGCCGGTTTCGGCCAGGATCCGTCCGCCGCCGGTGACCAGACGGGCGCCTTCAGCTGTCGCCCGTTCGACGAAGCCGAGATTCTTGTCCAGCTGCTCGGCGCTTGATACCGCACCGACGTCGCTCGTCAGATTGAGCGGATCGCCGACCTTCAGCCGCGTGGTCGCTGCGAGGAGCTCGTCCATGAAGCGGTCGTAGACCGACGCCTGGACGAGCAGGCGCGAGCCGGCAACGCAGACCTGGCCGGAATTGCGAAAAATGCCGTTGGCCGAGACGATTGCGGCCTGTTTCAGGTCCGGGGCGTCGGCAAAGACGATGTTGGGCGACTTGCCGCCGAGTTCGAGGAAGACGCGCTTCAGATTGGAACGCGCCGCATACTCAAGCAGATGCCGGCCGACCGGCCCCGAGCCGGTGAAGGCTATGGCGTTGACATCCATGTGCAGGCCGAGCGCCTCGCCGGCAACCGCGCCACGGCCGGTAACGACGTTAAACACACCGGCGGGAAGCCCGGCTTCGGCAGCGAGCTCAGCCAGCCGCAGAAGCGTCAGCGAAGCGACCTCGGGCGGCTTGACGACGATGGAATTGCCGGCAGCCAGCGCCGGCGCGATCTTCCAGGCGCCGATCATCAATGGGAAATTCCAGGGTACGATGACGCCGACAACGCCGAGCGGCTCCTTGTGGATCAGCCCGAGCACATTCTCGGCCGTCGGCGCGATCTCGCCATAGACCTTGTCGATAGCCTCCGCGTAGTAGCGGATGGTGCCCGCGGCCGATAACGGCTCGGCCTTGTAGGCCATGCCGATCTCGGTGCCGTTGTCGCGGACGCCAAGCACCGCCAGTTCATCGACATGCTTTTCGACCAGCTCGGCTAACTTCGTCAGAATCTTCTTGCGGAAGGCGGGGGCGGCGCGCGACCACGAGCCCTTCTCAAACGCCTTGCGCGCCGACGCCACGGCGCGATCGACATCGACGGCGTTGCCGTCGGCGATGCTGGCGAACGGGCGGCCATCGATCGGCGAGATCACGGGCAGCGTGGCGCCACTTGCACCTGCGGTCTGCGCACCATCGATGAAGAGGTTTCGCACACCGACCTCGGCCTTGCGCAGCATATCGATGGTGTTCTGGTTGATCATTGGGTACCGGCTCCGAAGGCGACATGCAGGGTGGTTGGCGCGCGAAATTCCCAGCCCCGGAACACCGGTTCCTTGCCTGGCACCAGCCGCAGATCCGGAAACCGTTCCAGCAGAAGCCTTACCGCGAGGCACATCTGCTCGCGCGCAAAAAACCGACCCGAACAGAAGTGATGGCCAAAGCCGAAGGCAGCGTGGTTGCCTTCATCACGAAGGATGTCGAAACGGTCGGGATCGGAGAACCGGATTTCGTCGCGGCTGGCCGAGGAGACGAGCGCGGCGACTGGCGCGCCCGCCGGGATGGTCACGCCGCCGAGCTCGACCGCGCGCGTCGTCTGGCGCGTCTGCGTGCCGATCGGCGCGACCCATCGCAAACCCTCGTCGACCGCCTTCGGCACCAAGGTTTCCAGATCGTCCAGCACCTGCCGCATCTGCTCGGGATGCGAAAGCAGGCCGGCAAGTATGGAGCCGGCGCCATGGCCGGGCTCCTGCATGCCACCGAGCAGGATGACCTTGATGCTCGGCATCACGAAGTCGATGGCGCGGGTCGCACCCTGCGGCATGCCGTCATGCAGTATGTGCGACAGGGCGGAGTCGTCAGGCGCGTGGACAAGCCTCTCCAGCGTCGGCAGGATGGCGGCGCCAACCTCGGCGCTGATCGCATCGGCGATTTCCTGGCGCTTCGGATCGTTCTCGAAATTGATGGCGCCCTGGGCAAGGCCATAGAACCAGCGCCGCAAGGTCGGCATGTCGATGTCGGCCAGCCCGAGCGAGCGCGCCAGGCTGAGCGTCGACACCGGCTCGAAATACTCGGCCATCAGTTCCGCCGCACCCTGCTCGGCGATCCGGTCGAGATAGGGTCCGGCGATCGAGCGCACGAGATCCCCGGCATAGGAAGCGACGGTGCGCGGCCGGTATTTCGGGTCGACGCCCTGGCGCAGATCCTTGTGGACGTCTCCGTCGGTGGTCAGGATGGTCGGCTTGCCGAAGGAGCGTTCGACCGGGGATGTCCCGACAACCGCGGAGAAGATGTCGGGCGACTTCGCGACCGTTTCGACATCCTTCCAGCGGGTGACGAACCAGAGGTTGACCGCCGGCACGAAAGCGACCGGCGCGTTGCGCCTCAGTTCAGCATAGATCGGATACGGATCGGCTTCCAGCGCCTCAACGGTGATGCTCTCGGCAAAGCTCAACGCCGCTACTCCCCTAGGGTGAAGAAGGGGGCGGCGTCATGCGCCGCCCCTCTTGATCTCAGTCCTTCAAAGGCTGTCCAAGCTCGGCGAAGGCCACCGGATCCCGGCTCTTCAACGCGCTCGCCAGCACAAGGCCAACCACGGCCGCGATCAGCACCAGCGCCGGCAGGAACACGCCGAGGAACCCGCCAGCACCGGACAGGCCGCCGAAATTGATGACGATCAGGTAGATGATGATGACGAAGGCGATGAAGGTCAGCCCCGGCAGGATTGTGGTCTTCACCGCGTTCTCCTGACTGGACGGGTTGGCACGGAAGAACATCACGACGGCGAGCGAGGCCACCGCCATCATCACGATGACGCCGAGAGTGGCAACGTTGGTCAGCCACGAAAACAGCGCCAGCACCGGGTCAAGGCCAAGCACGGCGAAGAGCCCGACGACGACAGCGGCAAGCACGCTCTGGATGACCGAGGCGACATGCGGGCTCTGGTGCGTCGAATGGGTCACGCCGATGGTCCGCGGCAGGAGCTTCTCGCGGCCGGAAACATAGATGTAGCGGGCGACCGCATTGTGGAACGCCAGTACGCCGGCAAACAGGCTCGACACGAACAGGATGCTCATGGCGTGCGAGAGCATCGTTCCGGCGTAGCGGTCGGACAGGCCGAACAGGAACGTGGTCGGATCCTGAAGCCCCTGCAGCGCCGGCAGCAGCTTGTCAACGCCGGCACCGACCGCCATCAGCCATGCGGTGACCATGTAGAAGACGCCGATCAGGATGACGGAGAAATATGTCGCCCGCGGAATGGTGACCTTGGGGTCGCGCGCCTCCTCGGCATAGATCGTCGTTGCCTCGAAGCCGATGAACGCGGCAAAGCAGAACAGGATGGCGATCGCCGGCGCGCCGCTGGTGATCTGGCTCCAACTGAACGGCGCCGCTGACAGTCCACTATCGCCTCCGGTCTTGACGATCGCCATGTCGAGGATCAGCACCACGACGTATTCGGCAAGCACCAGAACGGTCAGGATCTTGGCCGACAGGTCGACCTGCCTGTAGCCGAGCACGGCGACGATGGCGATGGCGACGAAACTCCACGCCCACCAGGGCAAGTTGATGCCCCAGCCGGCGAACAGCCCGGCGGTCGCGGCACCGAGAAGGCCCATGACGCCGATCTGCATGGCATTGTAGGACAGGATTGCGATCAGCGCCGTGGCGCCGCCGGCGAGACCGCCGAGCCCGCGCGCCGCATACGCATAGAAGGCGCCTGCATTGCCGACATGGCGCGACATGGCGACATAGCCGACCGCGAACAACAGCAGCAGCAGCGTCACGATCAGATAGGTGCCGGCAAAGCCCGCGCCATTGCCCATCAGCATGCCGAGCGGCGTGCCGCCAGCCACAGCCGTCAGAGGCGCCGCTGCCGAGATCACCATGAAGGTGATGGCGCCAACGCCAAGGCTGTTCTTCCTCAGCCGGTTCGCTTCGCCGGCTTCAATTGTCGTCATCTTTCCCTCCAATTCCGCGCTGCGGAAGCCAAGTGTCCCTGAAATGTCGAGGCCCTGTTTCGGGCCGCCTTGTCGTTTCATTATTTGCAACGACATTTCGAATATAGACTTGCAAAGGAACCGGCTTCCTGTCAAGTTAATTCGCACGTTAAGTATCAGATGGAGGATCAGATACGCATGGGTACGGTGAGCAAGGCCATCACGCTCCTGGAAATGCTCGGTCGCGGCGAGCCCGAGACGGCGTTGGCTGACCTCGCCCGGCGCGCCGGCCATGACAAGGCAACAACGCGCCGGCTGCTGGTCTCCCTGATAGCGCATGGGCTGGTCGAGCAGGATGAAGCCACGCGTCTTTACCGGCTGGGCGCCGGTGTCGCGCGGCTGGCGCTGATGCGCGAAGCCCAGTTCCCCTTCCTGCGCATGGCGGTGCCGGTGGTCGAGGCGCTGGCGGCGGAAACCGATGAGACGGTGCACCTGTCGGAATATTCGAAGCGCGGCCTGATCACAGTCCATGTCGTCGAATCGACCAGGGCCAATCGCGTCAGCGTGCAACTCGGCGAGGTGCTGCCGATGCATGCGACGGCTTCTGGCATTGCGTTCCTGGCGTTCACGGAAGAGCGTATCCGAGACGCTGTTCTGGCCGGACCGCTGCCGGCCTTCACGCCCCACACAATACGCGACGCGAAAACACTTGCCGAGCATGTCGCCGCCGCCCGCGCGCGCGGGCACTCGACCGGCTCGCAAGGCTTCGAGGAGGGCGTGCTCAGCGTCGCGGCGCCGATCCTCGGCGCCGACGGTTTTGCCATTGGCATCATCGCCGTCGCGGCGCCTAAGGTGCGGGTCCAGAAGGGCGAGATCGAGCGCTATGGCGCCAGTGTGGCGGCGGCTGCGCGCGTTATCAGCGAGCGGCTTTTCGGACGGCAGGGCCAGCCGGGCCTCAAGCGAGCATGACAACAAATACCCCTGCAAGGAGATTGACTGTGGAGGAGACACGCCGAATCCTGGTTATAGGCACCGGTGACACCAAGGCCGACGAATTGCTCTTCATGCGCGAGCGCATCGAGGCGGTCGGCGGTGTCGCCGTGATGATGGATGTGAGCGTGCTCGGCGATCCGCCCTACCAGCCGGCGCATGACAAGCATGCGGTGGCTCAAGCTGCCGACACGACCATCGAGGCGATCATCGCCAGCGGCGACGAGAATTCGGCGATGACGCTGATGGCGCTCGGCGCCTCGCGGCTTGCCCGCGCACTCTGCGACAAGGGCGAAATCCACGGTTTCATCGCGCTCGGTGGCTCGATGGGCACCGACCTTGCGCTTGACGTCGCGCTGGCGCTGCCGCTCGGCGTGCCGAAATTCGTCATCTCGACCATTGCCTATTCACATCTGCTGCCACCAGAACGGATCGCCACAGACCTGATGATGATCCTGTGGGCGGGCGGTCTCTATGGCCTCAACAGTGCCTGCAAGGCGGTGCTGTCGCAGGCCTGCGGAGCGGTGGTGGGTGCCGCGCGCGCCGTCGTTAAGCCGGACGCGACGCGGCCCAGGATAGGCATGAGTTCGCTGGGAAAAAGCTGCCTGCACTATATGGTGACGCTGAAGCCGGAGCTGGAGAAGCGCGGCTATGAAGTCATCGTCTTCCACACCACCGGCATGGGCGGCCGGGCGCTGGAGGCGATCGCCGCGCAGCGCGGCTTCGTCGCGGTGATGGATTTCAGCCTGCAGGAACTCGCCAACCAGCTGACCGGCTCGGTGGTGAATTCGGGCTCCGACCGGCTGGAAAATGCCGGTCGGCAAGGCATCCCTCAGATCGTGGCACCTGGCGCCGTCGACATGGTGGATTTTCCGACCTGGCAAGCAGTGCCTGCCCGTTTCTTCGAACGGCCGTACCATGCGCACAACCGCCTGCTCGCCTCGGTGACATCAGACGGCGAAACCCGCAAGGAGATCGCGCGCGCCATCGGCGAGAAGCTCGCCGCCGCAACCGGGCCGACCGCCTTCATCCTGCCGGCAGGCGGCATCCAGCAATGGGACCAGGAGGGCGAGCCGCTGCACGAACCGGAGGCGCTGTCGGCCTTTGTCGAGGAGATGCGCTCGAGCGTGCCCGGCAATGCCGAGTTGCACGAGATATCAGGGCACATCAACGACGCCGCCTTCAGCGCCAAGGCGCTGGAGATCTTCGACCGCTGGGTCGCCGAAGGCATTGTGCCGCTGGGCGCGCCGGAAGGAACACAAGCTGCATGAGCGGGCCATTGCCAAAGGCGCTGGTGCTTGACTTCGGCGGCGTCGTCACCCGCACGCTGTTCGAGACGCACGCGCTGACCGAACGCGCGTTGGACTTGACGCCCGGCACGCTCGGCTGGCGCGGGCCGTTCGATTCGGAATCCGACCCGCTGTGGCGTTCCATGCAAGCCGACGAGATCAGCGAGCGCGACTACTGGAAGACGCGCACGCGTGAAGTCGGCCGTCTCGTCGGCGAGGACTGGGACGACATGTCGACTTTCGTGCAGCGGGCGCGCGGCGCCGACCCGCAAGCGGTGGTGCGGCCAGAGGCGGAACGAGCGATCCGTGTGGCGCATGAAGCTGGCATCCGGCTCGCCATCCTCTCCAACGAGCTCGACTTGTTCTACGGCAACAGCTTTCGCGAGCGCCTGCCGCTGCTGTCGCTGTTCGAGACCATCATCGACGCCACCTACACGCATATCCTGAAGCCCGATCCGCGCGCTTATGCGATGGTGAGCGAAGCACTGCACTTGCCGCCCGCGGCTTGCGTCTTCGTCGACGACCAGAAGCGTAACGTCGACGGCGCGGTCGCCGCCGGCATGCTGGCCGTGCATTTCGACGTCGCCCAACCGGGGCAAGGCTATGCAGAGGCGCTCGGCCATTTCGGCGTTGCGGCCTAAGAATTCAAGAAACGGAGTTCCCACCGATGCGCGACATCAACTTCCTCACCGAGAACAACGCCAAGCCGATCTGGCATCCGATGGCGCATCCGGCCGAGATGCGCGCGACGCCGCCAAAGATCATCATGAAGGGCGAAGGCGTCTCGGTCACCGATGCCGAAGGCCGCACCGTCCTCGATGCAGTCGGGGGCCTGTGGAACGTCAACCTCGGCTACAGCTGCGATCCGATCAAGAAGGCGATCGCAGCACAACTCGACGCCCTGCCCTATTATTCCGGCTTTCGCGGCACCTCGACCGGACCGTCGATCGAGCTTGCCTATGAGCTGTGCGACTGGTTCGCTCCCGAGGGCATGGTACGGACCTTCTTCACCTCCGGCGGCTCGGACTCGGTCGAGACGGCACTGCGGCTGTCGCGGCAATACTGGAAGATCAGGGGCCAGGGCGACCGGACGAAGTTCCTGGCGCTGAAGAAGGGCTATCACGGCACGCATTTCGGCGGCGCCTCGGTCAACGGCAACGCCAATTTCCGCCGCAACTACGAGCCGCTGATGCCCGGCGTTTTCCACACGCCAGCGCCTTGGACCTACCGCAACCCATTCGACGAGACCGGCCCGGCGAAGCTGGCGAAACTCTGCGCGCGGGCGATCGAAGACGAGATCGCCTTCCAGGGCGCCGACACCATCGCGGCCTTCATCATGGAGCCGGTGCTCGGCGCCGGCGGTGTGATCGTTCCGCATGAGAGCTTCATGCCGATGGTGCGGGCGATCTGCGACCGTCACGACATCCTGCTCATCGCCGACGAGGTGGTGACCGGCTTCGGTCGCACCGGCGCCTGGTCGGGCTCGCGGCTCTCCGGAGTGAAGCCGGATTTCATGAGCATCGCCAAGGCGATCACCTCAGGCTACTTCCCGCTCGGCGCCACGCTGATCAGCGCCAAGGTTGCCGACGTCTTCGAGGCCGACAAGACCAGCTTCGGCTCGATCGGGCACGGCTACACCTATTCCGGCCATCCGGTCGGCTGCGCGGCGGGGCTGGCCACACTCGCCGAGACCAAGCGGCTTGCCGTCAACGAGAATGCGGCGGCGCGCGGTGTCGAACTCGGCAATGCGCTGGAAGCGCTGAAGACGAAGCACGCTCTGGTCGGCGATGTGCGCTACCAAGGGCTGATGGCGGCGCTCGAACTGGTTTCCGACCGTGCCGCCAAGAAGCCGACCGACAAGAAGACGATGAATGCCGCCGCAGAGGCCGCCTACAAGGCCGGCGTCATGCTGCGCGTCTCCGGCAACACCATCATCCTGTCGCCGCCGCTGGTGATCTCGTCCGCCGATGTGGCAAAGATCGCCGAGGCTCTCGACGCCGGACTGACGGCAGCCGCCTGAGCGACGGTGACGCTCAGTCCTGACCGAGCCGCAGGCGTCGCCACGCCGCCGGCGAGAGGCCGACGGCGGCGCGGAAGAAGCGCGAGAAATAAGCCGGGTCGTTGAACCCGGTCTCATAGGCGATGTCCTCGACCGGGCGCACGGTGAACAGCAGCAGGCGCTTGGCCTCGACCAGCCGCCGCTCACCAACCGCCTGGCGTACGCCCGCGCCGAGCACCTGCCGCGCTGCCTTGTCGAGCAGATGGCGCGTGGTGCCGAGCGCGGCGACATAGCGCTCGACCGGCCAGTCGTCGCGAAAATGCCGGTCGATCAGACGCCGCAGCCGGCCGCCCAGCGCCACCGTCGCCGGCACCGCGACAGCATGCGACTGCGCATCGAGGCGGGCGATGCCCGACAATGCCACGGCGATCAGCGGCGGCAGGATTTTCTCCATACCGGGCAACCTGTCGGCATATTCCGCCTGGATCATCGTAACCGTATCACCCAACCTTTCCCAGAGGGCCGTTTCACCGCGTCCGGTGACGAAGACCGGCTGGTCGAGCGGCAGCGCGGACTGCTCAGCGATCGCCGCAAGGGCAGCATCGGCGACCGAGACAACGACGGCGTCGGCGCCCGTCTCGATGCTGAATCCGTGTACCACGCCGCTCGGCATGAAGCTCACCGTCGGCGCCGAAAAACTCCAGGTCTCGTCTTCGATCCGATAAATGCCGCTGCCGCCGGTCCAGAAGGTGATCTGCGCCATTTGCGGGTGCTTGTGCGCGAGAACCTGGCCGCGATGCACGGACGCACGTGCAAGAACAGTCTCGACATGCAGGAATCCGACGTCGAGCGCACGCGCCGGTTCGCCGTAGACGAAGAATTCGGGAATGGCAGTCTGGCTCATCACGGCGAAAAAATCCAAGTGGTTCTATACTTTCGTCCATAAACCTTTGTCACGACGATCGCTACAGTTGACGCGTTAAAGGAGGATCATGATGCGATCGGAAGATTTCCGGGCCGACACGAAACGGCCGTTTACCGGTGCCGAATATTTGCAGAGCCTGCGCGACGGGCGCGAGGTCTATATCAATGGCGAGCGGATTGCCGACGTCACCACCCATCCGGCGATGCGCAACTCGGCGCGCTCGCTGGCCCGCCTCTACGATGCCTTGCACGGTCCGGCGCGGCAGGCGGTGCTGACCTCGCCGACCGACACCGGTTCTGGCGGCTACACGCACAAATATTTCCGCGTCGCCCATTCCGCCGCGGATCTCGCCGCACAGCAGACCGCCATCGCCGACTGGTCGCGCATGTCCTACGGCTGGATGGGGCGCACGCCCGATTACAAGGCAGCACTTATGAACACGCTCGGCGCCAATGCCGAGTGGTACGGCCCGTTCAGGGACAATGCACTCGCCTGGCACAAACGCGCCCAGGAAGCGGCCCTGTTCATGAACCATGCCATCGTCAACCCGCCGATCGACCGCCACAAGCCGGCCGAGCAGGTGAAGGACGTGTTCGTGCACATCACGAAGGAGAACGACGCCGGCATCTGGGTGTCCGGCGCCAAGGTGGTGGCGACGTCGTCAGCGCTCACCCATTACAATTTCCTGGCGCAGAGCTCGGCGACGGTCACCGAGGACCCGTCATTGTCGGTGATGTTCATCGTGCCTATGAACGCGCCGGGGATAAAGATGTTCTGCCGCGTCTCTTACGAGCAGACGGCCAACACGGTCGGCCATCCCTTCGACTATCCGCTGTCGTCTCGTTTCGACGAGAACGATGCGATCCTGGTGCTGGACAATGTCTTCATCCCCTGGGAGGACGTGCTGGTGCTGCGCGATGCGCAGAAGATCCTCTCCTTCCACCCAGCGTCGGGCTTCATGCACGGCTATTGTTTTCAGGGCTGCACGCGCTTCGCTGTCAAGCTCGACTTCCTCGCAGGCCTGCTGGCGAAGGCGCTGCGCGCGACGGGCGGGGATGCCTTCCGCGGCAACCAGGCGGCCCTCGGCGAAGTAATTGCGCTGCGCCACATGTTCTGGAGCTTTTCCAACGCCATGGCGCACAACCCGATCCCATGGGCGAACGGCGCCGTGCTGCCCAATCTCGAAGCGGCGCTCGCCTATCGCACTTTCATGTCGGAGGCCTATCCGCGCGTTATCGATACGGTGCGCCGAGTCATCGCTTCGGGGCTGATCTACCTGCCGTCCTCGGCAAAGGATTTCGACAATCCGGAGATCGACAAGTACCTTGCCCAGTACGTGCGCGGCTCCAATGACATGGGCCATGTCGAACGCATCAAGATCATGAAGCTGCTGTGGGATGCGACCGGCACCGAGTTCGGCGGCCGCCACGCGCTCTATGAGCTCAACTATGCCGGTGCGCCGGAAGAGGTGCGGCTGCAGGTGCTGAAGGGCGCTGAGCGCGGCGGGCGCCTGAGGGCGATGGAGGAACTGGTCGACACCTGCATGGCCGACTACGACGAAAAGGGCTGGACCGGCGACACCTGGCTGCCGCCGCTGCCGGCTGGCGCAAGCTGAGGTCCCGGCCATGGAGCCACAAGTTGCAAGGCTGGAGTTCCGTGAGGCGATGGCGCGGGTCTGTGCGCCGGTCAACATCGTCACGACTGATGGTCCGGCCGGCCGCGGCGGCTTCACTGCGACCGCCATGTGCAGCGTTTCCGACGATCCGCCGACGCTGCTTGTGTGCATGAACGAGCGCTCGGCGCAGACCGGCCTGTTCCTCGCCAACCAGCGTTTCTGCGTCAACGTGCTGACGCAGTTACACACCCATCTGGCGGCAAAGTTCGCCGGCACGATCCGCGACATGAGCGAGCGCTACAATGCGGCAAGATGGCAGACCATGCCGTCCGGCATGCCGGCGCTGCTCGACGCCATCGTCAGCTTCGATTGCGAGATCGGCGACGTGAACAAGGTTGGCACGCACAATGTGATGTTCGGCCGCGTCGTCGACATCCGCCACGGCAGCGACGAGGCGGCGCTGCTCTATGTCGGCCGCAACTACATGCAGCCGAGCGCACTCGGCAGTTTTGGCGGGTAGAGGCTGTCAGGTCTGGTTTTCGGATGATTCCGACTGAATCAGGCTTTCGAGCAGGTCGAGCAGGTGCTCATGCTGTTCGGCGCCGTAGCGCTGCTCGATCGCATCGTAGATGGCGATGCGCTCGGGCGACAAATCCTCGATCAGCACCAGCCCGGCCGGGCTGATTGCGAGCAGCGCCCGGCGACCGTCATCCTTGACCTTGTTGCGGGTGATGAACTGCCGTTCCTCCATCGCCTTGATGATACGGGTCAGGCTGGGCGGAAGGATCGAGGCGCGATGGGCAAGTTCGGTTGCCTCGAGCGGCCCGGCTTCGGCAAGCACACGCAGCACACGCCATTGCTGCTCTGTGATGTCGTGGCGGGCAAGCATCGGCCGGAAATGCGCCATGATCACTTCGCGGGCGCGAAGCAGAGCCATGGGCAGGGAGCGGCGGGTGCTGGGCGGTAGCAAGGTCAGGTCTCCAAAAAATTCCAATTCCGGTACGACTCGCACCACACAATGAGGCTCGGATCGCAGCTATATCCGCGATTTTGCCGGGGGCGGCAATCCCACCATCGGGAGCTGTACCTGCATAGAGAACGACACTTGACATTCCGCCGTCAAGATGTAATTCACATGTTAATTACAAGGTGGAGGAAACCTTGCCACATATGGCGATCGAATATTCGGCGAATCTCGACGCCAAGGTCGACATCAGCGCGCTTTGCACGCTGGTCGCTCGCACCATCCTCGAAACCGGCCTGTTCGAACATGGCGCGGTGAGGGTACGCGCTTTCTGCGCCGAGGCATACGCGATCGCCGATCGCCTCCCGGAGAACGGGTTCATCGACATGAACTTCCGCATCGGCAAGGGCCGCAGCGCCGAGGAAAAGAAACGCACCGGCGAGGCGATCTTCACTACTGTTTCGGATCATCTCGCATCTCTGTTCACGACGCCGCATTTCGCGCTGTCGCTGGAGATCCGCGAGATCGATGCCGAACTAAGCTGGAAGAAGAATGCCATCCACCCGCGCCTGGGCGGCAAGTGACAGGAACCCATATCATGGCGGCATTGGACGACAATCTGAGAAAGGCCGAGGCCTATCTCGAGCGCTTCAGAAGCGCTGGCGTGCTCAACCAGATCGGCGGCGAAGCCGTGCCGGCCGCCGACGGCTCGACATACGAGACGCTGTCGCCAATCGACCTGAAGCCGATCGCCAAGGTGGCACGCGGCAAGGCCGCCGACATCGACCGCGCCGCCAAAGCGGCGAAGGCTGCCTTCCGCGACTGGGCGGCGATATCAGGCGACGCCCGCAAGAAGCAGTTGCACAAAATAGCCGACGCCATCGTCGCGCGGGCCGAGGAAATCGCTTTCGTCGAATGCATGGACACCGGCCAGTCATTGAAGTTCATGGCCAAGGCAGCGCTGCGCGGCGCGGAGAACTTCCGCTTCTACGCCGACCGCGCGCCGGAGGCCCGCGACGGCCACGCGATCCGCGCACCGAACCAGGTCAACATGACGACGCGCGTGCCGGTCGGCCCGGTCGGCGTGATCACGCCGTGGAACACACCTTTCATGCTGTCGACCTGGAAGATCGCGCCGGCGCTCGCCGCCGGCTGTACGATCGTCCACAAGCCAGCCGAGTTCTCGCCGCTGACGGCACGGCTATTGGTCGAGATCGCCGAGGAGGCCGGCCTGCCGAAGGGCGTGTGGAACCTCGTCAACGGCTTTGGCGAGGACGCCGGCAGAGCGCTGACCGAACACCCCGACATCAAGGCGATCGGCTTCGTCGGCGAAAGCCGCACCGGCTCGATGATCATGAAGCAGGGTGCCGACACGCTGAAGCGCGTGCATTTCGAGCTCGGCGGCAAGAACCCGGTCATCGTCTTTGCCGATGCCGACCTGGAGCGGGCCGCCGACGCTGCCGTCTTCATGATCTATTCGCTGAACGGCGAGCGCTGCACCTCGTCCTCACGCCTGCTGGTCGAGGAAAGCATCTACGACAAGTTCACCGCGCTGGTGGCGGAGAAGGCCAAGCGCATCAGGATAGGCCATCCGCTCGACCCCGAAACCGTGGTTGGCCCACTGATCCATCCGGCGCATGAGGAAAAGGTGCTGTCCTATATCGAGATCGGCAAGTCGGAAGGCGCTGTCGTCGCCGCCGGCGGCGGCAAGTTCGCCGGTCCGGGCGGCGGCTGCTATGTCAGCCCGACGCTGTTCGTCGGCGCCACCAACAAGATGCGCATCGCCCAGGAAGAGATATTCGGACCCGTGCTGACCGCCATCTCGTTCAAGGACGAGGCCGAGGCGCTGGCGCTGGCCAACGACACGCAATACGGCCTGACCGGCTATCTCTGGACCTCGGACGTCACCCGCGCCTTCCGCTTCACCGACGCGCTCGACGCCGGCATGATCTGGGTCAATTCGGAGAATGTGCGCCACCTGCCGACGCCGTTCGGCGGCGCCAAGAACTCAGGCATCGGCCGCGACGGCGGCGACTGGTCGTTCGATTTCTACATGGAAACCAAGAACATCGCGTTCGCCACGGCGCCGCATTCCATCCAGAAGCTCGGCGGCTGACCGGAGACCCCAACGATGCCCTTGCCCACACCCAATCTCTACCCGGCATTCAACATCGTGCGGCTCAGCCACGTCGAGCTGGCTGTTACGGACCTCGGTAAGTCGCGCGCGTTCTATGTCGACACGCTCGGCCTGCAGGTGACCGACGAGACCAAGGACGCCATCTATCTGCGCGCCATGGAAGAGCGCGGCCACCATTGCATCGTGCTCAGGAAAGGTGCCGCGCCGGAAGCCCGCGACCTCGGCTTCAAGCTGTTTTCCGACGACGATCTCGACAAGGCCGAGCACTTCTTCAAAGCCAGGGGCCTGCCTGTGAAATGGGTCGAGCGGCCCTACCAGTCGCGTACCTTCCGCACCCGCGACCCGCACGGCATTCCGCTCGAATTCTATTCCAGAATGGAGCGGCTGCCGCCGATCCATCAGAAGTATGCGCTGTATAAGGGCGTCAAGCCGCTGCGCATCGACCACTTCAACTGCTTCTCGCCCAATGTCGATGAATCGGTGGCGTTCTACAACGAGCTCGGCTTCCGCGTGACCGAGTACACGGAGGATGCCGCGACCGGAAGACTTTGGGCGGCATGGACGCACCGCAAGGGCGGTGTCCACGACATCGCCTTCACCAACGGCATTGGCCCACGCCTGCACCACGTCGCCTTCTGGGTGCCGACGCCGCTCAACATCATCGATCTGCTCGACCTGATGGCCACCACCGGCTGGCTGCCGAACATCGAGCGCGGCCCCGGCCGGCACGGCATCTCCAACGCCTTCTTCCTCTATATCCGTGATCCCGACAATCACCGCATCGAGATCTATTGCTCGGACTACCAGACGGTAGATCCCGACCTAGAGCCGATCAAATGGGACCTCAAGGACCCGCAGCGCCAGACGCTGTGGGGCGCACCGGCGCCGAAGAGCTGGTTCGAGGAAGGCAGCACCTTTGCCGGCGTCGAGCCGCGCAAGTCCGATCTGGCGGCCTCGCCGATCGTCGCGCCGTGACGTCGGCTAACTGCAGGGGAAACAAATGAGCGCGGCACGTCTCGCCACCTTCACCGTTGGCGGCAAAACGCGCTACGGCGCAATCACCGACAAGGGCGTCGTCGACCTGTCGGCGCGACACGCACAGTGGCCGAGTTTGCGCGAGGTGATAGAGGCCGGCGCACTGCGACGGCTGACGGAAGAGGCGGACGCTTTCGCCGCCGATTTCCCGCTCGACGCCATCGCCTACGAGATACCCGTCCCCTCGCCCGAAAAGATCATCTGCGTCGGCGTCAACTATCCGGACCGCAACGAGGAGTACAAGGACGGACAGGCCGCACCCTCGAACCCGTCGCTGTTCATCCGCTTCCCGCGCTCCTTCGTCGGCCATGGCACGCCCCTCGTGCGGCCGTGGGAATCGCCGCAGCTCGATTATGAGGGCGAGATCGTCATCGTCATCGGCAAGGGCGGCCGCAGGATCGCCGAGGCGGATGCGCTGGGCCATATCGCAGCACTTTCGCTCTGCAACGAAGGGACCATCCGCGACTGGGTGCGCCACGCCAAGTTCAATGTCACCCAGGGCAAGAACTTCGACCGGACCGGCTCTATCGGCCCCTGGCTTGTGCCGTTCACCGACGAGGCACAGATCGCTGACATCGCGCTGACCACGCGCGTCAATGGCGAGGTTCGCCAGCAGGACCGCACCGGCCGCATGATCTTTTCCTTCCGCAAGATCATCAACTACATCTCGACCTTCACCACGCTGGCGCCGGGCGACATCATCGTCACCGGCACGCCGACCGGCGCCGGCGCCCGGTTCGACCCGCCAATCTGGCTGAAGCCGGGCGATGTGATCGAGGTCGAGGCCGACGGTATTGGCTTGCTCAGCAACGGCGTCGTCGACGAAGGGACCGGCCGATGATGACGCCAGAACAGGTCGAAGACGCGGCCGCGAGGCTGTTCGAGGCCGAGCGCGACCGCCGCCAGATCAGGCTGCTCAGCCTTGATTTCCCCGGGGCGACGATGGATGACGCCTATCTCGTCCAGGCGGCGCTGGTGAAACGAAAAGTGGCCTCGGGCCTGACGATCAAAGGCTGGAAGATCGGCCTGACCTCCAAGGCGATGCAGTCGGCGCTCGCCATCGACATTCCGGATTCCGGTGTGCTGTTCGACGACATGTTCTTCGATGACGGCGGCACCGTTCCAGCCGGCCGCTTCATCCAGCCGCGCATCGAGGCCGAGATCGCCTTCGTAATGAAGGCGTCGCTGGCCGGTCCGGACGTGTCGATCGACGACGTGCTCGACGCCACCGACTACATCACGCCGGCGCTGGAGATCCTCGACACCCGTATCGAGCGCGTCAACAAGGAGAGCGGCAGGATACGGACCTTCTTCGACACCATCTCCGACAATGCCGCCAATGCCGGCGTCGTCGTCGGCGGCCGTCGTGCCGCACCGCGCGAGGCCGACCTGCGCTGGATCGGCGCCATCCTGTCGCGCAATGGCGAGGTCGAAGAGACCGGGCTCGGCGCCGGGGTGCTCGATCATCCGGCGAAGGGCATCGCCTGGCTGGCCAACCGGCTGCATCAGTACGGCATGCAGATATCCGCCGGACAGGCCGTGCTGTCGGGCTCGTTCATCCGGCCCGTGGAGTGTCGCCACAGTGACACTATCGCTGCCGATTTCGGACCCTATGGAGCGATCCGCATCACCTTTGCCCGCTAGCGGCAATTCCTCCATAGCCCGCTGACCCGACTTGCCGGCGGCGTGCTGAAACAGAACCCGGAAGAGCCCGAAAGGGTGTCGGCACTCCTTGCCAGCCTTCAAAGTATCGGCGCCGAAATCCGGGTGCCGCGCGAACAACCGTTCGATGCCATCGCTTTGCTGGACGATCAGGATTAACTCGACTTCCATCGCTGGCCGCGTTCCTGAAAGGCTTTATTACGCGATAGACCACGATCCGCTGACGCGCTTTTGCGCTCCTGTTTCAATCCGAGCCGCTGTCCCGAGCCGCTGTGCAGTTTTGGGCAACATGCGTTTGATCGACAAACCCGTGGCCAGAAGCCGTCGGGACGGCCGGCGCTATCGATTCGAGCGGCCGAGCGCTGTGGACGCAATCAGCAAAACGATCGAGGCGGCGATCAGCACTGTGGCAGCAGCCGCGATGGTCGGCGTCAGCGTGTCGCGCGCGATGGTGAACATCTCGCGCGGCAAGGTGCGTTGTCCGGGACCGGCGAGGAACATCGTCACCACGACTTCGTCGAGCGAGGTGGCGAAGGCAACAGCGCGCCCGACGCGATGCCCGGCAGAATGACCGGAAGCGTGACTTTGCGGAAGGTGAGGAAGGGTGGCGCCCCCATGCTGGCGGCCGCCCAGAGCAGCCGCCTGTCGAGACCGGTGAGAACGGCCGAGACGGTCACCACGACGAAGGGAACGGCGAGCGAGGTATGGCCGAGGATGAGGCCGGGAAGGGTCGCGGTCAGGCCGACCATCGAGAAGACGAAATACATGCCGACGCCGACGATGACCACCGGCGCGATCATCGGCACCAGCAGCAAGGCGGAGATCGTGCGCCGACCTGGCAGATTAGGCGCCGCGAGGCCGAGCGCGGCCATGGTGCCTAGCGGCGTCGCCAAAAGTGTCGTCGAGACAGCCAGAACCAGGCTGTTGCGCAGGGCATCCATCCAGGTCTGCATCGAGAAGAACTCGCTGTACCATTTCAGCGACCAGCCGGTGATGGGAAAGGTGAAATCGCCGCTGCTCTTGAACGAGAACAGCACGATGATGATCAGCGGCGCCATGAGGAAAGCCAGCACCATCATGGCCGTCAGCCCGAGGCCGAAGCGGCCAAGCCGGCTGGTGGTGGTTGATCGCGGGGAGGACATCCGGGCCTCCTAGCGCAGACCGGCGCCGCTGCGGCTGAGCAGGGCGTTCTGGATGGCATAAAGCGAGAGCGTGACGACCAGCATTGTTCTTTGCTGGCGGCGTCGTCGGCGCTGTGGGTTTCAAGCATGTCGGCTTCGCGGCGACGTTGTTTCTCGCGGCCATTCTCCTCGTGCTGGCCTCCATGCCAGTCCTGGAGGACGTCTCCGTTCGCATGAGGCGGCTTTGGCAGTAGCGCTGCAGAGCTTTGCCGCATGCCAGATTTGGTAGCACATTCGCGAAGGCGCTGTTCCTGGATTTCGGCAGCTATCTGTTTTGGCCGATCCTGAAGCACGAACACGATGAGACCGGCCCAACGGCAAAAGCAAGCGAACTCAGCCATACCCACTCTTAACGTAGAGTGAGGTCGAAGAGATAGCCGACGCGCCCGCGGCGGCTCCAATCGAGTGGCCGGCCGAGATAAGGGCCCATTGCCAGCCCCATCACGCGCAAATCCAAGATGGCTGGCGACAAGACTGGCCGTGACGGGAATGGCCGCATGGCTTTGGTTCGAGGCAGGGCGTATCGCCCGGTTTTCTACAGCCTCAAGACAGATGCGTCACGCATCACTAATTGAATGCGCCGCATTTTAATATATGCTGCAAGACGTAGAGATAATATCTCAAAGCTGATCAAAAGGGGGATGCGACCGTGATAACTGCTCCACAGTTGCGTGCCGCGAGGGCGCTCCTTGGCATCGACCAGCGCAGGCTTGCCGAATTGTCCGGTCTTTCCGTGCCGACAATTCAACGCATGGAAGCCAGCGAGTCGATTATTAGGGGTAACGTCGATTCTCTCATGAAGCTGATCGGGGCACTTGACCTCGCCGGTGTGGAATTGATCGCTGAAGGCGCCTCCAGCCAAATCGGCGGGCGCGGCGTGCGACTGAAAGCGGATTTTGACCCCGCCAAAATCCTTGGCGGAGTCGATACGGATGCCAAACTCCCCGTGAGGAGCGTGGCGTGATTTCGGGGGCCGCGGTCCTCCTGTGGGGCGTCGCTGCGCTCCTGGGGACTGCGGTGCTTGCGATTGCGGAAAGCCGCAGATCCGACTCGGGAACACGCCTGATCTACGGCTTGACGCTAGGTATATCGGCGGCCGTGCTCATGGTTCTCGCGAGCCGCGTCGCCGACAATCCCGTCACCCCGTCGACTGTGGTGTTGCCTCTTGGATTGCCATGGATTGGCGCTCATTTCCGTTTGGACGCGCTGTCGACTTTCTTCCTCATCGTCGTCAACTTCGGCGGCTCCATGGCCAGTCTTTATGGCCTCGGCTACGGCAGGCATGAGTCTGCGCCGCATCAGGTGCTGCCGTTCTTCCCGGCTTTCCTAGCCGGAATGAACCTTGTCGTGGTGGCCGACGACGCCTTCACTTTCCTGCTTTCCTGGGAATTCATGTCGCTCGCCTCCTGGGCGCTCGTCATGGCGCACCATCGCAAGCAGGACAATGCGCGGGCGGGCTACATCTATCTCGTGATGGCGAGCTTCGGCACACTCGCGCTGCTGCTTGCGTTCGGCCTGCTCGCCGGATCCGATGGAACCTACACATTCGACGCGATGCGAGCCGGCGATCCCACCCCGTTCGCCGCTGCTTTCGTCCTGGTTCTCATGCTGCTGGGCGCCGGCTCCAAGGCCGGACTCGTCCCGCTGCACGTCTGGCTGCCACTCGCCCATCCGGCCGCGCCAAGCCACGTCTCGGCTCTCATGAGCGGCGTGATGACCAAGGTCGCAGTCTATGGCTTCATACGCGTTATTTTCGATCTGCTCGGTGAGCCGGCATGGTGGTCGGGCGTTGCCGTGCTTTTCCTTGGCGGCCTGACGGCGGTTCTCGGCATCCTCTACGCGCTGATGGAAAAGGACCTGAAGCGACTGCTTGCCTATAGCACCATTGAAAACATCGGCGTCATCTTCGTAAGCCTTGGTCTCGCGCTCGCTTTCAAGGCGAACGCCATGCCATCGGCTGCAGCGCTGGCGCTCACCGCCGCGCTGTTCCACGTCCTCAACCATTCCTTTTTCAAGAGCCTGCTGTTTTTCGGCGCGGGCGCCGTGCTGACGGCAACCGGAGAGCGGGATATGGAGAAGCTGGGCGGTCTCATCCACCGCATGCCCTTTACAAGTTTTGCCTTTCTCGTCGGTTGCGTCGCGATCTCGGCACTTCCACCCTTCAACGGCTTCGTCTCCGAATGGCTGGCCTTTCAGGCCATATTGCAGAGCCCCGATCTGTCACAATGGGGACTGAAGGTCATGGTGCCCGCCGTTGGCGGTCTGCTGGCGCTGTCAGCGGCACTGGCCGCGGCCTGCTTTGTGAAGGCGTTCGGGATTACATTCCTCGGCCGGCCACGCTCGGCCGCGGTGGAACTGGCGCATGAGGTCGACCGCTACTCGCTGGCGGCAATGTTCATTCTCGCTGCCCTTTGTCTCTTGGCCGGCATTCTGCCCGGTCTTGTGATAGACGGCCTCTCATCGGTGACACTGCCACTGATCGGCAGTCGGATGCCTGTGCAGATGGCCCAGCCCTGGCTGTCTATCGTGCCGATTGCAGCGAGCCGCAGTTCCTACAACGGCCTGTTGGTGTTCCTGTTCATCGCCTTTTCCGCATCCGCTGCGGCATATGTGATCCATCGCTTTGCATCACATGCACTCCGTCGGGGTCCCGCCTGGGGTTGTGGCTTCCCGGATGTGGTCCCGAGCTCGCAGTACACGGCCGTCAGCTTCGCGCAGCCTATCCGCCGCGTCTTCGGCACGTTCGTATTCCGTGCAAGGGAAACCGTCGAAATGCCGGCACCTGGCGAGACCGGTCCGGCTCGTCTGAATGTCGAAATGCATGATGTGATCTGGGAGACGCTGTACCTGCCTATCGGCCGGGCCCTCGACTTTGCGACCGACCACCTCAACCATCTGCAGTTCCTGACGATCAGGCGCTACCTGACCCTCGTCTTTCTCTTTCTCATTGTCCTGCTCCTGGTGCTCGCACTATGGCCGTGATTCTCGAGTTGGCCGTTCAAGGCGCGCAGATGGCGCTGGTGCTTTTGCTGGCGCCGCTCCTGACCGGATTCGTGCGCAAGGTGAAGGCACGGCTCTTGCGCCGCCAGGGTCCTTCCCTGATCCAACCTTACCGCGATCTCTTGCGGCTGATGCGCAAGGAAGTCGTTCTGGCGGACAACGCATCCTGGCTGTTTCGCGTGACGCCCTATCTGATCTTTGCCACCACCTGGGTCGGCGCGGCGCTCATCCCGACATTCGCCGCCGGCCTCACATTCAGTTGGACCGCCGATCTCATAGCCATTGTCGCACTGCTGGGAAGCGCCCGGTTCTTCCTGGCGCTGGCAGGCATGGACGTCGGCACGAGCTTCGGCGGCATCGGCTCGAGCCGCGAGGTGATGATCGCTTCGCTGGCCGAACCCGCCATGCTGCTCATCGTGTTCAGCCTGGCGCTCGTCGCGGGTGCTACGCAACTCTCAACGGTCGCCGCCTTCATGGGGTCACCGGAGGTTGGCTTGCGGGTGTCGCTCGGGATGTCGCTCATCGCCCTCGTGATGGTGGCGATCGCCGAAAACGCCCGCATACCCGTGGACAACCCATCGACCCATCTGGAACTCACCATGGTTCATGAGGCGATGGTGCTGGAATATTCCGGTCGCCATCTGGCGATGATCGAGTTTGCCGCCTTCCTCAAGCTTCTGCTCTATGTGTCGCTGATTTCCTGCGTCTTCCTACCTTGGGGCCTGGCGAGCGCCGGGGCAGGACTGGAATCCCTTGCTCCGGGTGTCGTCGCCTATGTCGGCAAGCTTGCCGTCTGTGGCGTTCTCCTCGCCGTGTTTGAGACTGCCATCGCCAAGATGCGCGTCTTCCGCGTCCCGGATTTCCTCGGGGCAGCGCTGATGCTGGCCCTGCTCGGCACGCTCCTGCTGTTCGTCTCACGGAGCCTCTGATGAACGGCCTCACCTTCGACATCGCTCACCTGCTCGCCGGCGGCCTGGTGCTGGTCAGTTTCATGATGCTGTATCAGGATCGCCTCTTTGCTCTGATCAACGTTTTTGCGCTTCATGCAATCGTGCTGGCCCTGTCCGTAGCTTGGCAGGCATACATTCAGGACGCGCATCATCTCTACGTCACGGCGGCGATCGCCCTCGTCTTCAAGGCGATCGTCATTCCTGTCGGGCTTCATCGCATCATTCAGCGGCTCGGCATCCATCGTGACGTCGAGACCGCCGTCGGCATCGGTACGACGATGCTTGCGGGGATAGGCCTGGTGACCCTGTCCATGGTCCTGATGCTGCGCGTCACTCCCGAGGCTGATCCCCTCGCCCGCGAGGACCTGGCTTTCGCGCTGTCCATCATTTTGCTGGGGCTGCTGGTGATGGTCACCCGCCGCAACGCCGTCAGCCAAGTTGTCGGATTCATGTCGCTCGAGAACGGTCTGGTCCTCGCCGCCACGGGGGCCAAGGGCATGCCTCTGGTCGTCGAGATCAGTGTCGCCTTCTCGATCCTTATCGCCTTCATCGTCATCGGAGTCTTCCTGTTCCGCATCCGCGAGAGGTTCGACTCGGTGGATGTCGGCGCGCTCGACGACTACAGGGGAGAACACCGTTGACCGCGTTTTCCCTCGATGCGGTGGCCGCCATTTTGCTGATACCGGTCTTCTCGGCCGCACTTCTGGCGGCGCTGCCGAAATACCGGATATCGGCGGGCGTCAATGTCGCTGCGAGCTTGCTGACCGTGCTCGCCGCACTGTCGCTTCTTGTCACCGACCGCCCGCAGCCTGGGCAGTATCTGCTCGTCGACGATCTCAATATCGTCTTCATCGTGCTCAACACATTCGTCGGCTTCACCACCAGCGTCTTCAGCGCTTCCTACATTGCCCACGAACTGGAGAGCGGGCGGCTGACAGTCCCGAACTTGCGGTTCTATCACGCAATGTACCAGGTCATGATGTTCGGCATGAACCTGGCGTTCGTGTCGAACAATATTGGCTTGATGTGGGTGGCGGTGGAGCTTGCCACGCTGACCACCGTGCTCATGGTCGGCATCTACCGCACGCACGAAGCGCTGGAGGCCGCCTGGAAATATTTCATTCTGGGCAGCGTCGGCATCGCGCTCGCACTGTTCGGCACCATCCTCGTCTACATGGCTGCACAGCCGGTTGTTGGCGAGGGGACGAATGCGATGGTCTGGACGGTGCTCATCGCTCACGCCGCGCGCTTCGATCCGGCTCTGCTCAATGTCGCCTTCATCTTTCTGCTGCTCGGCTACGGGACGAAGGTCGGCCTTGCGCCCTTACATGCCTGGCTGCCAGACGCGCATGCTGAGGGTCCAACGCCGATTTCGGCAGTGCTGTCGGGCTTGCTGTTAAACGTCGCACTCTATGCCGTGCTGCGCTTCAAGCTGTTGCTCGCGGCAAGCCCGGAAGCGATCGCACCTGGGTCATTGATGATCACGATGGGACTGACGTCGCTTGTCTTCGCGGCCTTCATGCTCTACCGCCGCCGCGACATCAAACGCCTGTTCGCGTACTCCTCGATCGAGCACATGGGCATCATCGTGTTCGCCTTCGGCATAGGAGGCCCGCTCGCCAATTTTGCCGGGCTGCTGCACATGGTCATGCACAGCCTGACCAAGTCGGCGATCTTTTTCACGGTCGGCCACATTGCCCAGGTCAAGGGGACACAGAACATCGCCGAAATCCGGGGACTGACGGAAACACATCCTGCCCTTGGCTGGGCGCTCGTCATCGGCGTCGTTGCCATTGCCGGCCTCCCTCCGCTCGGTATCTTCATGAGCGAATTCCTGGTCGTGAGTTCGACATTTGCAAGACACCCTCTTTTGGCGATGCCGTTGGTTTTCGGGATTCTGCTCGCTTTCGGCGCCCTGCTGCTTCGACTGACCGGCGTCGCTTTCGGCGAACCGCGCGGCAGCACTGCACCCGCCGAGGCGTCCTACATTCCGATGTATTCCCACTTGGCGTTGGTGTTTGCCGCCGGCATCTATCTGCCGCCACCGCTGGTCACATGGTTCCAGCACGTCGCAAGTATCCTGGGGTGAGCAGAGGAGAGAAAAGAGCATGCCTGCGCTGATCGACCTCATCCTTGCTGGCCAACGTGTCGAAAATCATTTCCCGTGGTCGCGCGCCGTGGTGACTCCGAAAAAATGGGGCTTTGCCGTCGAGCAACTGGCCGAGGGCCACTGGAGCTTGCTCGGCCTATGGGGTGAGCCAGGCGCCGTCCACATGGCACTTCTCGATGAAAGCGCCGGGGACATCGGCGTTGTCAGCCTGGAATGCCCCAGTGGCCGCTACCCATCGGTCGGCCGGCTGCATCCGCCCGCATTGCGGCTCGAACGTGCGGCTGCTGACCTGTTCGGGCTCCTGCCACAAGGCGCGCCTGATACGAGACGGTGGCTTGATCATGGCCATTGGGGTGTCAGCTATCCGTTGAGTACCCGCGTCCGGACGTCTGCTGCGACTGCCTTCCCGTACAGTTTCCTGCCTGCCGAGGGGGAGAGCCTGCATCAGATCCCGGTCGGGCCCGTGCATGCCGGCATCATCGAGCCGGGCCATTTCCGGTTCACGGCAAGCGGTGAAACGGTCGTCCGGCTGGAGCAGCGCCTCGGATACGCGCACAAGGGTATAGAAGGCCTGATGGCGGGGTCCGATATCGACCGTGCAGCCAAATTGGCGGGCAGAACCTCTGGCGACAGTACCGTGGCATACTCCCTCGCTTTTGCCCGCGCGGTCGAGGCGGCGCTGGGTGTCCAGGTTCCCCCACGCGCGGTCTGGCTGCGAGCGCTCATGGCCGAGTTGGAGCGCCTGGCCAATCATCTGGGCGACATAGGCGCTATCTGCAATGATGCCGCCTTCGCGCTTATGCATGCCCACTGTGGGGTGCTGCGTGAGCGCGTATTGCGGGCAAGCGATGCTGCCTTCGGTCATCGTTTGATGCGCGACTGCATCGTGCCCGGAGGCGTGGCAAGCTTCCTGAGCGATGAGGGCACGACAGCGCTCAGGTCCCTGATCGCAGAGATCAGGCAGCGGTTTCCCGCGCTGGTCGAGCTCTACGACAACACGGCATCGCTGCAGGATCGGACTGTCGCAACTGGCCGGCTGAAGGTGGAACTCGCTCGTCAATATCGCGCCGGAGGCTACGTTGGCCGGGCCTCCGGTCGGGACTTCGATGCCCGACGCAATCTCGCTTATCCACCCTATGGCGAACTCGCCTTCGATGTACCTCTCCTCCAAGAAGGCGATGTGAACGCCCGTGTATGGATTCGTATCCACGAGGTCGAACAGAGCCTGTCTCTGATCGAACAAGTCCTGCGACAACTGCCAGACGGACCGATCCGTGTCGATTTCGCGCAGACAAACCGATCGCATGAAGGCATGGCGCTCGTCGAAGGTTTCCGCGGCGACATTCTGGCCTGGCTGCGCATTGGCAAGGGCGGCTTGGTCGAGCGCTGTCACCTCCGTGATCCGTCATGGTTTCAATGGCCGCTCCTTGAAGCGGCGATCGAAGGAAACATCGTTGCCGACTTTCCGCTGTGCAACAAATCGTTCAACTGCTCTTATTCGGGCCATGATCTCTGAAGGCACGCTGTCATGCGCAAGCTTCTTTTTGAAAGCCTGATACGCCCCCCTCTCACCGAGCGTCCGCCGTTGGCAAGCAGCACGGCAGTCGACGAACTCGCACGCGCGCTCGATGGGGCTGCTCACAAACGATTGGGGCGAAGCCTGTCGATCCGGGCGGTCGATGCCGGTTCCTGCAATGGCTGCGAACTTGAGATGCACGCGCTGAACAACGCCTTCTATGACATCGAGCGTTTTGGGATCCGGTTCGTCGCATCGCCGCGCCATGCTGATGTACTGCTCGTCACCGGGCCGGTCACAAAAAACATGCGCGAGGCATTGAAGCTGACCTATGACGCAACCCCCAACCCAAAATGGGTGGTCGCACTGGGAGATTGCGCAGGCAATGGCGGCTGTTTCTCCGGCAGCTATGCGGTGGTGCGCGGAGTGTCCGAGGCCTTGCCTGTCGATCTGCACATTCCAGGTTGTCCGCCGCCGCCAATCGAAATTCTGAAAGGCCTGCTCGCCTTGCTTGACGGCGTGAATTCCAAGACTGGTGCTGCCCGAAGGTGACTATGTAGAGGCTTTGCCAAGGTTGGCCTTGTCGCTGCATAGATCCAACCGATGCGTAGCCGTGAGTTTAAGGGCATCAGCCAACCTCTGTCCCAAAATTGGAAGGCGCTCGGCGGCGAGAACGGCTAGAACGCCTGCTTTTTCGCCGGCAGCCCAGCGCTTTCGATCGAAGGGGACCGTTCCCTAGTCCGAAATGGTTACTTGCGCTGCAGCTAATGTAGTTACAATCTTGTGCAGTCGGAAGCTGCATGGGCCGGCCAGGCGCGAATACCGCCTTCGCCGGCGTCTCAAGGCAGTCGACCACATTTTTGCGGTGCTCTAAGGGGGAAACAATGAGATTGACGATTGTTTGCGCGGCAATTGTGATTGCCGTATCCACCGCCGCCGTTGCGCACGAGAAAAAGAGGGTGGTCAGTACACCAGTAACGTCGTGCTGTGCCGACCTGTCGGGCAGCACGATCAAGAAAAACAGGGAAACAAAATTGGATTGCAGTTCAACCGGAACTGTCTCCAGCCCGATTTCGAAAGACAAATCGGAGCCGCGCCTGGGCTATGAAACGGTTAATCCTGCAATCATATCGATCTATTAGCTGAGGAAATAACAGGCAGGTCTATCGGCGCTCAGGCTTCGGGAGCAGGGCACGAACCGACTCGCGGCCATGGCCTGCGGACCATATTCAAGCATCGATCAAGTCGGACGCCGCCGCGAAATCAGCCGTTAATCGCTTGGTGGCGGCGCTCGGCCTCATTGCGCATGCCTGCGCTCAATGTTTGATGCGGTCACGCATTGCGTACCAAAGCATGCCGAGCACATAGAGCGGGCCGCGCAGCGCCGTGCCGCCGGGGAACGGCAGCGGGCTTAGGGTCGAAAACAGATCGAGCCGCGAAGCATCACCGGTGATCGCCTCAGCGAGCAGCTTGCCCGACAGCGTCGACAGGATCACCCCCTTGCCCGAATAGCCATGCGCAAAATAGACGTCGCCATAGCGACCGACATGCGGCAGGCGCGATGTCGTCACCGAGACCAGCCCGCCCCAGGCGTGATCGATGCGGCGGCCGCGCAATTGCGCAAAGGTCTTTTCCATGTGCGGCCGCACGAAGCCGGCAATGTCGGCGGGCGGCGACGGCGTATAGCGCTCGCCGCCGCCGAACAGCAGGCGTCCATCCGCCGACAGCCGGTAGTAATTGACGACGAAGCGCGTGTCGGAGACGGCCACATTGCTTGGGATGACGTCGCTCGCGTCGCCCAGCGGCTCGGTGGCGATGATGTAGTTGCCGACCGGCATAATGCGACTGTTGACGCGCGGCTCAAGCCCGTGGAGCAGCGCATCGCCGGCCAGTACGACATGCCTGGCCCGGACCGAGCCTTTGGCCGTCGAAACCCGGGGGGAAGCTTCCCGCTCCAGCCGCAGCGCCACCGAATTCTCGTGGATGGTGACGCCCGCCGCAGCCGCGGCGCGAGCAAGACCGAGCGTGTAGTTCAGCGGATGCATATGGCCACCGAGCTTCTCGTACATCGCGCCGTGATAAGGTGTGTTCACCATTCCGCGCGCCTGCGCTGCCGACAGCATCTCGACATCATGAAAGTTCATCACCGTAGAAAGGCACTCGGCTTCTTCTTCGAGGTCGCGCAGGTCGGAACCGTTGACCGCACCGGCCAGATGGCCGGTGAGCCTGAGGTCGCAATCGATGGCATGGCGCTCGATCAGACCGAGCACGAGGGCCCGCGCCTCGAAGGCGAGATCGAACAGTGCCCTCCCCCGTTCCGGCCCATATAGCTTGACCAGCCCCTTGGCACCCTTGCGCAGGCCGGGGATCATCTGGCCGCCATTGCGCCCCGACGCCCCCCAGCCGATCTTGCCGCCTTCGAGCAGCACTACCTTCAGGCCGCGTTCGGCTGCATGAAAGGCTGCGGAGAGGCCGGTACAACCGCCGCCGACCACCACCAGATCGGCGTCGACGTCGCCCTGCAGCGCCGGATGGTCCGGAGCCGGATTGGCCGTCGCGACATAGTAGGATTTGCCGATATCCAGGCCGGAGTTGAAGCCCCCAGAATTGAAGCCCATCATCACACCTTGAGCAGCAGATGGTCGCGTTCCCAAGAGGTGACGACGCTCTGGAACAGGTCGAGCTCAACGCTCTTGACGCGCAAATAGGTCTGGAAGAAATCCTCGCCGAGCACCGCCCGAACCGGATCGCACGCAGCGAAGCGGTCGAGCGCCTCTTCCATGGTTTTGGGCAGCGTGCTCCTGCTGCGATAGGCATTGCCCGACGCTTCCGTCGAACGAGCGATCTTCTCCTCGACGCCGAGATAACCGCAAAGCAGCGAGCCGGCTATCGCCAGATAGGGATTGGCATCGGCGCCGGGCAGCCGATTTTCCACGCGCCGCGCGGTGGGCCCGCCTGCCGGCACACGCAGGCCGCAGGAGCGGTTGTCGTGCGACCACTCGATGTTGGCGGGTGCACTGTGGTTCGGCCGGATGCGGCGGAACGAATTCACGTTCGGCGCAAACAGCGGCATCACCTCGGGAATGTATTTCTGCAGGCCGCCGATGAAATGCCCGAACATCTCGGTGTCGGCGCCGTCGCGCCCGGCAAACAGCGTGTTGCCGGCCTCGTCGACGACAGACATGTGGAGATGCATTGAGCTGCCGGCTTGTGCGGCTATCGGTTTGGCCATGAAGGTCGCCTGCATGCCACCTTCCTGCGCGGCCTGGCGCGTCATTCGCTTGAACAGCAACACCTTGTCTGCCAGCGGCAGCGCGTCGCCATGCAGGAAATTGATCTCCAGTTGGGCCGTGCCCGATTCATGGATGAGCGTGTCGAGCGGCAGTCCGGCTGCCGCAGCATAGTCATAGAGGCGCCGGATCACCGGCTCGAATTGCTCCAGTGCCGCCATGTCGTAGGGATGCTGCACGCTTTCGGAGCGGCCATTGCGCCCGACCGGCGCCGTCACCGGCCTATCGGGATCGGGATTGGGCGCGGTGAGATAAAATTCAAGCTCCGGCGCCACCACCGCCCGCCAGCGGCGCTGGCGATATAGATCGAGCACGGCCCGCAACACGTGCCGCGGCGAAGCCATCCACGGCCGGTCGTCCATGTGGAACGCATCGGCGAAGACATAGGCCTTGCCTGGCCCGCCACCGGGCGCCAGACAGAGTGTTGCGACATCCGGCACCATCCGCATGTCGGGGTCCTGGTAGGCGAACCCCTCGTCGACGGAACCGGAATAGCGGCCGTCGATGCTGACCAGGAACGCGCTGCTCGGCAGATAGAGTGCTCGGTCCTCGATCGCCTTGAGGAACTTGGCCGCTGGCAGGGCCTTGCCGCGCAGCACGCTGTTCATGTCGGGCACCAGGCACTCGACCTCGCTGACAGCGTGAGCGGCCAACCAGTCTTTCGGGTCGTTGGTGCCGTTCATGGTCGAGGCATCCGTTGTTGTGGTGTCAAGCATCAGGTCGGGTCCTTGCGAGAGCGAGAATGGCTTCGGCAGCCACGTCCGTTCCGGGTGTCAGCGCCATATGCACTGCATTCTCCCGGAGGCGTGCGCGCATTGCAGCATCGGCCATCAGGCCGAGAATGCTTCGCGCCAATTCGTCTTCCGTCCAGCCATCGCGGCTGATGTGGCGCCCGACGCCGGTTTCCTCGGCACGTTGCGCATTGTCATGCCCGTCCCAGCAATAGGGCATGACCAGCGACGGCACACCGAAACGCAGTGCTTCGCAAAAGCTGTTGTTGCCGCCATGATGAATGAAGAGGTCGCATTTCGCCACGACCGAAGGCTGTGGAAACCAGGCATCGAGATAGACATTGTCCGGAACGGCGCGATAGCTGTCGCGCAGACCTCCGGCATTGACAATGAAGCGGGCCGGCAGCCTGTCGAAAACGGCGAGCATCCGCTGGATCAGGCCGACATCCATGGCGCCAAGACTACCGAAACTGACATAAACCAGCGGTCCGCCATCGCGCGGAAAAACCGGCACGTCGAACGGCCCTTCCGAGCGAACGCAGCCTTCGAGATAGACGAAGCTGGCAGGGTCGAGCGGCTCGGCGCGCTGCCTTCGCACAATCGTTGGGGTCAGCAGCAGATTGAGGGCGGGCGAAGGTTCCAGAAAAAGACCCGTCGGCAAGGGCGCAAGACCGGCGTCGGTCCGAAGCCGATTGAAGCGGTCATGGGCCGGAGCGACCGCTGCCAGGTAGCGCGCCTCGAACGCCGCGCGGCTCGGGTCGTCGGCGGCGAGACCGGACAGATAGGGTGGCACATTGGCATCGGGAAGCTCGGTTTCGGCGCAGGAGACGACGCGCACCCACGGGCAGCCGGCTGTCGCCAATGCCGGGAACATGACGACGTTGTCGAGCACCACGGCGTCCGGCTTCAGCCGCGCCAGCAATTGGCGCAGCGGCGCCTCGGCGTTGACCGCAGTGTCTACGATTGCTTGCCAGGTCGGGGCAACGTAGGTTTCGAGCTGATCGATGGGGCTCAGCCTGAAATGCGGCAGATGACGGCGCACGAAGGCCTGCCAGTAGCTCTGGCGTTCGCTGTCGGTCAACGGATCGTCAGTCGGCAACTGGTATTCCTGAAACCCATAGTCGGCGAACACGCCAGAAAAGCCGGCATGGCAGATGAACACCGGACGGGCGCCACGAGCGCGCAGGGCCTGCGCTATGCCAACGCAATTCAGCGCAGCGCCGAAGCTCGCTTCCGGAAACAGTGCGATGGTCGGGCTGCCTTTGCGCATGATCCTCGTTATTCCGGCCGGCTGATCATGCCGAACAGCGCGGGCGCCCCGCGACTAGCCGCCTGCGGTCGCTGGCTGCGTGAAAGCCGCAGATGGACCCGAAGCAGATCGGCTGCAACCTCGTACTGCTGGCTCTCCAGATGGTCGAGTATGGTCAGATGCTCGCGCAATGATTGCTTCAGCCGGAAGACATTGACGCCGGCATACGTTCCCGGCAGCCGGCGCAGCCTGAGATGATCGGCCAACGCCTCGGCGACGAAGCGGTTGGCGGAGCCACCGGCGATCATCCCGTGAAAATCGATGTCCAGCCGTTGGAACTCTCTGGAATCGAATGCCGCGTCGGGCAGAGCCAGCAGCATTTCCATGCCCTGTCGCAAGGCTGCCGCGCGCGTCCCATCCAGCCGGAATCCAGGCGCCAGAAGGGCGGCGGGTTCCAGCAACAGCCGGAATTCATAGCTCTCCCCTTGTGCGCCAAGATCGTCCGGCGCTCTCCTGAAAAGCCAGGACTGCCCCGGCGCGCGGTCCAGAAGATTTTCCTCGGCCAGTTTCTTCAGCGATTTTAGTACCGTCCTGCGCTCGGCATTATACCGTCGCATCAGCGCGCCGACGGTGACCGTCTGGTCCAGCCGGCGCGCCGAGCGGTCTCGCAGGATCATGTCGGCAAGTTCATCCTCCTCGGCGCTCGGCAGGTCGGCGGCGACGGTCGCCTGGCTCGTGAGGTCTACCGCCAAGCGATAGCCGGACTCAGCCTCCCATCGAACCACGCCTTTTTCAGTGAGCAGACGCAGCGCGGCCCGCACCGGAGTTCGGGATACGTTGCAGAGCGAAGCGATCTGCTGCTCCGGGAGATGAGCGCCGGGTTCAAAGCCGCGTTTCCGGGCCACATCGAGAATGCGCTGTGCAAGGTCGAGATGGTTGGTACGGGGACGTCGAGCTGCAACTTGCATGGCAATTCTCGTGAAGGATTTGGCGGCTGAGATTTGGCCGATTGCCCTTGCGGATGCGATCGGCCGGGATTCACCGTAGTTTGACAAATTATGGATTGACGTACTTTTTTCTGCAATAGTACTGTGAGATCAATCGGCAATAAAAGACCGGGGAACAGGATCAAAGCGGCTACGGCTGCAGGCGCTGGTCCGACGACTAGTTCGATGATCAACCAGAATGGGAGTCTGTCATGACCACCACCCACCTGCGGCACCGTCCGTTAAGGAAGTCCTTGATCGCACTTGGCCTTGGCCTGGCGCTGTCAGCGCCGGCGGCTGCCTCCGACCTCGTTATCTCCAACTGGGACGGCTACATGGCGCCGGATGCCATGAAAGCTTTCAAGGCGGCGACCGGTGTCTCCGGTGAAGTCGTGGTTCACGCCACTAACGAGGAGATCATGGGCAAGCTCGTCGCGTCCGGCGGCAAGGGCTATGACGTGGTCTTCGTCTCCTCGCCCTTCGCCGAAGTGCTGAACAAGCTCGGCCTGATCGAGGCGATCGACCATGCCAAGATCCCTAACCTCGCTAATCTCTATCCCGAGGCGGCGAAGCTGCCGCACGACGCCGGCAACAATTTTTCCGTGCCCTACACTTGGGGCACCACCGGCCTTTGCTACCGTTCGGATCTGGTGAAGGCGGAGCCGGTCAGCTGGAACGACCTTCTCGCCCCGTCCGATGCGCTCAAGGGCAAGACGACGATGCTGGCGACCGACCGCTGGCTGCTTGCCGCCGGCCAACTCGCCAAGGGCTATTCGGTGAACGAGACCGATCCGGCAAAGCTCGGCGAAGTCAAGGACTTGCTGATCTCGGCCAAGAAGACCTTGCTGGCCTATGACGACACGACCTTTTATTCAAAGCTGGTCTCGGGCGAGGCGCTGATGGTTCAGGCCTGGGATGGCTGGTGCAATTACGGGATCGCCGAGAATCCACAAATTAAATACACCATACCGAAAGAAGGCTCGGATCTCTGGGTCGATACGATGGTCGTGATGAAGGCATCGGCCAACAAGGACGCCGCCTTCCAGTTCATCAACTTCATGCTGGACGCCAAGAACCACGCCTGGGCGGCCCAGAACATCGACTACAAGGTACCGAACAAGCCGGCCATGGAAAGCCTGCCGGCGGATTTTCTCGCCAAATTTCCCAATATGAGCATGCCGGTGGCAGCGTTGGTCAAGTTCGAGCAGTTGCGCGATGTCGGCGATGCCCAACGCGACTACTCGAAGATCGTCAGCGAAATCAAGGCCGCGCAATAACCGACATCAAAATCAGAAATCCCGGTCGACGGCGGGGTTTTCGCCGCCGACCGTTGAATGCGGTACCGCAATCTTGTCCCAAACAAGACTTCGCTCATTCTTGCTGATGACGCCGGCGCTGGCCTGGCTCACCGCCTTGATGGTCGTGCCATGCGCGCTGGTGCTGGCGCTCGCCTTCTTTCGGCGCGGCATCTATGGCGGCATCGATTACACTTTCACGCTGGAGAATTTCGGGCTGGTGTTCGACCCGCTCTATGCCGGCATCTTCCTCAATTCGGCGCGCATTGCCGGCACGGCAACCCTGGTCGCGGTGGTGATCGGTTATGCGGCCGCCTATGCGATCGCGGCAGCACCCCGGCAACGGCAGCCGGTGTTTCTGTTCTTTGCCGTCTTGCCCTTCTGGTCCAACTACCTGATCCGTACCTATGCCTGGATCGTGCTGCTCAACCGCGAAGGGCTGATCACACAACTGCTGCGCTGGTTCGGCTACACCGGCGAGCCGCCGTCGATGCTTTATACCGAAGGCGCCGTCATCGCCGGTCTGGTCTACAACTATCTGCCCTTCGTCATCCTGGCCTGCTACGCGCCGCTGTCGCGGCTCAATCCGGAGCTCGCAGAGGCCTCGCGCGACCTCGGCGCGTCGGCCGTGACCACATTTCGCCGGGTCATCCTGCCAGTGACCGTGCCGGGTATCGCCGCCGGTGCTGTTTTCGTCTTCGTGCTGTCGATCGGCAATTTCGTGACCCCTGCTCTGCTCGGCGGTGGGCGCTTCCAGATGATCGGCAATGTCGTCTACGAGCAGTTCCTGACCGCCAATGACTGGCCCTTCGGTGCGGCACTGGCAATGGTGCTGATCGCCATCATGCTGCTGGTGCTGACGGCGCAGGCCCTGGCTGCTGATCGCGCCTCGGGCCGTACCGCCGAAGCGAGAGGAGGCGCCGATGGCTGAGCGCTCCCTCGCCACGAGGCGCGCGCTCTGGCTCGTGCTTTCACTGGTCCTGGCCTTCCTCTACATCCCGATCGCCGTGCTGGTGGCGCTGTCGTTCAACCAAGGCGGGCTGCCGACCGTCTGGTCGGGCTTTTCGCTGAAATGGTATGTCTCGCTAATCGGAAACGCCGCAATCCTTTCTGCCGCGCTCAACACATTGATCGTGGCGCTTGTCTCGACCGCCATCGCCACGCTGCTCGGCACGCTGCTGGCGATCGGCGTCGAAATACGCCGGCAATACGGCAAAGGTCTCGAGGCGCTGATCTTTGCGCCGATGATCATTCCCGACATCGTGCTGGCGATCGCGCTGCTCAGCTTCTTCTCGATGCTTGATCTCACCTTGGGCCTGCACACCATCATCCTGGCCCATGTCGTCTTCAATCTCGCCTTCGTCTGCTCCGTGGTGCGCGCGCGGCTGAAAAGCTTCGACTGGTCGATCGTCGAGGCCTCTGCCGATCTCGGTGCTTCCGCGCTCACGACATTTCGGCGGGTGACGTTGCCGGTGATCCTGCCTGCCGTCGTCGCCGGCGCGCTGCTCGCCTTCACCCTTTCGGTCGACGAATTCATCATCGCCTTCTTCACCGCCGGCGCCGGCCGCGCCTCGACCACGCTGCCGATGCAGATCTATTCGATGATTCGCTTCGGCATCACGCCGGAGATCAATGCCTTGGCGACTATCGTCATGGCGGTCTCAATCACCGCGCTGACCCTGTCGCAGCGGCTCAACCGTGGGGTGATCGGCCAATGAACGAGCCCCGCACGCTGCTGGCGATCGACAACGTGTCGAAGAAGTTCGGCCGGGTGACGGCGGTCGACGGCATTTCGCTGGATATCCGCGAGAACGAATTCTTCGCCTTGCTTGGACCTTCGGGCTGCGGCAAGACAACGCTGCTGCGCATGCTGGCCGGCTTTGAGACGCCCAATGACGGGCGCATCCTGCTCGACGGCCGCGACATCGCCAGGACCCCGCCCAATAAGCGGCCGGTCAATCTGATGTTCCAGTCCTATGCGCTGTTTCCGCATATGAGCGTCAGGGCCAATGTTTCCTACGGCCTCGAAATGGAACGCTTGCCTGCAAAGGAAATCCGCTCCCGTGTCGACGCCATTTTGGCGACGACCGAACTCGTTGCCTTCGCCGACCGCAAGCCGGAGCAATTGTCCGGCGGGCAGAAACAGCGCGTCGCGCTTGCCCGAGCGCTGGTCAAGCGACCACGGCTGCTTCTGCTCGACGAACCGCTTGGCGCGCTCGACAAGAAGCTGCGCGGGGCCATGCAACTGGAGCTGAAGCGGCTGCAGCACGAGGTCGGCATCACCTTCGTCATCGTCACCCATGATCAGGAGGAATCGCTCGTCATGGCCGACCGCATGGCAGTGCTCAGGGACGGCAAGTTGCTGCAATGCGATACACCCCATGCGGTCTACGAGCATCCGGGGGACCGTTTCGTCGCCGACTTCATCGGCGTCATGAATTTCGTACCGGGCAAAGCCGCCGGCGATGGCGTGCTGGCAAGCAACGGCATGCGGATCGCCGGCGATGTTCCCGCAACAATTTCGCCCGGCGCTGCGGCGGTAGCTTCAGTGCGGCCCGAACGCATCCGGCTGTTCCCGTCGGCAGAAACGGCCAACCGTATCTTCGGCGCGGTCGAGGCGCTGGCCTATCAGGGACTCGATCTGCAGCTGCACGTCCGCACCGCCCTGTCGCCAAAGCCGTTCCTGGTGCGCGTCACCGCCGACGCCGCCGACCGCCGCCCGGTCTCGTCGGGCGATACAGTCGAGCTCGGCTGGGATGCGGCTGACGTCAGAATTTTCGCAGATTGATCGAAGGAGAACCTCTCATGGCGCAGAAGACGATCGCGTTCTTTCCGGAGGCCGCCTATGGCCCCGCGCTCAATTCCGTCGGCATAGCCCAGGCGATCGAGGCGCGCGGCCACAGAGCGGTGTTCCTGTCGGACCCCGGTTTCGTCGACGTCTACAAGGGCTACGGCTTCGAGGCTCATCCGGTGAACCTGTCCGAGCCGATGCCGCCGGAACAGATGGCCAAGTTCTGGGAAGACTTCATCAACGGCCACATCCCGAACTTCCGCAAATCGCCCTACGACCAGGTCGACAATTACGTGAAGGATTGCTGGACGGCGATCGTCGACAGCGCCAAATGGGCTGAGAAGGATCTGCCTGGCGTGCTTGCGACGATCAAGCCTGATGTCATCTGCGTCGACAATGTCATCCTGTTCCCGGCAATCAAGCAGTATGGCAAGCCCTGGGTGCGCGTCATCTCCTGCTCGGAAAACGAGATCGAGGACGAGGACATCCCGCCACATCTGTCCGGCTGCGGCGAGAACGACGACGCCTGCCATCGGCGTTACCGCGACCATTTCAACGCCGTCATCAAGCCGATCCATGACGACTTCAATGCGTTTTTGAAAGCGAACAACGAAGCGCCGTATCCGATCGGCCAGTTCTTCGAGGCCTCGCCGTACCTCAATCTGCTGCTCTATCCCGAGGCGGCGAAGTTCAAGCGCCGCTATCCGCTCGACCCGGCAAAATTCCAATATCTGGAAGGCTGCGTGCGGCAGGAGAAGCCCTACACCGTGCCGGTTTTTGCGAAGAATAATGACGGGCCGCTGCTCTATGTTTCCTTCGGCAGCCTTGGCGCCGGCGATGTCGATCTGCTGAAGCGCATCGTCGCAACGTTGGGCAAGACGCGCTACCGGGCGCTGGTCAATGTCGGCGGCTACAAGGAGCAGTACGCGCAAGTGCCCGAAAACGTCATCGTCGAGAGCTGGTTCCCGCAGCCCTCGGTCATCCCGCAGGTCGATGCGGTGATCCATCATGGCGGCAACAACTCGTTCACCGAGTGCCTGTATTTCGGCAAGCCGGCGATCATCATGCCCTACGTCTGGGACGGCCACGACAATGCGACGCGGGTCGAGGAAACCGGCCACGGCTTCGGCATGCCGCGCTACGACTGGAGCGACGCCGAGCTCATCGCCAGGATCGAAACCTGCCTGACCGACCCGGCAATCAGGGCCAAGCTGGCCAAGACGTCGGCCCAGATGCAGTCGCAGAACGGCCCGGAGAAAGCGGCTGCTTTGCTGGAGAAATTGCTGTGATCTCTGCCCCACACCTCCACCAAGCCTCGACCCGCACCGACCTCGTCGACTGGGGCACCCAGCCCGACGCGCTGGAAGACGCTTCGCACTCCACCGGCAGGCTGGTGCACAAAGGGCCGAACAACCAGCCGGAATCCGGCATCTGGGTCTGCACGCCCGGTCGCTGGCGGCTGGCGATTCCGCGCGACGAATTGTGCCATTTCGTTGCCGGCCGTGCGACCTACAGATCGGACGACGGCGAGGTGATCGAGGTATCCGCCGCCACGGTTGTCATGTTCCCGGCCGGTTGGACCGGCGAATGCACCGTCCACGAGACCATCCGCAACGTTTACATGCTGGCCTAAAGCCGGCCACTGGAGCTCCCGACATGCCGACACCGATCATGAAATCGCCGCTCGCCCTCACCGACCTGGTCGACTGGGGCGTCATCCCCACCCTGATCGACGGCGAATCCCGCAGTTCCGGCAAGCTGCTGCACAAGGGGCCGGAGGGCCGCTCCGAATGCGGACTGTGGGTCTGCACGCCGGGCAAATGGCACTGCCACGTCACCCGCGATGAGTTCTGCCATTTCCTCGAGGGACGCTGCACCTATGTCCACGAATCCGGCGAGGTGATCGAGATCGAACCGGACACCGCAGCGTTCTTTCCGCAGGACTGGAAAGGCGTCTGCACCGTCCACGAGACCATCAAGAAAGTCTACATGATCCGCTGAACCTTCTCGATAATTCTACCCTACCGGACACCTGACGCCGTTTTCTCCGCTTCCGATGCTCATGGACTTTAATCTCCGCTCCGCTTCGGTTCTCGAAAACCACGCCGCCTGTCTCGGCAGGGTGAATTCTCAAAAAGGTTCCGTGCACACGGGAGGACAGAATGGACTTTTCACCTGACCGGCCGACCTTCTTCGTCAATCCGGATTATCGGCCAATGACCGGTGCGGCAAAACCGGTGATCGATCCGGCGACGCTCGAAACCGTCGGCGCGATCACCGCAGCCAGCGACGGCGAGATCGACGCCGTGCTCACCGCAGCGACCAAGGCGCAAACGGCCTGGAAAAAGCTCGACGCCAAGAGCCGTGCCCGGCATCTGCACGCCGTCGCCAACGCCATCGAGGCGGCCGACTTCACGCACTGCGCCGAGCTGATGGTGCGCGAGATGGGCAAACCCTATCCGGAGGCGATCGGCGAGATCGCCAATTGCGCGCCGATCTTCCGCTATTACGCCGAAATGGCGCGTGACGACGCCGGCAAGATCGCCGGCACGACGCAGGCCGGTTCGTTCCAGTATGCCCGCTACGAGCCCTACGGCACGTCGGTGCACATCATGCCTTACAATTTTCCGATCCTGTTGATGTGCTGGACCGTCGCCGCCTCGCTTGCCGCCGGCAATGCCTGCGTGATCAAGCCCGCCGAAGCGACAACATTGTCGACGCTGGATTACATGACCGTGTTCCGCTCCCTGCCGAAGGGCCTGGTTTCCTGCATGCCAGGCGGAGCAGCAACGGCGCAGGCGCTGATCGCCTCGGACCGCACGCATGCGGTTGCTTTCACCGGTTCGGTCGCCGCCGGCAAGGCTGTCGCCGTCGCATGTGCAGAGCGCATGAAGCCTTGCGTTATCGAGGCCGGCGGCAGCGATCCCCTGATCATCAGCCAACACGCCCCACTGGACGTGGCGGCTGCCGGCAGCGTCACGGCTGCCTTCCATCTCACTGGCCAGGTCTGCACTTCGGCCGAACGGTTCTTCGTGGTTGATGCCGTTCACGACCGCTTCGTCGATCTGTTTGCCGAGAAAACGCGCGCGCTGCGTATCGGCAACGGCCTCGACAAAACCGAGATCGGACCGCTGGTCAGCGAGGCCGCGCGTGCGAAGGTCATCCGGCTGGTCGACGATGCGATCCGCAGCGGTGCCAAAGCGGTCACCGGCGGACGCATTCCGCCGGCACATAATGTAGGCTGGTTCTACGAGCCGACCATCCTGACCGGCATCACCGCCGATATGGCAATCGTGCGCGAAGAGTGTTTCGGGCCGGTCGCCGCAATCTGCCGGGTCAAGGATTTCAACCAGGCGATAGAGCTTGCCAACGACAGCCCCTTCGGTCTCGGCGCCTCGGTCTTCACCACCGATCTAGCCGAAGCGCATGAGGCCGCGGAGCGGCTCGAGGCCGGCATGGTCTGGGTCAACAATCCGCTGATAGACAATGACGCGTTGCCGTTCGGGGGCTGGAAGGCTTCGGGCCTCGGCCGCGAGCTCGGCCGCCAGGGTCTGGATGCATTCCGCCGCTCGAAGATGGTCATCATCGACCACAGACCGGAGATTCAGGGCTGGTGGTATCCCTATCCCGACAGCTGGTTCCGCGAGGCAGGCGGGCGCAAGCATGTTTGACACGACTATCTTCGGGCGTGCTGCTAGCTAAGTGTTTAGGATATCCGCCTCCGGGAATGTAGCCGAAGGCTGGTGAGATCGGAATCAGAAAGGCCACCTGCGCTCAACGGCCATTCGCCCGGCGGACCCGCCAGATGACATTACCGACGTCGTCGGCGACGAGCAGTGCGCCAGTCTGATCGATAGCGACGCCGACCGGCCTGCCCATCGCCTCGTCATTACGCCCGATGAAGCCAGTGAGCACATCTTCCGGAGGACCGCTCGGTTTGCCACCATGGAACGGCACGAAGATGACCTTGTAACCGCTGCGCACACTCCTGTTCCACGAGCCGTGCTGGCCGACGAAGGCGCCGTTGCCGTAGGCCGGACCGAGTTGCGCGCCTTTGGAGAAGGTCAGTCCGAGCGAGGCCGTATGAGAGCCCAGGGCGTAATCGGGCTTGATCGCTGCCGCCACGAGATCGGGGCGCTGCGGCTTGACGCGTTCGTCGACGTTCTGTCCGTAGTAGCTGTAGGGCCAACCGTAGAAAGCGCCGTCACGAACCGAGGTCATATAATCCGGCACAAGGTCGTCGCCGATCTCGTCACGCTCGTTCACAGCGACCCAAAGCTGGCCAGTCTCAGGATTCCAGGAGAGCCCGTTCGGGTTGCGCAGGCCCGAGGCGAAGACCCGAGTGCGGCGGGTAGACCGATCCACTTCAAGGACAGCGGCGCGGTTCTTCTCCGCGGCTATGCCGTTTTCTCCAACGTTGCTGTTGGACCCAACGGTGACATAGAGCTTGCGTCCATCCGGAGTTGCGATCACGTCCTTGGTCCAATGATGGTTGAGGTCCCCGGCCGGCAAGTCGATGATCTTTTCCGGCGACGTGCTGACTCGGGTCTGGCCATTGGAGTAGGGGAAAGCGACGAGCGCGTCGGTATTCGCGACAAAGAGTTTGCCTTTGGACAGCGTCATGCCGAAGGGCGAATTGAGGCCTTCCGCGAACGTCGTGCGCACATCCGCAATGCCGTCGCCATCGGTGTCGCGCAGGAGCGTGATGCGGTTGGCGCTTTTGGTCGCGGCGCCAGCCCGCTTCATAGCCAGGTCCATGAAGACCTTTCTAAGACTGAAGCCTTCATCATGCTTGGCAGGGGCATTGGTTTCAGCAACCAGCACGTCGCCGTTCGGAAGCACATGTAGCCAGCGCGGATGGTCGAGGCCGATGGCGAAGGCGTTCACCGTCAGCCCCTTCGCCAGGGTCGGCATACCTTCTTTCTGCCAGCCTTTCGCCTCGGCGATGTTAACAGTCGGGATCAGCGTCGGTCTTGGTTTCGGTAAAGTGGGGTTGGGGCCATAGCCGGTTATTGCCCCGGTTTTTTGCGCCGGAATGCCAGCGCAGCTTGCCATGACGGTGCCCAACACCGCTACGAGTACGCTTCCTCGGAAGCCGGCATGCATCGGACGTCCTCCGCATGGATCTGTGTCGCGCTCTTTGTGTAAACGGAAGTCAGTGGCTTATTCTTCCAATTGCTTCGAAACAGCGGCGCTCGTGATCCTAGGAACCAGGAATTCGCGACAGATCTGCTCTCGGTAGAAATATGGCGCGAGAAGATTGTGGCAACCGCGCGAATATCTGTCGCGCGATATGAATCTCACATTCGTGTCGCGCGAAATCGATACGGCTTGCGCTTTTCGGTATCGAGTTGCTCATGGGCCAACATGCGTTCGAATGGAAGGAGACCGTGAACGGCGGGACCCACAATGACCCACCGATTGCGCCAGCTGGTGAAACAGCTGTTGTTGCTGCTTAGCAAGACGCTGCCAATCTGCTAAAGTCTGCGGTGGGAGGAGACGGATATCCAATCGCTGCCGATAGCACATCCAAGTGTAGCGAAGGCGACACCCGGCGCATCACTTCCGCTCGCCTATTCCCTCGCGACGCTCTGCTGGCTCCTGTCGGCCGGCGTCTATATCGCCGCCAAGTGGGTTGCCCCCGAGATGCCGCCTTGGGCGCTCTGCTTCTGGCGGCTGACGCTCGCGTGCGCGATCCTGCTGCCTATCGTCCATCGTCATCACGGGGCGATGCTCGTGCTGATCCAATCCCGGGTGATCGAGGTGCTGGTCATCGGCACTATCGGGCTAACCTTGTGTCAGGGCATGATCTACACAGGCCTCAACTACACCAACGCGACAACCGCCGGCATCATCATGGCGCTGTCGCCGATCATGACCATGGTGCTTGCCCGCTTCGTGCTCGGCGAGCCCCTCGGTGTCTGGAAAGCGCTTGGAGCGCTGGTCGCTCTGGCCGGGATGGTGGTGATCGTGGCGCGCGGCGACCTTGCCGCGCTGATGCAGCTGCAGTTCAATTCCGGCGAGTTGTGGATCGTCGGCAGCGCGTTTTGTTGGGGCCTCTACACCGTGCTGCTGCGTCGCGCCAAATTCGCTATCGAGCTTCTGCCGATGGTGGTCCTGCTGCTGGGAGCCGGCGCGCTGGCCGCACTGCCCTTCTATCTCTGGGAACTGTTTTCCGGGGATCGTTCGGCGCTGCATGCGAACGGCCTTCTGGCTCTCGCCTATGTTGCCGGCCCCGGCGGCGCTCTGATGTACTATCTCTACAACCGCAGCGTCGAGACGCTTGGTGCGGGGCGCGCCAGCATGCTGCTCTATCTCCAGACCGCCTTCGTCGCCGTTCTCGCTTATCTGGTCCTTGGCGAAAGCTTGCACGACTACGATCTCGCCGGCGCCGCCTTCATCATCGCCGGCCTGCTGCTCGCCACCGCGATCAAGCCGAGGCAGCGCACGGTGCGTGTCGCGTAGGCAAACATCAGTTCCGCTGCTTCGGCGAGCAGCTCGCAAAATCAGAGCGCCACCCGAAGCAAGCCGGGTCACTGAAGTCGGCTGTTGTGACGCAGCACGAGGCCGACCGCGCCGAGCAATGCGTCGTTCTCCGTGTGCTTGCCAACGATTATCCGCGTGCGCAGCGCAGGCGCCACATCGCGGGACTTGATGAGCGTGTGGCGTTCATATGATGCGATCAGTGGCGCCAGGAGAATGTCGCCCGCCAAGGCCATGCGGCCGCCGATGATGATGAGCGGCGGATTGAGAACCGAACCGATCAGGCCAAGGCCACGGCCGGCGAACTCGGCGGTGTCCTCGATCATCCGCAGCGCCCTCACGTCGCCCTGCTCGGCCATCATGATCACGTCGTCCATCGTGACCGGCCGCCGCACGATGCGCGAAATCTGCTCGAGCGGTCGGGCAAAGCTGGCATAGAGCTCCAGGCATCCTCGATTGCCGCACCGGCAAAGGTCGCCGCCGGGATCGATGCTGATGTGCCCGAATTCGCCGGCGCCGCCGGCGATGCCGCTCACCAGCCGACCGTGGTGGACAATGGCCCCGCCGACGCCCAGATCGACCTTGAACAGCACGAAATCGTCCTGGCCGACGGCCGCACCCCACATCAGCTCGGCAATGGCCGAGCAGTTGCTCTCATTGTCGGCGAAGATCGGCTGTTCAAGGACCGGCCCGAACACATCGCGGATGTTGACCCCGGCCCAGGTCGGAACGATACTCGCGCGCAGCACCACTCCTTCGCGGCTGACTGGGCCCGAGACGGAGACCCCAACCCCCAGGAGCCCCGCCATCGGCAGACCGTTCTCTTCGTAGCATCGGGCAATTACTGACTTGGCGAGCTGGGCCGCCTGTTGCGGCTGGTAGTCCAGACCCATGGGGATAGTTTGTTCGGCAACGAAAGAATGCGAGACGTCGGCGACGACGCACCGCATCTCGTCGAGGCCCAGATGGATGCCGACGCAGGTGCCCGCAGCGGGATTGAGCGTCAATGTCGTGGCAGGCCTGCCGATACCCCTCGCCGCGTCATGATGGGCCGGGGATTCGATCACCATCCCGGACTTTCTCAAGCCGTTGAGCGCGGTCGAAACCGTCGACCGCGCCAAACCGGTAATGCGGGTAATTTGCGACGCAGAAAGCGCGCCGCGCTCGCGCAGGCATCGGACGATCAGGCTCTCCGGCGACGCGGACGGCCTGTCGATCAGCCAATTTCTAAGCGAAGGTTTGTTCATGATGGGCACAAAGGACGTTGACTGATAGCCCAGATATGTCATTTTGGAAAGAACGGAGATTACTGCATCTCGCCGGCCACGACCTCAAATCGCGGGCCACAAGCGGTCGATACGAACCGTGCATCATATAGGGGAGTGAAACGATGAAATACCTGAGGACGGCCTTTGCGGCCGCTACCGCCTTCACCTTGATTTCCGGAACAGCCCTCGCGGAGCCGAAGACCAACCTCTTGCATCAATGGGCCACCGGATCGGACGCCCAGGCTATCGCCAAGCTCGGCGAGATGTTTACCGCCAAGGGTGGCATCTGGCAGCAGACCTCCATCGCAGGCCATACGGCCAATACCCTGGCCAAACTGCGTGCTGACGTGATCGCCGGCAACGCACCTCCCGCTGTGCAGCTAAAGGGCCCCGAGATCGCCGAATGGAACGAGACGGGCATGACAGCCAATCTCGACGACCTGGCGAAAGCGGAAAATTGGGAGAAGGTCGTCGCTCCCGAATTGCTGCCGGTGATGAAGCCGACCGGGAATTGGGTGGCCGCGCCGATGAACATCCACCGCATCAACTGGCTGTGGGCATCGCCGAAGGTCATGAAGGACGCGGGCGTCACCGAGATGCCGAAGACATGGGCGGAATTCAACGCCGCCTGCGACAAGATCGTGGCCAGCGGCAAGATCTGCATTTCGCACTCGACCGCCGACTGGACCGACTCGACCGTCTTCGAAGTGGTCGTGTACGGTCAGGACCTCGATCTCTACAAGAAAGCCTTCGTCGAGGGCGACGTCGACGCCATGCGCAGCGACGGCATGGTCAAGGCCTTCGAGCAGTTCCGCACCATGACCTCGAAGTACATGGACCCCGGCATGAACGGGCGTGACTGGGATACCATGTCGCATCTGGTCGGCCGCGGCGAGGCCGCCTTTCACATCATGGGCGACTGGACGATCGGCCTGCTGACGGCCGGCGGCTTCAAGGAGGGCACCGACTATGTCTGCGCCCAGGCGCCGACCGATTGGGGCAAGCCGGGCTTCATCCTGAATTCAGATTCGGTCGTGTTCTTCAAGCAGAAGGACCCGGACTATATCGAGGGACAGAAGCTGCTTGCCAGCATCATCCTGTCGCCCGAATTCCAGACCATTTTCAATCAGACCAAAGGGTCCATTCCGGCGCGCCTCGATGTCGATCTTTCGAACGGCTTCAATCCCTGCCAGCAACTCTCGCAAAAGGATTTGCAAGCCTCGATCGCCGCGGGCACGCTCGTGCGTTCGATGGCGCACAACATGACGGTTCCGCAAAAGGTCCGCGGCGCAATAATGGATAGCATCACGGAGTTTGTAGCAACGCCGGATATGAGTGCGCAGGACGCGGCCAATGCGATGGCGGATGCGGCCGAAGCGCAGAAGTGACGCTGCCGATGATGGCCGGGGGCGAAGCTCCCGGCCAGACCTCGCCGGAGCAGCCCGATGTCCACCCATGATCTGATTGTACCAGCCGCAGCTGCCGCGGCCCGTCCGTGGCGCGAGCGCCTGGGCACGATGGTGCCCATTCTGGTGCTGGCGCCGTCGATAGCGGCGAGTTTCATCTATGTTTTCGTCTTCACGCTCTGGACGCTCTACATCTCGCTGTCCAATTCGTCGCTGTTGCCGACCTATGGGTTCGTCGGCCTGGACAATTACGCTTCGCTCTGGGCAAACCGGCGCTGGAACATCGCCTATACCAATCTCTTCCTGTTCAGCGGCTTCTATATCGTTGGCTCGATGGCCGTTGGCCTGCTGCTCGCGATCGCGATCGACCAGCGCGTCCGCGGCGAGGCGGTTTGGCGCACCATCTTCCTCTATCCGTTGGCGGTGTCCTTCATCGTCACCGGTACGGTGTGGAGTTGGCTCTATAATCCTGTCGACGGTATCCAGGCCTTCGTTCGCGGGCTTGGCTGGACCGACTTCAGCTTCGCCCTGACGGCCAACCGCAACACTGCGATCTATGCGGTGATCATAACCGGTATCTGGCAGTCGTCCGGCTTCGCAATGGCACTTTTCCTGGCCGGTCTGCGGTCGGTCGATCCGGATCTCGTCAAAGCCGCGCAAATCGACGGCGCGTCGGTATTCCGGACCTATCGGAGGGTCATCCTGCCAACCATCGCTCCGATATTCCTGGCGGTGGCGGTCATTCAGATACAATTCGCCATCAAGACCTTCGACCTAGTGGCGGCGTTGACGCGAGGCGGCCCAGGTGTGTCCACCACCTTCCCCGCCATCTATGTCTACGACCTGATGTTCCAGCGCGGCCAAATCGGCGAAGGTGCCGCCGCGGCGATGATGATGCTCGCGGCGGTCGCGGTGGTGCTGGTGCCGTACTCCTTGTGGATCGTCTGGCGCCGGCGGGCGGAGGGCCGCAATGGCTGAAATTGGCCCTAATGCCCGTTTTGATCCGGAAGAAGCCGCTGCCACGCGCCGGCATTTCTGGAGCCGCTTCCTTGTCTATGCCGTGCTGACGCTTTTCGCGGTCGTCTATCTCGTGCCGCTACTGGTGGTGATCTTCAACTCGTTGCGCGAGCAGTCGGAGATTGCCCGCAACGGCCTCATCTCCGTACCGCGCAGCTTCCGGTTCGATGCGTGGGCGCAGGCCTGGGGATCCTACTGCGTCAGCGGTACCTGCGAGGGAATGAAGCGCAATTTCTTCAACTCCCTGGCCATGACGATCCCCGCCACCATCATCTCGACCATTCTCGGCGCCATGAACGGCTACATCCTCTCCAAATGGCGCTTCAGGGGCTCCGAACTGATCTTCAATCTGATGCTGCTCGGCGTATTCATGCCCGGCCAGATTTCGTTGATGCCGTGGGCGTTCCTGCTCGGCAAGCTCGGCCTGACCAATTCCACATACGGGCTGGTGTTGATCCACGTCGTCCAGGGCATCTCGTTCACCACCCTGTTCTGCCGCAATTTCTACGTCAGCATACCGGACGACCTGATCAAGGCGGCACGCATCGACGGCGCCGGGTTCTGGCGGATCTTCCGCAAGATCATCCTGCCCCTGTCGCCGCCCATCCTGATCGTCACCGTCATCTGGCAGTTCACCGGCATCTGGAACGAGTATCTGTTCGGCGTCGTCTTCACATCGGGCCAGCAGCAGCCGATCACAGCGGCACTGGTCGCGCTCACGGCCGGCGGCACGACCGCGCGTGCTTACGATGTGATGAGCGCAGCCGTGCTGATCGGCGCGTTGCCTCCGCTGCTGATCTATCTGTTTGGTGGAAAATACTTCGTGCGCGGCCTCACCCAGGGCGCCATAAAATGAGGCGTCGCCCATGTCCGCGTTGATGATCCGCAACCTTCACAAGAGCTACGGCTCGCTCGAGATTCTTGCCGGCATCGATCTCGAGGCTAAGACCGGAGAATTCGTCGCCCTTGTCGGCCCGTCGGGTTGCGGCAAGTCAACCTTGCTCGCCATGATCGCCGGACTGGAAACCGTCACGTCGGGCGAGATATGGATCGGCGACCGGCTGGTGAACTCGGTGCAACCCAAGGACCGCGATATTGCGATGGTGTTCCAGTCATACGCTCTCTATCCCACCATGACGGTGCGCCAGAACATCACCTTCGGCATGGAGAGCCGCGGCGTGCCAAAAGCGGCGCAGGCGGAAGCTGTCAAGCGGGTTACCGCACTCCTGCAGATCGAACAGCTGCTTAAACGCAAGCCCGGCCAGCTCTCGGGAGGCCAGCGGCAGCGCGTTGCGATGGGGCGTGCCCTCGTGCGCGACCCGAAGCTGTTTCTGTTCGACGAGCCCTTGTCCAACCTCGACGCCAAGCTGCGCGTCGACATGCGTACCGAAATCAAGAAGCTTCACCATCGCGTCGGCAAGACCACGGTGTATGTCACCCATGATCAGGTCGAGGCGATGACGCTTGCATCCCGCATTGCGGTGATGAACCAGGGCTCGGTACAGCAGTTCGACACGCCGAAACGGATCTACGACCGGCCGACCAACATGTTCGTTGCCGGTTTCATGGGATCGCCGGCGATGAATTTCATTCCCGCCCGGCTTACGGGCTCGACCAGCATCTCGGTACGCGCCGCTGACGGCAGCGACGTCAGCCTCGCCCTTGCCGCGCCGATGCCCGCCGGCGCGCCAAAGGACGTCGTGCTCGGTATCCGGCCGGAACACATCTACCGTTTCACGACCGATCTGAAGTCGCGCAAACCTGCTGTAGTGTCCATGCAGGCGCCGGTCGAATTGGTCGAGCCTACCGGGGCCGAGACGCTTGCCGTGCTCAGGCTGGGTGACCTGGAGATCACCGGCCGTTTCGAGCCGGATGACGCTCCCGTCATGGGCGAGACGATAACGCTCGGCATCGACATGTCGCGCGCCTGTCTGTTCGATCCAACAACCAAGGCGCTTCTGTAGTTTGATGTCCGTACAATTCGCGACTTATCCAAGCTTGACCGATCGGGTCGTGCTGATCTCCGGCGGCGCCTCCGGTATTGGCGCCGATATGGTCCGCGCCTTCGTGGCGAACGGCGCCCGGATAGCCTTTCTCGATGTGCAGGACGAACCAGCGGAGGCGTTGGTGCGCGAGCTCGCTGGTGCCGCCGGGCAGGCTCCGTTATATCTCCATTGCGATGTGACCGACGTCGATGCGCTAAAGGCGTCGGTAGCACGCGTACGCGCGCGGCTTGGTCCGGTCGCCGTCCTGGTGAATAACGCAGCCAATGATCAGCGCCATCCCCTCGACGCGATAACGGCCGACTATTGGGACCGCAGCTTCGATGTCAATCTGAGGCATCACTTCTTCGCCGCGCAGGCAGTGCATCCGCATATGAAGGAACTCGGCTTCGGCTCGATCATAAACTTCTCCTCCATTGCCTGGCGGTTCGGAGCGGACCAGATGGTGGCCTATGCCACCGCCAAGGGGGCCGTGGTGGCGCTGACGCGTGCGTTGGCGCGGTCATTCGGACCGGATAACATCCGCGTCAATGCGATCGAACCCGGCGCCGTCATGACCGAGCGGCAGCGCGAGCTGTGGTTCAAGACGCAGGAGGCAGTCGACCAGACGGTGCAGCGGCAATTGATCCGCCGCGTCCTGCTGGGCGAGGAGATTGCACGCACGGTGCTCTTCCTGGCAGCCGACGACAGCCGCATGATCACCAAACAGTCCATTACCGTCGATGCCGGTCTGCGCTAGTGACGCCTCTCCGCTCTCCATTGGAACCGCCAAGCTGATGCTTCGTCTCGGCCTCAACCCCTACGGACTGACCTATCATCTCGGACTGCAGGGCCGCGGCACGCCGCGGCACAATCCGCACGGCGCGGGGCTGGAAGGCTTCATCACGCTGGGGCAGGAACTGGGCGCACGCACGCTCGAGATCTACGAACCCTGGTTGACCGACTTGACTGACGCCGAAATCGTCGCGCTGCGCAGGCGTCTTGCCGCGCTGGACATCGTCCCGGTGGTGAGCGGCGGACTGGTGGTGGCAGGTCCGCTGGACACCGCCTTCCGGGCTGCGCGCCTGCTCGAGGCGACGACGATCCGTATCGCACTGACGCCTGTCCTGTGCGGCGACCGCAATGCGTGGGGTCCGAAATGGAGCGAGTTCAACGCAACGATTCGCGCTGCCTTGACGGAATGGGGGCCGCGTGCGGCGGCCGAGGGACGCGTGCTCGGCATCGAGAACCATCAGGACTTCGGCAGCGACGAACTGGTTGCGTTCTGCGAACTTGGCGGACCGGGTGTCGGCATCACCTACGACACCGGCAACACCTTTCCTGTCGGCGAGGCGCCGCTTGCCTTCACGCGCCGGATCGCGCCCCATGTCCGCCACGTTCACCTCAAGGACTATCGCGTCCAGTTCACGGATGAGGGCTACCGTCTGGTCCGCTGCGCGATCGGCGACGGCGCCGTGCCTTTCGCCGAACTGGCAGCCATCCTTGGCGAGCACCACGACACGCTGACGGCGGTGCTTGAGCCCGGCGCGCTGGAGGCTCGTCACGTTCGCTGTCTCACCGACGACTGGTGGAACGGATATGCGCCGAAGACCGCCCGCGAATTCGCGGCCTGCCTGAGTGCTGCGCGCCTGAACCGCCTTGGGGACGACGCCGACTACCGCACGCCATGGGAGCGCGATGATGACGGTGCGCTCGTTTCGTACGAGCTCGACATGATCCGGCGCAGCGCCGCCAACATGATGAAATTCGATTTCATTGCAATGGAGAAATCAGCATGACTGCCCGAGAACTCAGCGGCCTGACCGCCTTCGTCACCGGCTCGGGACGCGGCCTCGGCCGCGTGATGGCCGACCGCTTGGCCGAACTTGGCGCAAACGTCGCGGTCCACGACCTCGATTGGGCCCGGCCATCTCAATATGGCGAATTCGCGGACCTCGGCGACTCTGCCAGGGGCTTGGAGAAGCACGGGACGCGCATCACCGCGGTCACCGGCAACATCGGCGACAAGCAAGCTGTCGCGGAAATGAAGAGGAAGATCGAGGCGGAGCTCGGCGACGTGCACATCTTGGTAAACTGCGCCGGCGGCGACATCGGCGCCAAGGGCGTAAAGCCCAATCCCAACAACGCACTGGACATCGACTACGAAGACATCAAGGTTCTAACCGAGAACAACCTCATCGGCACGATGCTGGTCTGCCAGGCGTTCGTTCCGCCGATGGTCAAGCGTGGCTCGGGCTCGGTGATCAACATCGCCTCGGCGGCAGCGCATATCGGCTGCTCGCCCGAGGTGGTCTACTCGACGCTCAAGGCGGCTGTTGTCCATTATACGCGCTGCCTCGCCAAGGAACTGATCGACGATGGCGTACGCGTCAATGCGGTGAGCCCCGGCGCCACCAAGACGGCGCGGTTCCAGGCGAGCCGCGTGGTCGATCCACAGCGCATGGATTCGAGCAAGAAATCGCTGAACCGGTATGCGGAGCCTGAAGAGATCGCCGACGCGGTTGCCTTCCTCGCCGGTCCGCGCGCGCGCTTCATCAACGGGCAGGTAATCCGCGTCGATGGCGGTTTCACGATCTTTCCAGGTTAGGCCGCGATCGTCCAGATCGGGTACCGGCAGCAACTTCGGCATCGCGCGCTGTAGATAGCTCCGCCCGAGTTCGGCCAGAACTATGCACTGCATTACAGTCGGAGCTTGACAAAAACTGCGGTATAGCGGGTATATTAATCGAATAATATGTCGCCATCCATTGTGAGGAAGGCGGTGGCAAACCTGGAGGAGACCAAGATGCGCCGCTACAAGTCAGTCGGGTTCCTGCACGGTGTGGTTTTAGGCGTGGCCCTGACGACCGCGAGTGCAGCCCATGCCGAGACCCTGACGCTCTATTGGAACGCCGGCCACGCCTATCAAGCTTATGCCGACGCAATAGCAAAGTTCGAGGCCGATCATCCCGGATGGTCGGTGCAGTGGGAGAAATTCCAGTGGCCGGATATGCGCACCAAGCTGGTGGCGGATTTTGCGGCGAAGAGTCCGCCCGATCTTGTCGCCGAACCCGGCGGCTGGGTGCAGGAATTCGGCCAGCGGAATCTGCTGCGGCCGCTGAACGACTTCATCCAACAAGACGGCAAGACGATCGGCTATCCCGACGACTGGCAAGCCTATTCCGTCGAGCGTAACAAGCTCGGCGACCAGTACTATGGCGTCCAGATCCACCTCACCTGCGCCACCCTCGTCTACAACGTCGATATGCTGAAGCAGGCGGGCTTCGACGCGCCGCCTGCGACCTGGGAGGAGTTCCTGAAGGTTGCCAAGGCGACGACGACCGGCGCCCGCTTCGGCTTCGCTCCCAACCCGAGCATCGGATATTACTCGTCGTGGCTGCTGCAGAACGGCGTGACCTACTACGATCCCAAGACAAACAAGGTCAATCTCGACAGTCCAGAGGCGATCGAAGCGATCCAGTTCCTCGCCGACCTGATCCACAAGGAAAAAGCAGCGACCAAGCCGGCGGCGGGTGCTGACTATGAGGGTCCGCAAAAGCTGTTCACGGCCAACCGGGTCGCCATGATCATAACCGGTCCGTGGGACGTGAAGCCGATCCGCTCGGGCAACCCGAAGCTCAACTGGGCGGTTGCGCCATCACTCAAGCACAAGGTGCAGGCGACGTTCGCGGGCGGCGTCAGCGTGATGATCCCTAAGGACGCCAAGCACCCGAAGGAGGCCTGGGAGTTGTTGAAGCGGCTCGTCGCGCTCGACACGGAACTGGCGGCTACCAAGGAAGCGGGCATGACGATGCCGCGCAAATCCTGGGCCAACAACGCCGAGGTTCAGGCCGATCCGGTCATCGGCAGCTTCAGCAAATGCCTGCCTTACGCGCAAGACGTCACCGCCGAGCTGCGCCTCACCGGCAAGCACGCGCGAATCGAGAAGCTCCTGCAAAGCGCGCTCGAGGATATCATCTACAATCAGAAGCCAGCAGCCGAGATCATGCCGAAATTCGCGGCCGAGGCCAACGTCATCCTGGCCAACAACTAGGCCGATGTTTATCAGCGGCAGCACCGATACGGCCGATACGGACATTCGCGTCGGCGCGATGCCGACCCGGCGAACTGGCCGCTTCAGCCGGCGCACCCGGCAAACGCTTCTCGCTTACCTGCTGCTGTCGCCAGCAATCCTCTATTTCTCGGTCTATTTCTTCTATCCGATCGGACTAGAGTTTTGGGCGAGCCTGTACAGCGGCCAGCCGCTGATCGGCGAGAGCCGATTCGCCGGATTGGACAACTACGTTGCTGCGCTCGGCGACGCGCGCGTTCGGCAGTCGCTCTTCGTGACGCTGGCCTTCGCGATAGGCGTCACCGCGGCCAGCATCGCCATTGGCCTCGGACTGGCGGTCGTGCTCAACCGGCCGATCCCGGGGCGCACTCTGATCCGCGCAATCATCTTCTTTCCCTACATCACCTCCTTCGTGATCGTCGCGTTGATGTGGCAGGCAATTCTCGATCCCTACACTGGCATCTTGAACAGCTTCCTTGCCGAGCTTGGGCTGCCGACCCAGAATTGGCTCGGCGACACCTCGACCGCGTTGCCGACCCTCATCGCCATCACGGTCTGGAAGGATGTCGGCTATGCCATGCTGATCTACCTCTCCGCGTTGCAGTCGATCCCGTCCGACTTCTATGATGCCGCATCCATCGACGGCGCCACGCCGACGCAGCAATTCCGCTATCTGACCTGGCCGTTGTTGACGCCGACCACGCTGTTCATCGCGGTCGTCAGCACGATCAGCCAACTGCAGGAGCTGGCGCCGGCCTACCTGATAACCAAGGGCGGACCGGCCGACGCGACGCGGTTCTTCAGCCTGCACGTGTTCGAGGCAGCCTTCTTCGAGCTCAACATCGGCTACGCCTCGGCGCTGTCTTTCCTGATGTTCCTGCTGATCCTGGCCATCACCTTCGTTCAGTTCCGCCTGCTCAACCGCGAAACCACCTATTGAGGTTGGCATGACATTGGCAAAAACGCTCCCGTCCTACCTACTGCTGCTCTTCTGCGTGGCGCTGTCGATCTTTCCGTTCCTCTACATGCTTTCGCTGTCGCTGCAGAGCGATGCCGACGTCTTCAGCGGCATTCCGATTCTGATCCCCGAGACGTGGCAATTCACGAATTACATCGACATCTGGCAGAAGGCGCCGTTCGCGCGTTTCACGCTCAACAGCTTCATCATCGCCGGCGGGATTACCTTCCTCCATCTGATCTTCGATCCGTTGATCGGCTACGTCTTCGCGAAGATGGAATTCGCCGGTAAGCGCGTCATGTTTGTCGCGGTGCTGTCTACGCTGATGATCCCATTCTTCATCCGCATGATCCCGCTCTATGTGCTCACCGCGCGGATGGGATGGCTCAACACCTATCAGGGCCTTATCCTTCCATTCGCCATGAGCGCCTATGGAATCTTCCTGATGCGGCAGTTCATCCGTCCGATTCCCGACGAGTTGCTTGACGCTGCACGGATGGACGGCTGCTCGGAACTCGGCCTTTACTGGCGCATCGTGCTGCCGCAGGTCCGTCCGGCACTGGCGACGCTGGCCCTCCTCACCTTCGTGTTCCAGTGGAACGAATTCCTCTGGCCGCTGGTCGCCGTCAACACCACCGAAATGCGGCCGATCACGACGGGACTGACGCTTTTCAACCAGGAATTCTTCACCCAGTGGAACCTGACGGCGACGGGCGGGATCATTCTCTTCATCCCGAGCCTGCTGCTGTTCCTCTTCACGCAGCGCTACTTCGTCCGCAGCGTGATGCTGGCAGGCATGAAATGACCATTCGGAGCCATTGCACCCTATGACGTCCCGCCGACCGAACGTAATCGTCTTCTTCACCGACCAGCAGCGTTGGGACACCGTTGGCGTCCATGGCAATCCGCTCGAGCTTACGCCAAATTTCGACCGCCTCGCCGGGACCGGCACGTTCGTGGCGAATTCGTTTACCTGCCAGCCCGTTTGCGGACCCGCCCGCTCCGTATTCCAGACGGGGCGGTACCCGACCATCACCGGCTGCTACCGCAACGACATCCCACTGCCGAAGAGCGAGCGCACGCTCGCGCATCATTTCACCGCGGCAGGTTATGACACCGCCTACATCGGCAAGTGGCACCTGGGGTCCGCCGAGCCGGTCACCCAGGAACAACGCGGCGGCTATCGCTACTGGCTGGCCTCCAACATCCTGGAGTTCACTTCCGGCCCCTTCGACACCGTCGTCCACGACAATGACGGCAAGGCGGTGAAGCTGCCGGGATACCGCGTCGATGCCCTAACCGACGCTGCAATCCGCTATGTCGCATCGAGGGAAGACGAGCCGTTCTTTCTATTCCTGTCCTTCCTCGAGCCGCATCACCAGAACCAGACGGACAACTACCCTGCCCCGCTCGGATACGAGGACAGGATCCGCAAGAAGCTCGCCATTCCCGGCGATCTCGCCGCACTTGGCGGCACGACAGCGGAACATTTCCCCGGCTATCTGGGCATGGTCGCACGCCTCGACGAGGCGTTTGGACGGCTGATCGAGGCGCTCTACAGCCTTGGCCGGCTTGACGACACGATCATCCTCTTCACCTCCGACCACGGATGTCACTTCAAGACTCGCAACAACGAATACAAGCGTTCCTGTCATGAGGCGTCGATCCGCGTGCCGACGCTATTCCACGGCCCCGGCTTCCAGCGCATCGGCACATATGAAGGCCTGGTCAGCCTCGTCGATCTCGCGCCGACCCTGCTCGCCGCGGCCGGCCTGAAAGTGCCCAATTCGATGCAGGGCGTCTCGCTGCTCGACGCACTGCAGGGCGAACGGCCGCCGCGCGACGAGATATTCATTCAAATCAGCGAGCACCATGTCGGCCGCGCCTTGCGCACCAGACGGTGGAAATATGAGGTCGAGGCACCGGGAAAAGACGGCTGGCGGGATTCCGGCAGCGATTTCTATGTCGAGGCGAGACTCTACGACCTCGATGCCGATCCAAACGAACTAATCAATCTCATAGCTTCGCCCGATCACGCAGCGACGCGTGCATGGCTGCGAGGCCGCATCGTTGCCCTGATGGAGGAGGCCGGCGAGGCAAGGCCCGAGATCCTTGCCGCCGGGCATGGAAGCTGGAATGAAATCCGGCTGAGCGACAGCTGATCATGTCACGTCGCGCAGCGGATCCAACAATGCACGAGAGAAGTTCCGATCGCAGAAAGGCGCCGACCATGGCCGATGTCGCCCGGCGCGCCAATGTATCGACCGCTGCCGTGTCGTACCTGCTCAGCGGCGACAGCACGCGCCTGAAGTTCGTCGGCAAGGAGGCGCGGCAGCGCATCCTCGAGGCCGTCGCTGAGCTCAACTATGTGCAAAACCGCACCGCGCGGCAGCTGCGCCGCCAGCAGGCCGAGCGAATCTGCCTTGTACTGCCTCGTCTCGGCGTGCCGTTCAGCGACCGGATCGCGCAGGATATCCAATCTGGAGCGGCGCTGAGGGGATTTTCGACAATTATCACCGCGGGAGACACCTGCGAACGAACCGACCGGATCGTGAGGGAAATCGAGAGCGGGCTGGCAGACGGCATTATCGCCGACTGGCAGCATCTCTCCGAGCCCGAGGTGATGCTCTTGGCCGCGCGCCTGGCGGCCGCGGGCCGGCCAGCGGTGATCTTCCATCCGACCATCGAGCCGGCAGGCTTCTCGGTTGTGCGCCAGCATACCGGCAGGGCCGTCTTCGAGGCACTCGACTACCTCTACCGAGCCGGCCATCGCTGCATCGCCTATATGGTGCATGAGCAAGCGGTGGACGGGAGCCGTCTCGCCGCCTATCGCAGCTTCCTGCAAACACGCGGCCTTCCGCTGCGAGACGACCTGGTGATCGGCGGTGCAGAGGCGCGCAAGGCTGCGTTTGCCAATGCTACGGCGCTGGCCGCCCGCGCGGATCGGCCGACCGCGCTTTTCGTCGAATCCGATCTTGCCGCCGTGACCGCCCTGCACGCATTCGAGGAGGCCGGCCTCTCCGTGCCCGGCGACATTGCAGTCATCGGCTGCGGCAATATCGACGAGGGCGAATTCAGCCATCCGGCATTGACGACAATCGGCCCCGAAACTGCCCACTACGACCATCTTGCCGATCATCTGATCTCATTGATCTCGGCAACACCGGGCGCAATACCTACCCTTTTCAGCGTTTCGTGGCAGTTGGTCCGTCGCGCGTCCGCATGAGCAGGATCGCCGCTATTTGACGCCCACGCTTTCAGGCCAGAGGACCTGGATTTCCTTTGGCAGCGCATCCCGCACCTTTGCCGACTGGCCAAGGTCTATATGCCGTGCAAGCACACGCAGCACTGAGCGTGCCGCATCCTCGGGATCGACAGGACGGGTCGATTTCAATTCATCGGCGATGTGTTGCAGGAACTTCTCGAGCGAGCGTGTCTTGTCGGGCATGTCGGCGGGCCGATAGCGATCATAGTAGGCGCCGCGCACGAGCAGCGGCAGTTCCGCTCCCAATTTGGCCGCCAGTCCGATCTGCAGCCTGTCGCGAAGGGTTCGCAGAACGGCGCCCAATGTATGCCAGGCCACGTGTCGATCCGGACCAAGATCCGCCATGATCTCGTCAAGCCAGATGTTTGTTATTTGCAGCGTTTTGTCAAAAACGTCCAAGCCGGTTGCGCTCATCGTCGCCTCCTCGAAAGGTTCTGCGGGCGAAACGGCGACCGGAGATTATTGTTTCGTGGTCCTGTGAAAATCGTCCTGGCAAAGCGGCGGAAACCGGTTCGGTCGGAGAGCCTGTCGGCGTCAGGTCTGCTCGACACTCTGCATCTGCTGGATTTCGGCGATCTGTCGGAAGCGGCCGTTTTCACCCCGTTGAGTGCAGTCACAGCGGCCAGATTGTCACCCTTTTCATCCCACCGAACGGGCTCGCGATAAGCGATTCCCTTGAAACGGATATTGTGCACCGCCGCCAGAACGTCGCGCCGGCTCGGATGTCCCTTGGATACAGTGCTGGCGTCTTTGATCGCGGCAAGGAGAAGGCAGGCCGAATCGTAGGCATTCACGGCATAATTGCGCTTCGGCTTCGCCGTCCGACGATCTCGCCGGCTTCGGCGAGCGTCGCTTCCAAGCAATCCCTTCGCGCGTCAACCACGCCCGTTCAACCTTCCCACAGTTGTATTCGGCGCCTGCGTTCCGATCATTAAAGTCGGCCTTGCTGATCCGAAAGGTGGTTGTCCTCCGCCTAACTGAGCTTGTGCTCATCGGTTCCGAACGCCGTCTCAGCAATGAGACCAGTCCTCACGTTGCCCGAGCCCGGGTATCTCTTGACTGACTGAGCGGCCCGCGCCGACAATGGCATTGGGAAGATGGCGGGATGGCGCCCACGGTGTTCGGCACCACTTGGCGATCAAGCTGCGAAAGGGCTGTCATGGATTGGAAGCTGGAGCTGGTCCCGGTCCCCGTATCGGACGTCGATAGAGCAATTGCCTTTTATGTTGGGAAGGTCGGCTTTCATCTCGATCACGACCACACCGTAAGCGACGAGATACGTTTCGTGCAATTGACGCCGCCCGGTTCGGCCTGTTCGATTGCCATGGGCAAGGGCCTCGTCGACAGCCCCCCGGGATCCATAAGGGGCCTGCAACTCGTCGTGCCCGATATCGATGAGGCTCACCGGTACCTGGCCGCTCAAGGTATCGAGGTCAGCGATATCAAGGATTTTCCCTGGGGCAGATTTGTCTTCTTTGAGGATCCCGACGGCAACACCTGGTCTGTCCAGCAACTTCCACCTCGCAGCTGAGACGGCACGCTGCGGCAGGGTCGTGCCCCGACACAGATAGCGCGGGATGCACGGTTCAATTCGAACGCATCCCGGCCTAACGCCTCTTCTCGTCGAAGGCGGCATTCCAATTGTGATAAGGCGCGCGATAGGTGGGGATGCGGTCCTCGACATCGACAAGCGCTTCGAACGGTTTGTGCGGTTCGGCCTGATACCAGAAGGCGACCGACGAAATGTCGTCCGAGCGGCGATTGGCGTGACCGTGCTCGATGGTCACCCGGATGCGTTTGTGGAAGATGACCGGGTCCTCTATGTGCCAGCGATAGAGCGTAACCGGCTCGGTCCAGTTCGGCCCGCCGGCGGCGATGATGCCGTGATAGGGCGCGCTGTAGTCCTGTGTCGGGCACCATGCCGTATTGAAATAATCTTCCGTGCCGGTGCCGTGCAGCGTCGGCGGCCAGGCATCGTTGGCGCCGGGGCCGGTCTCGCCGCGATCGTCGATCAGTTCGGCCTTCGGTCCGATGCGCGGATCGGGCTTGCGCACTGTATCCGGCACGGAAATGCCCGGCTCGCCATCGACGAAGATCATGTCGTCGCCCTCGCCATACCAGTCCCATAGTGCGGAACGCCGCCGCGAATAGACGGAATAGAGTACGCCGACATAGTGGCCATGACCTTCCGCCTCCAGGATGGTGTAGTTGCCGTTCCCGTCGGTGTTTTCCCCGCCAAACAGGACCTGCTCGTTGGCCAGCCCCGTCTCGTCTATGCCGTCAGGTCGCTGCTGCCTGTATTGGGCGTGGAAGCGGCCCAGGCCTTCCTCGAGTTCCTCATGCAGTTCGAGATCGACATAGTAATAGAAAAGCAGGTCGTCCTCAGCCTCATTGGTGACGGTGAAGCGCATGTGGCTGGCAAACGGCATCGGAAAGTAGCAGTTGAAGGCCTTGCCATCCTCTGGACTTGCCTGCACCGGCAGGCTGGCAAAATTGCGGGTGCGGGCATGGCCCATGCCGAAGAAATCGCCGATCGGCGTTTCGATGCTCGGATGTGCCTCACCATCCCAATAGGCGCGCAATACGATCTTGCGCAGGAACGCCTCGCTCTCGCAGGCGAGCGTCGCCCAGATATGCGTGACGATGCCGGCACCGTCATGCTCGGCAATCACCACCGTCTGGCCGGGTTCAATGTGCAGCCGGTCGTCATTGCCGCCGGTGCGGTCGTAGCTTGAGAACCGGCGGGTTTTGGCGTCGCGCAATTTGGCGAGCCCGCGAAGCGGCGACAGGCCGGCATTATCCATGTGTTTCTCCTCTTGCTTCAGCGGTTATTTCAGGCCGCTTGTCTTGATGGATTCCATGATCTGGCGCGTGAAGATCACGAAGAGGACCAGCATCGGCACGGCGACGATGGTCGAGGCGGCCATGACATAATTCCAGGCGGCGGCGTACTGGCTCTTGAAGTTCGCAATGGCTACCTGCACCACCCAGAGGTTGAGGTCCGATGTGATCGTCAACGGCCACAGGAAAGCGTTCCAGTTGGCGAGGAAGAACAGGATCGCCAGTGCCGACAGGATCGGCCGGCTGAGCGGCAGGATGATGCTCCAATAGATGCGCCAGTAGCCGGCGCCGTCCATGATCGCGGCTTCTTCCAGTTCCCTGGGCAGCGACAGGTAGTATTGCCTGAGCAGAAAGATGCCGAACGCGTTGAAGATCGCCGGAATGATCAGCCCGGCATAGCTGTCCAACATGTGCAGCGTCCGCGTCAAAATGAACAGCGGCACGATGATTACTGGCAGCGACACCAGGAAGGTCGAGAACATGGCGAGGAACAGAATGTCGCGGCCCGGAAAACGCAGCCGTGCGAGCGAATAGCCGGCCATCGAATGGAAGAACAGCGCAGCGACGGTTACTGTGGCCGACACAAAGAACGAATTGAAGAGATAGCGCAGGAACGGCACCTCGGTCAGCACATAGAGGAAATTGCCGAGCGTCGGCCGTTCCGGAATGAGGCTCGGCGTGAAGACGTCGCTCGCCGGCTTGAGCGAGATGACCAGCATCCAGACAAGCGGGAACACCGTCATCAGGCCAAGCGCTGCGGTCGCCAGCATCCAGGCAAGCCTCGCCGCTCGTATCTGCGAACGGCCGGAATGAGTTCGGCCGTCAGTCATGCTCGAAACGTCCGCCGCGCGTCAGCACGAAGAAGAAGACCGTGACCAGCATCAGCGCCAGCACCAGCAGCGATGCCATTGCCGATGCATAGCCGAAGGCGCCGAACTGGAACGCCTGCTTGTAGATGTAGATGATCAGCACCGAGGTCGAATTGACCGGCCCGCCTTTGGTCATCACATAGATCAGGTCGAAGACCTGGCCGCCGGCGACAGCCGCGACGAGCGAGACCAGGAGGACGAAGAAGCTGGTCGGCTTAAGCAAGGGCAAAGTAATGTACCAGAAGCTTGTCACCGGCCCGGCACCGTCGATCTTTGCGGCTTCGTAGTACTCTGCCGGGATGTCCTGGAGCCCGCCGAGGAAGATCAGCATGTAGAAACCCATCAGGAACCAGACGCTGACCAGCACCAGCGTGAACAGCGCCAGATTTGGATCGCCGAGCAGCGAAATTCCGCCGAGACCGACGAGCGGCGCCAGCCGGCTGACGATGCCGACCTTTTCGACCAGCATGAGCTGCCACACGAGCGCCACCACGACCAGGCTGACCATCTGCGGCGCAAAGAACATCGAGCGCATGACCGCGTTGAAGCGGTTGGTCTTCTGCACCAGAAGCGCCAGTCCCAGTCCGGCGACGTAGAGCGCCGGCACCAGCATGACGGCATAGGCTACGGTCACCTTCACGGACGACCAGAACAGCGGGTCGCCCCACATGCGCCTGTAATTGCCGAACCCGACGAACCTGTAGCCGCCGAAGCCGTTGACCTCGAAGAACCCGACGGCGAGCGACAGCAGCATCGGCACGCCGACGAACACCAGTAGGCCAACCGCATCGGGCAGGACGAACAGCCATGCGGCGCAGCGCTCCCTTTGCTTGGCGGTGAGGCCGCGGGCGGAATTCGCGCCCGCGGCTGGCGGTTTCAACTGATCCATGCTGGAAAGGGCCTAAAGGATCGGCGCGCCGGAATAGGAAGCGAGGAACGCATCGAGTTGCTGACTGGCCGTCGTCGCCGCCTGCTGGGCATCAACCCCGCCAAGCTGTGCCGACTGGATGGCGTCGGAGATGATCTTGTACGCCTCCGGCGGAACCCGCGGCTCGGCACGCGTTCCCGGGTGGATCTCCTTGGCGAAGGTGCCGAACTTGCCCGTGCTGAAGACATCGGCGCCGGCCTTCAGCGCGCTGTTGCGCGGCGGCATGTCGCTCTTGGCGACCGTGCACCAGTTGACGACACGGTCGATCGAGGCCTGGTCCATCGAGGCCAGCGCCCAGGCGCAGAACTGGGCGGAGGCATCTGGGTTCTTGCCCCCGGCATTGGCGACGAAGGCCCAGCCGCCGCCGACAGTGACGTATTTGCCATTGGCCGGCGTCGGCAATTTGAAGATGCCGTAGGGCACGTCCTTGGCGTTGTTGTCCATCGCCGAAATGCCCCAGATGCCGCAGTTCTGCATGGCGCACAGCCCTGCCCCGAGATTGGCGACTATGTCGAAACCACCGCCGACCACTTGACGCGGCGCCACGCCGGTATTGATGGCATCCTGCCAGAGTTTCAGCGCCTGGACGGTGGCCGGCGAATCGAAGGCGCTCTTGCCGTCCTTGCCCTGGAATTCGCCGCCGCCCTGCCACAGGAACGGATACCAGGTGAAGTTCTGGTAATAGCCGGGAGTCGTTTCGAACAGCACGCCGTAGCGACTGGGCGTCGTCAGCTTTTTGGCGACCGCCAACAGCTCGTCCCAGGTCTTCGGCACGTCGTTCTCGTTGAGCTTTGCATCCTCGAAGGCTTTGACCGAATAGTAGAAGGCCATCGGCTCGACTTCCATCGGCACACCGTAGATCTTGCCGTCCACCATGCGGTTGGCGATGACGCTTTCCGGGAAATCGGCTTTGGCGGCATCCTCGATATGCGGCGTCAGGTCGGCAAGCACGCCGCCATTGTAATAACGCAGGAAATCGCCGGGGCTGATGAGGAAGATGTCAGGACCCTCGCCCGACGCGAAGGCCGTTGCCAGCTTGGAACCGGAGATGTACTCGCTGTTGACGACATATTCGAGCTCGACCTTCTGGTCGTGGCCGTCGTTCCAGTCGGCCACCAGCTTCTCGAACCACTGGACCTGCGGCTTCACGTCTCCGCCAGGCGCATAGAACTGCCAGAATTTCAGCGGCGCTTCCTGAGCGCGCACGGCCATCCTGTTGATGAACGGGAAGCCTGTGAGGCCGGCGGCAGCGAAAGTGGCGCCGCCCTGGATCAGCCGACGGCGATTCAGGCTGGCCAATGGCCGGTCGCGGGTCGTTTTGTCAGTCATCAATTCCTCCCTTGGATGTTGTTCGGTCGAACGTTGGCGAAGGGACCTCCGTTCCCTTTGCCGGCATCTGGCGTCACGCGCTGTCGAATGGGCTCAACGCGCATGGGATCACTTCGGTGCGCGGCGCGCCCTCGACTTTGCCGCCCAGCCGTTCGAGCAGCATTTCCGTGGCGCGCTTGGCAAGCATTGTCGGACTGTTGCCGACACAGGTCAGCTTCGGCCTGACATATTCCAGTTGAGGCAGGTCATCGAAGACTGCGATGGCGATATCCTGAGGGATATTGATCCCATGGTCGTAGAATTCGGTCAGCGCACCGGAGGCCATCAGATAATTGGCGAAGAACATCGCCGACGGCAGGTTTCCGCCGTGCTTCTCCCTGAGCCAGGTGACCGCTTCCCGCCCTGACGGGGCAAGATAGCTTCCCTCGAACCGCAGATCGGCGGAGATTGGCACGCCATTGTCGGCGAGCCCTTTTTCGAAACCGGCGGCGCGCGCCATCGCCTCCTTGAAAAAGGATGGCCCGGTGACATGGGCGACGCGGCGATGGCCCCTCTTCGCCAGATACTCGCCCATCAGATAGCCGCCGCCGAAATCGTCCAGCTGGACGCTGTCGACAGCATGGTTCGGCAGATGGCCGATGAAGACGGCGGGCAGATCGAGGCTGAGCAGTTCGCTGTGCATGCCGTGCAGCGCGAAGTCGGCAACGATGACGCCGTCGACCCGCTTGCGACCGATCTGGCGCAAATACTCGCGGCCGTGATCCTGTGAATGTCCGCCCGGCACGTCGGTGTTGAAGATCAGCATGTCGAGGCCGACCACTTCGAGCGTCGACTGCGCCGTTTTCACCAGCTCCGGATAGAACGGGTTGCGGATGTCCGGGATCAGCATCGCGATAATGTTGGTACGGCCGGTGCGCAGGCTCTGCGCCTGCGGGTTCGGGGTGTAGCCGAGTTCGTCGATCGCCGCTTGTACGCGCTCACGCAGCGATTTCGATACCCGGTCCGCATGGTTGATGACATGCGACACGGTCGTGCGCGACACGCCCGCTCGCGTGGCAACTTTGGAAATCGTGCTCATGGTGACAGGCTATGGGCACTTGAATGCATTTGCAAATCGATTTTACCGATGTCTCGCAAACTAGGGCCATCAGGCGATTATACAAATGCCAAAAGAAAAGGCCGGGTTGTTAAGCCCGGCCAAGTGTGAAGGTCTATAACCTCCAGAGGGGAACGCGCCGGACGCAATGGGAGGAGACATCCGACGCAATTCGCATATAGGTCTGCATTGGTGGCGTTTCAACGATGCGGCAGTAGACCAACGGCGTTGCTGCCATAGAGCCAGAAACGCAAAGCATTCGAAGGGGCGGTGGATCGCAGCTGCCAGTTGGACACAAAGGTCGCCGAATGCAGGGCAGGCTCCTGGCATAGGGACTTCAGTCTGTAAGCCTATCGACCAAGGACCCGCACAGCCAAACTTTGGTCCGAGGCTGCTATCGCAAAAGCCCGAAATGCGAGAGTTTCAGGAACTGAGTTCCGAGGAGCCCCGTTGCGATGCCGACTGTTACAGGAGGCCGCCATGGACCCGAGCATTCACCAGGCACGTTGGCTGCTTTTTCCGTTATTTGGCCTGTGTTTCGGGGTCGCGGCCATTGGATTTATTGTTGGCTGACGGTGGAAGTCGGCGCTACCGCGGAGAGACGCAACCAAAGGAAGGCAAAAGACTTGCGCAGTAAATAGTCCCTTCCTGCGCTAGCGAGACCCACCAGTTACCATCGTGGGACTGGTGGGCCTTGACGTTCCGGACGCAAACCATTGTTTTAAGCATCACACGAATTCGAACAGGAGGCAGTACGACAGAGCCGTATGATTAAGGGGAGTTCCGACATGCGACGGGCAAGTTCATTGATGACGACCCGGAAACGAAGGACCGGATCTTCACGAGGACGTCGTGTCGGCATTTCTGTAGTCGTCTTGACCTTCATTCTCGTCGTAAGCCCCTATCGCGTCGTGTTCGATGGCCCGCAGGCTGCCTGGGCCAAAGATGGCGGGAACGGCAACGGCAATGGCGGGAACGGGAACGGGAACGGGAATTCGGGCAATTCGGGTGGAAACTCCGGCAATTCGAACTCGAACGCTGGTGCCGGCAAGGGCAAAGCAAAGTCGCAGGACGACAATCTCCCTGATCCCGCCCCTGCGGTAAACCCCGATAGCAAGCCAAAACTCTTTGTCAACGCATCCACAGGAGACCGGGTCGAGGTGAGCGGCCCGAGCATTGGCGTGGTGCATTCGAACGGACTCAGCGAACGCATCGACAGCGACCAATATGAAATGCGGGATGCCGAGGGCCGCATCATCATTCGGCGCCTGGCGACGCGTTCCGATCGGGACAGGTTGCTTGGAATGATCAACTGAGGGCCAGTTCACATGGCCGCGCAGTGCGGCAATTTCGGCTCAAGCATGATCGCGAACAGGCGGATGGCGGCGCTCAGTCGCGTCGCGCAAGGTCATGGCAGCTTCGGTCCTGTTGCTGACGTTGAGCTTGGCCAGGATTCGCGTCATGTGGTGCTTTATCGTCTTTTCATGGAGGTTCAGCCGAAGCCCGATCCGCTTGTTGCTCAGTCCCGCGGCAACCAGCGTCAGGATCTCCCTTTCGCGGCTGGTGAGGTCGGCAAGTCCGTCAGCTTTCGCCGGCTCTTTTGATTGAGCCGAGAGATCGGCCAACAGGCGCGCCGACAATTGTGGACAGACATATCGTTCGCCCGACGCTACCGTGCGCAGGATCGCAGCCAACGTCCTCGACCCGACCCCCTTCAGAACATAGCCCCTTGCCCCGCTCTGCAACGCGGTCATCACGTGCTGGTTTTCTTCCGAAACGGTCAGCATCACAATTTTCAGTGCCGGATGCCGCTCAAGGGCCGGTCCGATCACGCCAAGGCCACCTCCAGGAACCGAGATGTCCATCAGCAGAATGTCGGGCCGCTGGTCTTCGATTATCCGCAGGGCATCGTCTCTGCTGCTTCCTTCACCGACGATCTCGAACCCGCCGATCTGATCGAGCGTGCGCACAACGCCTTCCCTGAACAGCGGGTGGTCGTCGACGATGGCGAGCTTGATGGCTACTGTCATGTCTGCCCCATTTCAACGATGTTGAGGGCCATTCTTACGACTGTGCCACTCTGTGAGGAAGTTACGGTAAACTGGCCCCCGAGGCTTTCCACCCGCTCGCGCAGCCCTACGAGTCCCAGCCTCTCGGGACGCACGATTTGCGGGTCAAAGCCGGCGCCGGCGTCGGCCACTTCGATACAAACGCGCTCGCCGTCGAAATGTTTCTCGACCGACTGACCTTCACCTCCGGCATGACGGAATCCATTGTTCAGCGCCTCCTGGACGAAGCGGAAGATGCAGATCTTGGCCGCCGGCGACAATGGCGCATGGCCGCCGGTCATCGATAGTGTCACTTTGACGCCGGTTCGTTCTTCGTGCGCCCGTACGGCAAGCTGGAGAATTTCACCCAGTTCGGCATGCTCGATATGCGGCAGGACAAGGCCCTTGCTGATGCTCCTGATCTCGCGCATGGCATCGTCCAGATGTGCTTTGATGGCCAGCAATTCCTGTGCACGCTTCGATTGCGGCGTAGCGGGATCGGCAATGACGGGGCTGTCGATCCCCAGCGCCGCGAGAGCAACCAATTGCGCCGGGCCATCGTGCAAGTCCGCACCGATGCGCCTGAGATAGCGTTCGTTAAGTGCGGTGGCACGCTGCGAGGCACGCTGCACCCGCAGCCTCAACAGTCTGTTTTGCGCAAGCAGATCGGAAAGCTCGGCAATGCGCTGCTTCAACGAGCGGCTCTGCGAACTGATCATGCGGCTGCCACGGAACACGATTGCCGACAGCCCGAGAAAGAAGGCCGCTGTGACGGCGGCAACGTCCAGCCAGGTTCGAATGAGTGCCTGATGCAGGTTTCTTTCAAAATCAGTGGCGACCTCGTAGAATTCTGAAACGGCCACCACTTCCCCTGACCATGGCTGCAGCACCGGATTGTAGATCTCGAGAAGATGCAAGCCGCTGGCCCTTTCGGCCTCGCTGTCCGAATCGTCCAGCTTGTCGAACTCCGAGACCATTTGGCCTGCGAATGCCGCCCGGAGATTGTCGCTGGGTTCAAAGCGCTTGCCGATCAATGTCTTGTCGGTCGAATACAGGATGGTTCCGTCGCGACGCCAGAGCTTGAAGGATTCGAGCCTTGTGCCGAGTGCCCCTTGTCCCAGCGTTTCATCGAGCGCGTGGGCGACGCTCTCGTCGAGCACTTCGCTCTTGCGCATATCCGGAAGCAGCGGCGCGATGACGCTGTCCACGTAAAGAGCCGTTGCGGAAGCCGAATTCTGCGTGACCACGGTTTCTATATGGTTCGTGACGGAAATCCCCACCACCACCATGGCTGACAGGGAAAATAGACCGCCCGCGAGCAGGAACTGCGTTGCCAGCGACAGCGCATTCCAACGGTCAACAAGGCTTGTCAGCCTGTGTGGCTTGGTGTTCCGAATGGCCCGCTCGGCAGCACGCCGCACCAGTGGCGCGATTCTGGAGAGCCGGCTAATCCGTTGTCGAACGTCGCTGAAAGACGCCATCCTAGGTGTGTAACCGATCAATCGCGATGGAACTAGGGCCTGATGAGAGGGCGAACAGCGTATCCGGCGCTTTTTTGGGCAAACCGTCTCATTGCGTCGTTCGGTAAAGCTCGGACGCGGCCTGCTTCAGTGCCGCCCGTCCATCCGGCCTCAGATACATCATGTGCCCGCCCTCCAGCACCTCGGTGCGAATGGGCTTTGCGCCGGCAAGCGAAGGAATTTGACCAAGCAGGTAGCGCGAGCCCATGTACGGCGTCACCAGGTCGCTGTAGCCGTTGACGATCAGCACGCCGAGGCTGGGGTTTAGCACGCGCGCCTGTTGAAGGTCGTCCATGACACCCGCATAGCCCTGACGCGTCGCGCTCGTCCCATAGTCCCAATTGCCGCTGACTTCACGGTTGAGAAGCCGATAGCTGATATCCGTGCGGAAGTTCAATTCATCACGCACATAGCCGACGAAAGCGGAGGTGAGCGCCGGCACGCTTCGGTCGAGCACCGGATCGGGACCCTCGACTCCCAGGCTCTCTGGCGCCACGTCCGCTGTCGCGATGTTGCCGTCATAGGCGCTGAGAACATTGCCCTTTGCCCGTGCAAACTCCTTGGCGAACAGCCCTATGGGAATGCGTGCAAAGTGCCGCTGGACGAGATCGAGCGGCAGACCGGTGATTGCGGCGACACGCTGGCTCGCCAGGCGTCCACCCTGCTCCAGCCCACCGGCCAGCGCGGCCAGATAATCGCCGAGCGCATAGCGTTCGACTTCCGCCAGCCGCTCCTGCAGGGCCGGGCCGGAAACGCCTTCGCTGTGTAGGCGCACTGCCGCCAGCGACGGCAGTTCCAGCGCCCAGTGGAGCGGCTGGAACTCGTCTGGGCGCACCAGCGTGAATTCGAGCGCCGGCGAAATCAGCACGACGCCACTCGGGCTGATGCCGATGTCTTCCTGAAGCTTCCTGGCGAGCAATGCTGCTCGAAAGCCGCCATAGCTTTCGCCAGCCAGGAAGACAGGCGATGCCGTACGGTTCGTCTGCGCCAGATAGAGCCGGATAAACGCGCCTATCGACGCGACGTCCTGGCTGACGCCCCAGAAGCTGTGTGCTTCTGTGCCGGGCGCTTCACGGCTGTAACCGGTTCCAACAGGGTCCACAAAGACCAGGTCGGTCATGTCGAGCCAAGTGTCGGGGTTGTCGAACAGCCTCTGCGGCGGCGGCAGGAAACTTCCATCGGCCGCCGTCGCCAGGACCCGCGGACCGAGCGCGCCGAGATGAAGATAAGCGGAAGCTGCTCCCGGACCGCCATTGAACACGAAGGTGATCGGGCGCCGCGGATCCGGTCCCGTTTCTTTCCCGGAATGCAGTGCATAGGCGACGTAGAAAATCTCGGCGGTGATATCGCCTTTGCCGGACGGCAATGACAGCGTGCCGGCCTTGGCCTCGTAATCGAGCGTGCGTCCGGCTATGACGATCGAATGATCGGAAGTCTGCGGCGGTGGCAGGAGCGAGAGAACCCCGCCTGTGGGCGGCGGCCGCTGGGCCGTCTCCGCGTGACCCACCCCAACTCCGGCAACCAACAGCAGAAGAGCGAGGGCGATTTCTTGCAGCTTGATAGGCATGACGTCTCCGGAGCAATTGGCTGGAAACTAGCACACCGTCGGCCGAACCAAAGTCACAGCACCGTGCGCCAGTACATCTGACAAGAAGAGGGGTCGGATTTGGAAATCCGATGCCCAGGCGGAAGATAGGGCGCGAGGGTCACGGCAGCAGCCTCAACCTCTTCCAGCAGATGCGTGCGGCGGATTGGCGGACCAAACGACTTCGTGAATTTTCTGCCGGTTGACTCGATTGGCCCACTTCCTAGGTTGGCATTCGGGGCTCCCGTGCAATCCGAAGTTGGTATGACATCTTTCCACACCCGAAAGCTTGCCTTTCTCCTTCTATCGGCAAGCGCCGCCATCCTGTCTTCCTGCGTCATGCCCGACGACACGTCGAGCACTGCGAAGGAAGACGCCACGGCGGCGGCAGCCCGCAGGGAGATGGTCGGCCTTAGCGAGGCGGACGTTCGAATGTGCGCCGGCTTTCCGACCGCCACTGCCGATGTCGGCAAATCCGGCCAGATCTGGACCTATCAGCGCGTCGTTCAACGCGGCAATCTCAACATTGTCGTTCCGACCGTGGCCATTGGCCCGGTCCCGGCGCTGGGAGGTTCCGTCAACGTCGCCCCCGGCGGCTATTGCAACACGCAAATTCGAATGGTTGACGGTCATGTTGCCGAGGTTGCCTACGCCGGCGACAACAACCTGCCGAACAACCGCGATGCGCTCTGTGTCAGCACGGTAGACGCCTGTGTCGCCTACGCCCGTCAGTATCATCCAGGCAGGACAATGGGCAGATAGCGTGATGAGTGGCATTGCCGCTGATCTGAACGCCTGAGATTTCTGGTTTGCCGGCTAGTATCCTCGATCCCGATCGAGCATCACCGATTTGACCTGACATTCCCCGCTCTCAACCGCCGACCCCATCGCGAATAGCGGAGAAATAGCGGTCGGTTCCGACCTGCCCACCCTTGAGGGCAATTTCCAGCCCATCGATCGCCTTAATGCTTGAATGCGCCACACAAAGTGGCGAGCCCGGCGATGCCGGCAGCGGCATTCGCACAGTCAGCGCGTCTACGCCCATCTGGCCAAGTGCATGGCTCGACGTGTCGCCGCCGGCGATGACCACGCGCAGTAGCTTCTCTTGAAGCGTCAGTTCGCGGAGAACCTCGCCAAGGCCGTGGCCGAGCTTATGGCGGGCGCCTTCCCGGAGATCGATTTCTGCACCGCGGTCGGCCGCAGGCCCGAGCGCGGTGTAGAGGATGACGCTGCGCCCGGCCCGTAGGCTGGAGCGGCCGGTTGCCACCGCGCGCGCAATCGCGTCGTTCGAAGCCTCAGAAACCAGTTCGACTGGGTCGAGCTCGATCCCGTCGAAGCCGTCGGCCAGAGCATAACGGATCTGTCGTTCCGTCGTCGGCGAGCAGCTCCCCGAGACCACGGCGATCCTGTCGGCAGCGCCCGGCGGCGAAAAGGCGGATTTGGTATCCACGATCCGGTTCGCTGCCCATTCGACCAGCAAGGCATATTCGATGCCTGAAGAGCCGACGACGAAATAACCGCCCGGCTTGCGAGCGCGCCAAATCTCCTTGCCGGCAAGTGCCTGGGTTTCCAGGCTATCGACATCGACAAGCACAATACCTGAGCCATTCTCCACAAGCCGGTCGAATGCTTTCGACCGCGACGCAGACTGCAGCGTCGCCAGGTCGACCAGGCCCGAGGCGAGGCTGGTCTGGCGCGACAGATGGATCAGCAGGTCGGATTCGTCCATCGGCGTGGTCGGATGGCGGCTCATCACGGGATGGCGGTCGATGCGGAAATATTTTTCGCGATAGGCCGCGAACAGATGACCGAAGGCGGTGTAGCGCTTCAGCTGCGGCGCGCCGACCACCAGCGGCACGCCCTCTTGCCGGAAAACCGAGCGGCCGATTTCGATCGCCCGGCCGATGCTGCCGATTGCCGGGCTGGAATCGAAGGTCGAGCAGACCTTGTAGTGGCAGATCTCGGCGTTGACGGTCTTCAGCCAGGCGAAGGCATCTCGCAGATGCGTGTCCATCCACTGCGGCGTCTCGCTGCGGCTGGTGCCGGCCAGCCCAAGGGCGCGGCAATGCGCAAATTGCGAAAGCAGCGCCTCGTCCGGCTGGCGCATGAACAGGACGGTCGGCACGCCGCCGAGCTCGAGCGCCTCCATAACGTCGGTCGAGCCGGTCAGGTCGTCGCCATAGTAACTCAGAAGCAGGTTTTGCATGGCGTCAGGCCGCCTCGCCGCCGCCGAACTTCTCGATCGACCGCGCCAGCTCGACATGGCTCAAGGCATAATCCGCCAACGAAATGTCCTGGACCGCCGCCTGCCAGGCCTGCTGCACGGCGCGCACGCCGGCGCCCGGCCCGTCCGGGTGGCTGACGATGCCACCGCCGCAGAGATAGAGAAGATCGACCGTCCGGCCGGTTCGCTGGAAGGTTTCAGGCGCCTGCCCGCCCCACTGGCCGGAGCCGGCGACCGGCAATGCGCAATCGGCCGGCGAAAAGATCGGCGTGGTCACCGCCTTGAAGGATTCGACGAAGGACCAGTCGGGTTCCCAGTATTTTGAGGCGATGCCGTTGATCTGGAACTGGTCGACGCCGAGCAGCCGCCAGAACTGCTGCCAGACCTTGAAATCCATGCCAAGGCCGGGATGACGGGTGAGAATGTCCCAGCCATTGCGGTGGGCATGGAGCACAAGGCTGGAGCGTTTTCGAAGGTAAGCCATGCCGCCGAAACCGATCGAATTGATATTGACCACCGCGCAATTGCCGCCGGCCTTTGCCACCAGATCGTGGTTTCGCATCATCTCGTCGGGATCGGCATGTGAAATGCCGAAGGCATACATGACCTTCTTACCGGTCTTCTGCTCGTGGTCGAGGATCAGCGGCATGATTGCCCTCACCCGCTCCGACAGCGGCGAATAGGCCGGGCTCATCAGCTTCTCGTCGTCCTTGATGAAGTCGACGCCGGCCGCAATCAGCTCTTGCACCATTGCGGCCGTCTCGTACGGGCGGAGTCCCAGCGCCGGCTTGACGATGGTCCCGATGATCGGACGATCCACGACACCGGTCAGCCTGCGGCTGCCCGTGACGCCGAATTGCGGGCCCGGATGCGCGCCCCGGTACTCCTCGGGCAGCCTCATGTCGACGACACGAATGCCGGACAGGCCCTTGATCGAAAAGGTGCCGCCGATGACGATGGTCATCAGCGCCGACAGGTCGGTGCCGATGGCGTCCAGCGGAAAGGCGATGTCGACGTCGGCGCGCTTGACCGGGCCGTTGCGCGCTTCGGGACCGGTTTCGGGAAGAGACGGCCGATCCGCATCCGGCAGATGCCGTATCGCCAGGACTCGCGCTGCGACCCTGGCCTTGAGCTCTTCGGTCTCGCCGGCCAGCGCGACGAAGGTTCCGGTCGACTGGTCGCTTGCGATCTTGGCCGCCAGCGCCTCGATATTGCCCGGCGTTTCGATGCGATAGGTGAGAACAATCATATTCGCGCGGCCTGCCGGGTGGTTCGAAAAAGGTTCCTTGGCCCTTGAAATCTGGTATAATGAGTACATAAGCTTTGCAAGCCCTATCCGGCTTGGCGGTAAGGGCGAGCCGGCAGCAGGCGTTCCGGAATTCACGGCGGAAATGCTAGATAGGGGCCGGTCAAAGGAGTGATTCGCGACGATGAACCGTTCGGAGCCGATCGTCCGGCGCAAGCTTTCCGACGAAGTATTCTTGAGACTGAAGCGCCTGATCACCAGCGGCGAATTGCTGCCGGGTGACGACATGCCGTCGGAGCGCGAATTGATGGAGCGCTTCGAGGTCGGCAGGCCGGCGATCCGCGAGGCAATGCAGGCGTTGAGCAATATGGGCCTTGTCGCGATCTCGCATGGCGAGCGGGCGAAAGTGCTGCAGCTGACCGCCAAGTCGATCATCAAACAGGTCGACGGTGCCGCCAAGATCATCCTGTCGTCGTCGAAGGACACGCTGGAGCACCTCAAGAACGCGCGTATCTTCTTCGAGCGCGGCATGGTCAGGGAAGCCGCGGAGAAGGCAACCGCCGAGGACGTGCAGCGGTTGCGGGCAACGGTTGCCGAGCAGCGCAGCCATCGTGGCGACTCGGAAGCCTTTATATCCGCCGACATGAAATTCCACACCCAGATCGCGGCAATATCCGGCAATCCGATCTATGTCGCCGTCAGCGAGGCAATGCTTGGCTGGCTAAAGGAATACCACACCGAAATGCTGATCTGGACTGGCAAGGAAAAGTTCACGCTGACCGAGCACGAAGAGATCATCGGACGCATCGAGGCCAAGGATGCGGATGGCGCCGAGAAGGCGATGATCAAGCACCTCGAACGCTCGCGTGCGCTTTACGTGATGAACTCCGGCAGCTGAAAATCAAGAGCAAGGTCCCGACCGCAGCGGCCGGCACCTTGCTCTCGGCCTACTGACTGACCACAGATCAGCCTGAGCCCGGACCGACGCAGTTTTCTGTTGCGTCTGAATCCGATGTATGTGCCGCGTGTTTTCATTCAACGATTTCAGCATTTGCATCTTCCCAGCCATGGATTTCCGCGGCCCGCTTTCGTCAGCAAGCCCGCATAGGCCCTCCTGGAGGCGCCGCGCTTGTTCTGGGATTGGCAATTCTTGCAAAGACTATGCTAGGCTTGCCATCCGAGAACGATACTGGAGTACCGCAATGGCTGACAGGGGCCTCCACGTTGTGATCTGGCTGCCGTCGAATTTCTATTCGGCCGTCGTCTCGACGCTCGTGGAAATGTTTCAGCTTGTGAATGACGTCTGCCGTTCGCAGGTTCTCTCCTGTGAGTTCGTTTCAAGGAGCGCGCCGTCGGCATCGAGCACCGGAATTTCCTTCCCGACAAAGGCTCAACCATCCCGGAAAATGGATGTCCTGATTCTCATTGCCATGCCGGGTGTCGAGATTCCGGAGCTTCTGCGCTCGCTCGACGAGGAGAGTGAGCATTCAAAACCGCTGATCGCGCTCGCGCAGCAGCAGGACGCAATCATCGCAGCACATTGCGGCGCGTGTTATCTGCTCGCCACTTCGGGATTGTTGGACGGCAAGCGCGCAACGATATCCTGGTGGCTGAAGAACGAGGCAAGCCGCCGGTTTCCGCAAGTGCGATGGGACGCTTCCCGCCTGCTCATTCGCCAGGACCGCCTTTACACATGTGGAGGCGGGTTTTCCGGACTCGAACTCGCCAGGGCTTTGCTGATCGATCTGGGCTTCGAGAAGGAAGAACGGATCATTCGAAAACTTCTGGTTCTTCCTCCGCCGCGCAAATTCCAGAGTCCCTACGAATTTCCTCTCGACAAAATTTCGAACGAGGCCAGCCCATTCGAGAACAAGCTGCGCGAGCTCTCGAAAGACAAGATGTCAGAAATCGATTTGAAATTTCTTGCAACCGAATTGGCAATGTCTTCGCGAACCCTGTCTCGCAGGGTTTTCGACGAGCTCCAGACAACGCCGGGAAAATGGATCCAGGAAAGGCGGCTGGAGTTGGCAAGGTCCATGCTTGAGGAAACGAAACTGAGCGTCTCAGAAATCTGCTATCGGGTGGGATATCAGGACGTCGCTTCGTTCAGCCGTCTTTTTTCCAAGACAACTGGAATGGCACCAGGCGAGTTTCGAAAGCAAGTCCGGTGACAAGTCGGCAGCGGAAGTGCTGCGGCTACGGGCAACCGCTGCGGAACTGCGGCGATTCATGAACCCCGGCGTGACTTCAGCCAATCCGGACGATTGCGTAGGGCGTCATGACAAGACGGTCTCGGCCCGACGCGTCGCGCTGAATCTGGCGTGACGTTCGTCCATCCCAGATCTTCAGAGGACCCCGATCGGAGCCGAGCCCGGAAACATCGACTGGAAGGTCGTCCGGAGTAAGGTTCGCCAGCCAGACGATGATCTTGCCTGTCTGGGAGTGGCCGGCCAGTGCCAGCACCCGCGTCTCATCGGTCGTTGTCGCCGCCACATGCGCATGGCCGGCCAGATCGCAAAGTCCTTTCACCGCGTGGAAAATCGGCCGGGGTGTACCTTCTTTGACAGGTTCGCCCGACGAGGCCAGCACGCCGAATGGTCCGGTGAAGCTGCAGAGCGTCAGCATTTCGAGCCCGGCCGGCGCAACGCGCGCGGCATAGCCGATCGTCCATGCGGCCCCGAACAGCCCGGCATGGCGAGGGTCGCGGTTGGCCATGGCAATGCGCTGACTGTCAGGATTAGCCTTGGTCGCGCCGCCATAAGGGTTCTGGCGCATGGCAATGGTCGACGGCCCGATCCGATAAGGTATTGTTCCGAAGATCGTTCGTACTGACGCCGTGATGAAAGGCAATGCCTCCAGCGATTGCATGACGCTGAGATCGTCGGCGGCGTGCACGATCGGGCAGGTGCAATGCGTGACGAAATCGAGCAGGTCGGCCGGCACACGCTTGCGATTGAGTTCGGTGAAATAGCTGAACATGCCGCCGCCGAGGCGGCTGTCGGGAAAGGCGCGCCGCGCCGCGGCGTAGACGTCTTCGAGCGGCGGGCAGTGCGGCCACGCGCTGCCCGGTGGCGTCGACTGCCGGTCGACCGAGGGCGAGACGGCAATGGCCGAAAGCTTGAGCCCGGCCTGGCGCACCCTGTCGGCGACGCCTGAAAGCTCGGCGTCGAGATCGCCGTCGCCGGCAATGACACATTCGAGCGTTGTCCGGACCGGATAGGCGGCGGCGAGCCGGGCGTAGGATCGCAAGGCGTCGAGCCCATGGCCACGCGTCGGGTCGTAGTGGAACATCAATTGCTGCGGACCAAGCTCGCACAGCATCGGCAGCTTGCCCAGCGCCGCCTCGACCTCATCCGGGTAGATGATCACGCCAACATCCGGCAGCGCCGGTCCGGCTTGGCCGAGCGTGACGCGAATTGGTTCCGCGATTGCCGCAGCGGCCGGCACTTTCCCGCGACCCTCTATCCGCAAACTAGTGGTCTGGCGGAAGGTCTTGCCGGCAGGCAGCACATAGGGCCATGGCAGCGCGAGCGGCCGGACATAGGTCTTGTAGGAGGCATCCGACCAGTTGCGCTGGTCCTCCATCTCGAAAATGTCGCCTTGCATCCGGCATTCGGCGGTGACGCCCGGCCGGACCTCATAGGTGATCGCCCGCAGATCCTTGAAAGGCTGCCAGGGATCGATCAGCTCCGGAAGCCGCGTCGCGACCACGCTGCCATCGGTATGCTCGACCGTGACCGGGCTGCCGGCCAGCCCGGCAATTGGATGCAGGATGCAGAAGCCGCAGCGATTGGTCTCGAAATCGTTGTCGGGAAGAGCGCTCACGTCGAAGATCAGCTGGCCATCGGCCGAGCCCTTGATGGTCGCACGGAAGTCGAGCCGGCTTCCCTCTGGTCCGAAGCAACCTGCCGAATAGCTGACGAAGAAAGCGTCATCGCCCTGGTCGATGATTAAATCGGTGAGCGCCGGCTCGTAGGTGCCCCAGTCGCGATCCCTGACGATGAAGGCGACGGCGCGCAGAACCTCGGTGCCGCCATGCCGGATGGTGCGCAGATTGCCGTTGACGAAGTCCGCCGTCAGCGCGCCGGCGCGCAGCCTGACCGGTTCGGCTTCAACGGCACGTGTGCCGTAGAGGAGGAAGGCGTCGGCTGTCATTTCAGCAAGGCGTCGAGTTGCACCGGCTCCCGGCTTGCGGCGCCAGCGTACGCAGCCTCGACCAGCGCTAATGTCTTGAGGTTGTCCGCGCCCGAGGTCGCGGGCTCGGTTCCCTTGGTCAGGCAGTCGACCCAATGCTTTTGAATGGCGACGACGCTTTCCTGGATGTTGTGCCACGGCCGTGATGCCCAGGCCAGCAGCGGTGGCGAGACGTCGCTCACAGCTGTCCCGCTCCTGCCGGTGACGGTGAGCCGGTAGCCCTGCGCCAGCCGGATCGTGCCGTCGCTGCCGTCGATCTCGATCAGCGTCTCCGGAAACGGCTCGGTAGCGAGCTTGCTCGCGTAGCTGCAGTCGACCACGGAAGTGGCGCCGCCCGTGTGGTCCATCAGCATCGTCGCAACGTCCTCGCCGGCAATGCCGGGATTGATGCGCGCCGTTCGCGCAGTGACGGTCGAGACGTCGCCCAGCAGGAAGCGGGCTATGTCGAGGATGTGGATACCCAGATCCTCGATGATGAAGCGCTTTCCCGTCGCCAGATAAGGCTGGCCGGAAAACACGTCATAGGCAGAGCGGAACGAGATCCGTCCGAAAAAGGGGGTGCCGATTTCGCCGCTGTCGAGCACGGTACGCACCGCCTGGATCGGCGACTGCCAGCGAAAATTCTCATGCACCATCAGCGGCACGCCGGCGTCAGCACAGGCCTTTACCATCGCCTTGGCGTCGGCAAGCGTCGGCGCAAACGGTTTTTGGCAGATTGCCGGAACGCCGTGCTGCGCCGCCATCTCCACGAGCATTCTGTGGCTTGGTGCCGTGGTGGCGATGTCGACGAAATCCAGCCTTTCGCCGGCAAACAGCGCTGCCGCGTCGGTATAGCGCCGTGCGACCCCGAACTGGTCGCCAATGATCCGTAGCCGGTCCGGATCGCGGTCGCAGATGGCGGTGATCGAGGCGCCCTCTATATCGCGCCAGGCATGCATCTGGTTGATGGCAAAGAAGCCGCAGCCGATCAGCGCTCCACGCAGTTCCGCCATGTCAGCCGGCCTTTGCCATCTGCATCAGCGTGACACGGCTCTGCAGCCGGCGCTGTGCCTGGTCGACGACGACGGCGACGATGATGACGAGGCCCTTGATCACCATCTGCCAGAACGAACTCACTCCCATCATCACCAGCCCGTCCGAAAGGATGCCGATTACGAAGGCGCCGACAATGGTGCCGCCGATCGTGCCGCGACCGCCCGACATCGAGGTGCCGCCGAGCACCGCCGCGGCAATGGCGTTGAGCTCGAAGCTCTCTCCGGTCGCCGGATGCGACGCCATCAGCTCCGACGAGATGATCAGCCCGACGATCGCCGCGCAGAAGCCGGAGAACATGTAGACGAACATCTTCACCATATTGACGCGGACGCCCGAAATCCGCGCCGCCCGTTCATTGCCACCAACCGCGAAGATGTGGCGGCCGAGCGGGGTGTACTTGGCGAGATAGGCCGCCCCTAGCGCAACGACGAGCAAAATCCAGAGCGCAACCGGCAGGCCGAGCAACCGGCCGGCGCCGAGAAAGCCGAATCCGGTGGTGCCGAGCTCCGGCTTGCCGACGAGATTAGGGAAAGTACGGCCGTCCGACGACAGCAGCGCCAGGCCGCGTGCGACGTAGAGCACGCCGAGCGTGGCAATGAAAGGCGCAACGTTGAGCCTGGTGATCAGCAAGCCGTTGACGGCGCCGATCAATATGCCGACGGCAAGCGTGATCAGCGCGATCTCGAAGACGTTGAAATAGATGGTGTAGCCGACCTGCAGGTCGATGCCGTTGAGCACGAGATAGCCGGCCACCATGCCGCACAGGCCGACGATCGAGCCGACCGACAGGTCGATGCCGCCGGTGATGATGACGAAGGTCATGCCCATTGCGAGGAATGCGTTCAGCGCCACATGCTTCGACATCAGGATAAGATTGGCGGCCGATAGGAAATTGGGGGCGGCTATCGAGAAGAATAACAGCACGGCGATCAGCGCGATGAACGTCCTCGCCTTCATCAGCGTCAGCAGGACCGAGCCGCCCGACATGGAGTTGACCGCCGCCTTGGCTGGGATGTCAGTCATGCGTCTTGCTCTCCGTGCGGGACCGGTCCGTGGCCGAAGGCGGAGGCAGCGACGAGTGCGGCCTCCGTCGCCTCGGCGCGGTCGAACATGCCGGTCAGTTTTCCATTGCTCATCACCGCGATGCGGTCGGACAACGCCATCACTTCGTCGAGATCGGAGGTGGCAAACAGAATCCCCAGGCCGTCGCGCGACAGCTTGCGCATGGTGCGGAACACGTCGGCCTTGGCGCCGACGTCGATGCCGCGGCTGGGCTCGTCCATCAACAGCACCTTCGGCCCGGTGAGCAGCGCCTTGCCGATCACCACCTTCTGCTGGTTGCCGCCTGACAGCGACGAGACTTCCTGCGCCGGATCGGCGACCTTGATCGCCAGTTCGCGCACCGTCCGGGCCACCGCCTGTCGTTCGGCGGCACCGCGAATGTGGAACAGGCGCACGAACCGCGACAGGCTGGCCAGCGTCAGATTGCTGGCGACGGAGAGGATTGACACCAGCCCTTCGCGCTGGCGGTCTTCGGGGATCAGCGCCAGGCCGCGCCGGATGCGCCGCGTCGTGTCGCGCTCGTGCACTTTCTTGCCGGCAATGAATATCGTGCCCGTCGAATGGCCGTGGCGGCCCATGATGCAGTCGAACAGCTCGCTGCGTCCGGCGCCCATCAGGCCATAGATGCCGAGAATTTCGCCGGCGCGCAGCGACAGCGAGACGTGATCGACCGCAAGCCCGCCGGTGACGCGCGGCAGGCAGATGTCCTCGGCGCGGAATATTTCCTCGCCCGGCACATGGCCGTCGGCCTTGGCGAAGTCCTTGGCATCCGAGCCGATCATCTGCCGCACGATCCACTGGGTGTCGACGTCTTTCATCTCCGCCTGGCCGGTGATGCGGCCGTCGCGCAGCACCGTGATGGTGTCGCCGATGCGGATCAGTTCCTCGAGCCGGTGCGAGATGTAGACGATTGCCACGCCGCGTGCCTTGAGGTCGGCAATCACCTTGAACAGGATCTCGACTTCCGCCGCGCTGAGCGCCGAGGTCGGTTCATCCATGATCAGGATGCGCGCATCGAGCGAAACCGCCTTGGCGATCTCGACCAGCTGCTGCTGGCCGATGCGCAGATCCTCGACCAGCATGTCGGGCCGGATGCCGGCTTCCAGGCGTTCAAGGAACTCCGCCGCGCGGCGCTCCTGCTCCTTGCGGTCGATCTTGCGGAAGCGGTTGGTGATCTCGCGGGTGGCGAAAATATTTTCGGCGACAGTCAGATTGCCGAACAGATTCAGCTCCTGGAAAACCATGCCGATGCCGCGGCTCACGGCATCACCGGAAGACGAGAATGAAACCTCCTCGCCGTCCAGCAGGATGCGCCCGAGCGTCGGTTGCTCGACGCCGGCGATGATCTTCATCAGCGTCGATTTGCCGGCTCCGTTTTCGCCGACCAGCACGTTGACCGCGCCTTTGCGCACCTCGAAATTCGCCCGCTTGACCGCGACGGTGCCGGAATAGACTTTCGAGACGTCCTCCAGCTTCAGGATGACATCTTGATCGCCGCTCATGACTTCGGCCCGATCTTTGCCTCCGCCGGCGTCACCAGCGGCAGGTCCTGGCCACTGCCCGGCGTATAGGCGCCAAGTACCTCGACGCTGCGGCCCTCGAGTGCCTCGCGCGGCAGCTTGGAAAGCACGGTCTTGTCGGCATAGGCGTTGAAAGCCTTGCCGAACTGGGCGAAGTCGATCTGGTTGGTGAAATCGTTGAACTGGATGAAGTCGAGGCTGTCGCGCAGCGCGGTTCCGCGCATGGCGGGTCCGATCTGCACCCGCGCGTCCGCCTTGCCGTCGCCGTCGGCATCGACGTCCATCGTCGCCGCGCGTGACTGTGTGTTGGCTGCCACGACCTTGCCCTCGAGCCGAACGGCGAAGGTCCATGGCGAATTCGCCTGCTTCTTCGGGTTGCCGTATTTGGCGCCGGCAGCGGCGGGATCGGTCTTGGCCAAGGTGTGAACCTCGGCAAACGGCCCGGCCTTCTGCTGCAGATAGGGTATGACTTTCGCCGCCCAGATGTCCGCGACCATCTTGTCGGGATCGAATGCGGAGCCAGTGCCGCCGTTTTCCGCCGACGGCGTCGGCAGGATCTTGCAGGCGGTCAGGCTGCCTATTGCTGCGAGGAACAACGCGACAAGGATCGGCCGGGTCAGCGTGTTGAACATGTCGGCTCGTTCGGCATGGCGGTCAGGAGCACCCAGAGAAATGGAGGCAAGGGCGAAATGGAAGCAAGGGACGAACCGGAGGCTCGTCCCTTGCTGCTTGATGTTACGCCGGCTCAGTTGGTGAGCGCGAACGTCTCCAGCTTGGCGGCATTGTCGCCATTGACCAGGACGCAATCCATCAATTGCTTTTCCTCGGCCGGAGACTTCTTGTTCTTGATGAAGTCGTTGGCCTGCTCGACCGCCATCTGCGCCTGCGCGAAGGCCGGCTGCAGGACTGTCGCCTTGATGCCGCCGGAGGTGATCGAGTCGCGCACGTCGTTCGACCCGTCGAAGCCGACGACGATGACGTCCTTGCGGCCGGCAGCGGCAAGTGCCGCATGAGCGCCCATCGCCATCGTGTCGTTGCCGGAGATCACGCCCTTGATATCGGGATTGGCCTGGAGGATCGATTCCATCTTTGAATAGGCCTCGGTCTGGCTCCAATTGGCCGACTGCTGCGCCACCATCTTCAGGTCCGGATAGTCGTCGATGACGTCGTGGTAACCCTTGGAGCGGATGCCGGCATTGGTGTCGGATTCCTTGCCGACGAGCTCGACGAAATTACCCTTCTCGCCCATCAGCTTGACGAATTCCTGCGCGCCGAGCTGGGCGCCCTGATAATTGTTGGAGACGATCTGCGCGACGGCAACGCCGGTGGCATTGATCTCGCGATCGATCAGGAAGGAAGGAACGCCTGCGTCCTTGGCCTTCTGCACCGCGGCGACGGTGGCGTCGGCGCCGGCATTGTCGAGGATGATCGCCTTGGCGCCGCGGCCAATCGCCGTGTCGATCAATTCGGACTGCTTGTTGGCGTCGTCGTCATGGACGAGCACCAACGCCTCGTAGCCGAGTTCCTTGGCCTTCGCCTCCGCGCCGACAGCTTCCGCCTTGAAGAACGGATTGTCATGCGAGGGCGTGATGATGGCGATCAAATCCGCCGCATAGGCGGGTGCGGCGGTGCCAAGCGCCAGCATGCCGGCAAAAGCCGCAAGCGTCATTCTGCGTGTCAGTTTCATGTATTCCTCCCGTTGAAAATCCGTGCCTTATCCCAAGGCTATATGCATTCGATTTCGTTAGCCGGCCGTAGGCGGCGGGTCGCGTCAGATTCACAAGCCCTTGGCCGGCTTCACCTCGAAGGATCGCTCCCCCTATCCTCCACTCATCCAGCGCCTGATCCTGCGGCGAAGCTTGACGGTCCGATCCATCAAACAGCTAAGCCAACTGGTATAATGAGTCAATGACAATTTCAGGTGACATGTTCCGGAGAACGCGTCGCTGCCCTCAAGTGATGCGCTGAATGCTCGCGGCAATCTCCTCCGGCTCGAACACCCGCTTCCAGTCGTCGCGCATCAGCACCGGCTTGCCGAACTCTATCGCCTTGTTGCAGGCGTCGGAGAACACGCCTTTGGTTTCGCCGAAGATGACGGCGCCAAGCACGTTCATATGCCCAAGCAGGAAATCGAGCGCCGCCTGCTTGTCGACCCCGCGCGCCACCACCTCGTCGACGGCCTCTTTCATGATGACGAGCAGCGAGGCGCACACCGTTTCAGAAAGGCCGGGCTCGAGCAGCGCCATCTGATCGACCGTGACGCGATGCGAGCGCATGACCGGCGCCCAGATGATCTTTGCGATCGCCTCACCCTTGGCGAAATCTTCCTCGGGTCCCTGCATCAAGGCGCTGACCATGTGCTGCTTGGCCTTGACGCCGCCGAAATAATCCTTCTTGGCCGCCATGTCGGTCTCGTCGTTGAAGATCGGCGGATGGCACGGGTGGGTGACGAAATAGGTCAGGTCCGGCCGCTTCGGCAAATGCCCGGCGAAAGGTGCCGCGGCGTCGAGCACGACGACCATCGTGCCTGATGCAAGCTTGCTCTCGATACTCGCCGCGACCTTGCCGATGTGCGTGTCCGGCACCGCCAGGATCACCACATCGGCTCCATCAAGCGCCTCATCGGCGCTGACGGCATCGATGCCGAGGCCCGACTTAAGCCGCTCGCGGCCGGCGTCGCTGACCTCGACATGGCGTATCGTATAGGGAGATCCGCGAAAATTGGTCGACAGACGGTAACCCATTTTGCCGCCCGCACCAAACAGCGCAATCGTTGTCATGTGTCCGTTACTCCTGAATTCCAACGACGGCCCTGCCGATCGTCATCCCATTGACTTGTATGCACATTGCCGCCGGTCGGCGGATTAGAGAACGCAGGGGAGCCGCCGCTCAAATGACGATGCCATGGACGATGTCTCGGGCGCCCGGATGTCCAGCACAGCGCAGCTACGCGGAGCATGCTACCTTAGGTACACATTATACCAGCATACCAAATTGGCAAGCGGCCATGGCACGGCTCTGACCACTTGCTTGGCCGTCGTTTACCTCCTGTTCAACGGCAAGGAGCGATCATCGCGCTGAACCGCCGATCGGCGGAATGATTCGCAGCCGACAAAGGCCCATGCTCGAAACTTCACTCTACAGCCCGGTCAAGACCTTCCTGGAAGGCCTGGGATTTATGGTCAAGGGCGAGATCGGCGGCTGCGATCTGCTGGCGCTGAGTGCCGACTCTCCGCCGATCGTCGTCATCTGCGAGCTGAAGCTGAAGTTCAACCTCGAACTGGTGCTCCAGGGCGTCGACCGTATGGCGGCGAGCGACGAGGTCTGGCTAGCGGCATGCATGTCGGCCCGTGGCAAGGGCCGTGAGAGCGATGTGAGATACCGCAATCTCTGCCGTCGGCTCGGCTTTGGCCTGCTTGGCGTGCGACCGAACGGCGAGGTTCAGGTGCTGCTCAGCCCGACGGCATTGGCTCCGCGTCGGGATCCCCGGCGCCGCTCGAAGCTAATTGACGAACATCGGCGTCGGCAGGGCGATCCTGTCGCCGGCGGCGGCTCGCGTGCGCCGATCATGACCGCTTATCGCCAGCAGGCGCTGGCATGCGCCGCAGCCCTCGCCGATGGCCCAAAGCGGCCGCGTGACTTGAAGCCCAACCTGCCGAACGCGCCTAAGATCCTGCTGCACAATGTGTATCGCTGGTTCGCGCGCACCGATCGCGGGATCTACGAACTGACCGCTCAGGGCCGTGAGGCGTTGCAGCGCTGGCCGCAGCCCGATCGCAGCCACACCGCTGCCTGAGACAGGCAACGCCGGATTTCGCGCCCTGCTTTCCGCGACAATCACGGCTTTCGGCAAGACATCACCTCGTCACGGAACCATATTTCGACACGATGGTTTTGTCGTCACCGAATTGATCGTCCGCTGAGCAAACGGAAGGAACGGCTATGCGCCTATCGACGACAATTGCCACACTTTCGGCACTGGCCCTTGCCTCGCCGGTCTATGCGCAATCCGTGGCACCAGAGCTTGCCCCTGTCCCGCCGACGGCCCCGCAAACCCTGCCAGAGCAAGCCACGCCCGAAGGGACCACTCCCGACCAGGCTACACCTGACCAAGCCTTCTCCGCCCAGAATTTCACCGCAGTGACAATCGTGGCGATGGAGGATCTGCCTCCTGACATCAAGGCACAGGCGGAGGCCGTCGTCACCCAGACCAGCGCCGAGGATTTGCGCATCCTGCAAAGTTCGATCGACGCATCGCCGCAGGCGGCATCGGCGCTGGCGGCGAACGGGCTTAATTCCACGCAGGTCGTCGCAGCCAATATCGACGGCGACGGCACGCTCACGCTGATCATCCAGACGACGACGTGAGCGGCTGAAAGCGGACAAGCCGGCTCCGGCACGGAACCAAAGCCCGCTTGATCGCGGAGGACTGTCATGGCCGAGGCTGCAGTTCGCAACTTCACCATCAATTTCGGGCCACAACATCCCTCCGCTCACGGCGTCCTGCGGCTGGTGCTCGAACTCGACGGCGAGATCGTGGAACGCGCCGATCCCCATATCGGCCTGCTGCATCGCGGCACCGAAAAGCTCATCGAGTACAAGAACTACCTGCAGGCCTTGCCCTATTTCGACCGGCTCGACTACGTCGCGCCGATGAACCAGGAGCATGCATTCTGTCTCGCCGCCGAGAAGCTCCTCGAAATATCGGTTCCGAAACGCGGACAGCTCATCCGCGTGCTTTTCTGCGAAATAGGCCGGCTGTTATCGCACCTCCTCAACGTCACCACGCAAGCCATGGACATCGGCGCGCTGACGCCGCCGCTCTGGGGTTTCGCCGAGCGCGAGAAGCTGATGGTCTTTTATGAGCGCGCGTCCGGCGCCCGCATGCACGCGAATTATTTCAGGGTCGGCGGCGTGCATCAGGATCTGCCGCCGGAACTCCTAGACGACATCTGGAAGTTCTGCGATCCGTTCCTCAAGGTCTGCGACAATCTCGAAGAGCTGTTGACCGAGAACCGCATTTTCAAGCAGCGCAATGTCGATGTCGGGGTGATCGGCCTCGATGATGCCTGGGCCTGGGGCTTTTCCGGCGTGATGGTGCGCGGATCGGGCGCGTCCTGGGACCTGCGCAAGGCGCAGCCATACGAATGCTATTCGGAGATGGATTTCGATATCCCAGTCGGCAAGCATGGCGACTGCTACGACCGCTATCTCGTCCGCATGGAGGAAATGCGCCAGTCGGTCCGGATCATGCGGCAATGTCTGGAAAAGTTGCGCTCACCAGAAGGCCAGGGACCGGTCGCGATTCCGAGCCACAAGATCACGCCGCCGCCGCGTGCCACGATGAAGCGCTCGATGGAAGCGACGATCCACCACTTCAAACTTTATACCGAAGGCATTCGCGTGCCGAGCGGTGAAGTCTATGCCGCCGTCGAGGCGCCGAAGGGTGAATTCGGCGTCTACCTCGTGTCGGACGGGGGCAACGTTCCCTACCGATGCAAGATCCGCGCACCTTCCTTCGCCCACCTGCAAGCGATGGATTTCCTGTCCCGAGGCCATATGATCGCCGATGTTGCCGCGATCATCGGCTCGCTCGACATCGTGTTCGGAGAAATCGATCGCTAGTTTAGCCAGGTCGCAGGATCTTCCCCGATCGCAGGATCATTCGTCGTTAGTAGCCGCGCAGGCAGGCCTGGACGGCGCTCGACCGCCGGTCAGACGAAGGCTCTCACCTGTGGCGGGCCAGCTCAAATTCTCACATCAAAGACGGACGCATGGCCGCGACAAGGCGCAGCCAAGCGTCGAGGAGTTTCACAATCTGCGCGGCCCGACGGCGCACGAGCCCTTCCAAGTTCGGAAGCGCTCTCCACGGCGCGGAAAGAACGCGTGTTCCGCCGTTCCTCGTACCGCCTCAATGCACGATCAAGCCCTTCATCCAGGCAACAAATCTGTTGCCGCGAACTATCCCGCGCACCCTGGCAGCGGCCCATCTCGCTTGCATCGTAGCGCCGACATGGCAATGGCAGACGATTTGGTGCAACTGCCGGTCGCTCAGTTCGAAGAAGCGCTTTGCCTCACCATAGGTATCATCGCTGAGGCCCATGGCACGCAGAACCGGATCCTCGAAGGCGACAGTGAGCGGCGTCCCAGCGCCACGCGATCTGTCGCGCGCTTCCCTGTTCATATATTCGGTGCCTGGAAGCGCCCCAAGGCATCGCGTCGGGTTTTGTTCGAGAAGTTCCGCCCAACGTTCAATCCGCTGGGTTCGAGTCATCGCCGGATACGCCGCGAAGGACTCAACTTCCGCGACGGCCTGCAGTTGGTCGAGTGTTTGATGTTTCATGGTCGGCTCCTGTCGACAGGTGAATTCGCCCACGCCTATATGAGCAATTATCGCGCCATGGAGCGCTGACAAGGCCGGACCGCCGCAACATGAGGCGTACGGATCACCTGCCCGGTGAAGCGGCGCTCGAATTCCGACGCGCCCCCGCCTGTGTTCGATGTCGACCGGTTAACCGAACCCGTTTCCGGACAGGAACTTTTGCGGAAGCTTGCCGTTTGGCTTTGCGTCCGCTTCGGCGGCTGCAATATCAATCTTGAAAGCAATTCCGTTGGACACGAAGCCTCAACGCGTCGAGCAAGACGTCGAGCCTGTAAATGAAACCCGGGAGCAACCGGCCCCGGTTCGAGAATCTCGTGAGCGATCGGCAGAGCCCCGGCAGGAAAAACCCGACGGGAATGCCTCGCAACGAAAGGCCGGTCTGCTCGGCTTTCCCAGGCGCCATCCCTATGCGGCCGCAGCCATCGCGCTTGCGCTGTTGCTCGTCGTGGCAGGCATCGCGATCTGGTGGCTGAACGCTCGCCAGTACGAATCGACCGACGACGCCTTCATAGATGCGCGCACAGTGACGATCGGTGCGCAAATAGCCGGCCGCCTTACCGAGCTGGCGGTTACCGACAATCAGCATGTACAGGCGGGCGATGTCCTCCTGCGTATCGACGACAGCGACTATCAGGCAAACCTGAAGCAGGCCGATGCCGGCGTCGCCGCGGCCGAGGCCGAAATCGTCAATGTCGCCGCCCAGATCGAGGCTCAAAACGCAAAGGTAAACGCTGCCCAGAGGCAGGTTGCACAGGCCAAGGCAGCGCTGGATTTCGCCAAGGCCGAGGATCAACGCAATCGCGAACTCCTGGCCAGGGGCACGGCAACGCAGCAGCAGGCGCAGCAGGCGGCATCGACGTTGCGTCAGGACCAGGCCGCGCTGGACAGCGCCGAGGCCAATGTCGCCTCCGCAAAAAGCCAGGTTTCGGTCTTGCAGGCACAGGCCAGGAGCGCCGAGGCGCAGCTCGAGCAGGCCAAGGCCAGCCAGGAGCAAGCCCGCACGACGCTGTCACGCACGACTATCACAGCACCCGCAGCCGGGCGGGCAACGAGCATTTCTGCGGCTAACGGCACCTACGCCCAACCTGGCCAGGTATTGATGATGTTCGTTCCCGACGAGGTCTGGGTGAAGGCCAATTTCAAGGAGACGCAGCTCGATCTGATGCGGCAGGGACAGCCGGTCGACATCGACATCGACGCCTACCCGGACAAGTCCTTCCATGGTCGCGTCGACAGTATTCAGGCCGGCAGCGGCACCGCCTTCAGCCTCCTGCCGGCCGAAAATGCCACCGGCAATTTCGTCAAGGTGGTACAGCGCGTGCCGGTCAAGATCGTCTTCGACAAGCCGCCGGATGTGCTTCTCGGGCCGGGCCTGTCGGTGGTGCCGACGGTCAAGGTGCGATGAGCGGCGAAACCGCCAGAAATCAGGGTGAAAGCCGATCCGCCGCCGGGACGCACAATCCCTGGCTTATCGCCGTCGTCGTCTCCATCGCCACTTTCATGCTGGTGCTCGACACCTCGATCGCCAATGTCGCCCTGCGCAACATCGCCGGCAGCCTGGCGGCCGGAATGGACGAAAGCACCTGGGTGATTACCACCTATCTCGTTGCCAACTCGGTGATCATCCCGGTCAGCGGCTGGCTGGCAAGCGTCATCGGCCGCAAGCGCTACTACATGCTCTGCGTTGCGACCTTTACCGTCGCGTCGCTGCTGTGCGGACTGGCGCCCAACCTGGAACTGCTCATCCTGTTCAGGGTCCTTCAGGGACTCGGCGGCGGCGGCATGGCGCCAAGCGAGCAATCGATCCTTGCCGATACCTTTCCGCCAGAAAAGCGCTCGCAGGCCTTCGCGCTTTACGGCATTGCCGTCATCGTCGCACCGACGGTCGGGCCGACGATCGGCGGCTGGCTGACCGACCATTTCTCCTGGCACTGGATCTTCTTCATCAACGTGCCGTTCGGCATCCTGTCGCTGGCCCTGGTGCAATGGCTGTTGGTCGAACCGGACGTACTCGAACGCGAACGCAAGGAACGGCTGAAAGGCGGCCTGAAGATCGACGGGATCGGGTTCGTCCTGGTAGCGACGGCATTGGGGTGCCTGGAGATTTTTCTCGACCGGGGCCAGCGCTACGATTGGTTCGCCTCGGATTTCATCACCACTTTCGCAGTGATTTCCGCGATCGCGTTCCTGCTGCTTATCCCATGGGAACTCAGTCGCAGCGATCCGGTCGTCGACATGCGCCTATTATTCACGCGCCAGTTCGGCACGGCGTTCCTGGTCATGATGGCGGTCGGTGCTATCCTGTTCAGCACCACCCAGATCGTGCCTCAGCTGCAGCAGACGACATTTGCCTACACCGCGACGCTCTCGGGCCTTTCGATGATGCCGGGCGGCATCGCCATGTTGATCTTGATGCCGGTGTCCGGATTTGTAGGCAGCATCGTGCAGCCCAAATATCTGATCATGATGGGCATGTCGGTGGTCGCAGTGGCCCTTTGGCATATGACCTCGCTTACTCCGGACGCCAGCTTCCGCTTCTTTGCCTTTGCCCGTGTTTTCCTGATGGTCGGGCTGCCGTTCCTGTTCATTCCCATCTCGACCGCGGCCTATGTCGGCCTGCCCCCGCAGAAGACCAACCAGGCATCTGCGCTGATCAACGTTGCACGCAATATCGGCGGCAGCATCGGCGTCTCGCTGTCCAACACCGTCATTGCGCAAAGCTCCCAGATCCATCAATCGAATCTGGTCGGCCACACCGTGCAGTCGTCGCCCGCCTATCAGCAGGCGCTTCGGCAGGCGACCGAGCATTTCGTCGCCCAGGGTTCGCCAATGGTCGAGGCGAAGCAGCAGGCGATCGCCTGGCTTGGTCAGTTGATCGCTCGCCAGGCCACGCTGCTCGCCTATGTCGATGTCTTCCGCTACTGCGCGGTGGCAACCGCCCTGCTCGTTCCGCTGGCGCTGCTGCTGCGGTCAAGCAAGTCAGGCGGCAGCCAGCCGAATCCGGAGATGGGCTGACCCGCAGGCGCGACGGTGTAGTTCCAAAAACGGGCAAGCCGGGAACCAGCCGACCCGTTGCGTTGTTCTGCGCCAAGAGGAGATGATTACGATGGCCACTATTCCCACACCCGAGCCAACACCGACCCCGGTGCCACCGCCTCCCATCCCCGATCCCAAGCCCGTGCGTGAGCCGGACCCCGACAGGCTCCCCGACGAAGATCCCGTTCCCAACCCGGATGAAAACGACATTCCACCGAAGCGGATGGCTGTTACCCGGCAAGTGCCATGATCGTTCTGCAGCGTGCACGGGCGATTGCTTGCGCCAGTGGCGCTGCCTGTCAGATTTCGAGCATGGCGTAGGGGCGGCCCGTCGGCTTGGCGACATGCATGGCAACGTTATAGACCGACGCCCCGCCCGGCGTACGGCCCTCGTAGGCGCCGCGATGCGCATGACCATGCACCACCGCACTGACCTGGAACCGGTCTATTGTTTCGGCCAGGCGTGACGAACCGAGAAATGGGAAGATCTCCAGCGGCTCGCCTTCGACCGTCTCGACGACAGGCGCGTAGTGCAGAACGACAAGCGTGCGTTTGGCGCGGACCTGCCGCATCGCGTTTTCAAGCCGCATCGCTTCGTTCACGCTTTCCGCCACCATCGACTTGATGGCCGGTTCGCCGAAGGAGCCGAGCATGCGCGATCCAAAACCGCCAACGAAACCCTTGACCCCGACGAACCCGACCTCGTGAATCTCCGTCGCCTCGCCATCGAGCAGATGAACGCCCGCCTGGCGCAGAATGTCGGTGACCTGCTCGACGGCGCCTGACTCATAGTCGTGGTTGCCAAGTACGGCGACGACCGGGATCGTGCAGGCACGCAGTTCCTCGGCAAGGATTTCGGCCTCCCGAGGCTTGCCGAGATTGGTAAGGTCGCCGGTCAGCACGAGAACCTGGGCTTCGCGCGACATCTCGCCGAAAAGATCGCGGTACGACGCCTGGTCCTCCTTGCCGACATGCAGATCGCCAATGGCGGCGATCTTGAGTGTGCCGCCGTTTTCCGCCTTTGCCGAAGCAGGTTTGAGTTCGTCAGCCATCGCTATATTCTCCTTCACCGCCGACGTCGGCAAAGCCCCATTCCTTGACGTCGATCTCATAGTCGGTTCGTGAAAGCATGCGCCCGCGGCAGATCCGCATCCGGGAAGGCGGCAGTTCGCGCTGTTTGGCCAGCCGGTCGAGCAATTCGTCGAGCAGCCACGCCGGCACACGGTCTCGCTCCGTCGGATAGATCCATCGGAAGTTCAAGAGATGCATCAGCAAGACTTCCCAATGGACTTCCATGTAGGAAAGCAGCCTTTGCCAATCGATCTGGTCGTGCGCCTTGAGGATGGTGTGCGCGACGTCGGCGCCATCGTGGCGGCGGCGGTCCTGGATGAAGCTTTTGGACCAGATAAGCTCGGTTGGGCCGATGATCCGCACCTGGCTGCCCAGCAATTCGCCCTGACGGGCGTGCTCCAGCCACAGGTCGTCGACGGGCATTGTGCCGTTCATCGAGGCGAAAATGACGTCGAAAAAATGCGTGCCCTTGAACACTTTGCCGAGCCACCGGTCGTCCTCGACCACGACGGCGTAACCGATCCGCTTGAAATGGGCGAGGATGCGCGGGCAGTCGCCGGCCTTGCAGAAAATATCGAGATCCTTGGTCAGGCGGGTGATCCCGGTATAGGCGCTTACGGCATAGGTGCCGGCGACGAGAAAGGGGATGCCGGTCGTGACAAGCTCGCGGATCGCCTCGATATAAAAGACCTCCGCTTCGGCATTGCGAGGCGTCGGGGCGGCTTTTGGATCGACCGACGGAACGGATGCCGGGATGGCGCTTTCCGGTGGGGGATTAATGATCATAGCTATGGCTCCTGGCCCGGCAGACCAGCAGCCGCCTGTATCTAATAGCCAAGCACGCCCAATGGTTCCCGCCGTTACGCGGCACTGCCGCTCCCGCCGCTGCATCAGGCGAACACATCGCCGTCGCAGGCCTTCGAAGCGGTCATGGCTGTCGCCGTCGCGGCAGTGATGAAAAGACATGCGACCGGTTATTTTGGCGTCAGGATCGCAGTGCAATCAGCCTCAAGCGCGTCGAGGCGGAGTAGGCCCGCTATCATCCTCAGGTCCGGAAAGGATTGGCTTCAACATGGTTCCGGAGCTGTCGGAGGCGCTGCGCACCCGGCGCAACAGCCATTTGAGCGCCCGTAGCCAAACCGACTCTGTTTTCCGTAACGGTGCAGGCGGCGTGGCGAAAAGGCCATTCTCCATTTTGTAGTTCCTCACAGTCTCAGTCCAAATCAGCGTTCTTCAACGAGCAAAGCTTGTGTTGGTTCCGCGTCGCCATCGGCGGGAGCACGGGCTGGACGGGGCGAGGCCATCATTGGCGGGTTCGAGCGGGCTAGCCTTCTGCAGGGAGATCAGCGCCTCGCGAGATCAGCCTCGGCGATCAAGTGGCGGAATTCAGCTACCAGCCGGCGGGATTCGGCTCGTATCCTGATGCGCCGGCTCTGGACACGACCCGCGAAGGCTGAAATTGTGATCGTATTTCCAGTTGCAAATTTGGTTGGGCTCGGCGGGGATGGCGCTGGTTTCTGAAGACATTGCCCGCCATCCGGCGCTGCGTCGCCATGTCCAGGCTCAGTCGCGGACGCTTCTCCAGACCTATGAAGCGAACCCGCGGCTGGCCTCCGTATTCGCCACCCAACAACGTTGGCTGATGGCCCATATCGGTCTTGCCTTGTATTTCAATCGAGAGCCGGACGATCATCGCAAGGGACTTACGTCCGCACGGTTCATGGACGACATCTGCCGGCATTCGGTGGCCAGCCGCAACACCGCCGACGCCTTCCTGAAGGAGATGCTGCATTACGGCTTCATCCGGCATCTGCCGATCAAATGTGGGCGCATCCGCCCCTTTGAGCCGACCGCGGGCACTCTGGAGACGGTTGCCGGCTGGGTCATGGCTCATCTCAGAACGCTGGACAGCCTGGACAGCCTGGACAGCGGATTTCGACTGGCTGCATTCGTCGCACAACCGGACATGCTCGCCAAACTGCAGCCGCTGGTGGCCGACGGCCTGCTTTCGTCGCATGCCGTGCGGGAGCCGAGACAGACCTTTTCCTTGTTCACCTGGCTCGACAATGGCGGCATCGTCATGGATTGGCTGATGTCCGGCGTCGACCCCGATCATGCCGACCTGGACCGAATCCCGACCGGTGTCGTCTCAATTGGAGATTTCGCGAACTGGCTCAAGCTTTCCCGCACCCACCTGTCACGCAAATTGCGCGATGCCGAAGAACTCGGCAGCATCGGCTGGCTGGGCCAGCGCGGTCACTCGGTCATGTGGGTGTCGAGCGAGTTCTATCAGGAATACATGACCGCCCAGGCCATCAAGCTCGCCATCATCGATGCAGCCTTCGACAACTGTGTTGTAACTTCGCAAGCCAGCTGAACCGCGAGCCGACCGCCGTCGTGGCAGCCTTGGCGCCGCCGCGACGGAGATCTGGCATTTCAATCGATGTCGAACGACACGCCCTGCGCAAGCGGCAGCGCCTTGGAATAATTCACCGTATTGGTGGCGCGCCGCATATAGGCCTTCCAGGCATCGGAGCCGCTCTCGCGGCCGCCGCCGGTTTCCTTCTCGCCACCGAAGGCACCGCCGATCTCGGCCCCTGACGTGCCTATATTGACGTTGGCGATACCGCAGTCCGATCCGTCGACGCTAAGAAAGCGCTCGGATTCCTGCAGGTCGCGGGTAAAGATCGAGGATGACAGCCCCGCTCCCACGGCATTGTGTTCTTCTAGCACGGTGTCGAAGTCCGAATATTTCATCACATAGAGGATGGGCGCGAAGGTTTCCTCCGTCACCGGCGAAACCTGCCGCGGCATTTCGACCAGCGCCGGACGCACATAGTAGGCGTCGGGGTGACCGTTCTCGACCCGCATTCCGCCGGTTATCTTACCGCCATGCGAAGCCGCCTCCTCCAGCGCCTTCTGCATATTCTCGTAGGCAGCCTTGTCGATCAGCGGGCCAACCAGAGCGCTTGTCTCCAGCGGATTGCCGACCGAGACGCTCTCATAAGCCTTCTTCAGGCGCGGAACGAGCTGGTCATAGACGCTCTCATGCACGAACAGGCGCCTGAGCGTCGTGCAGCGCTGGCCGGCCGTGCCCATGGCGCCGAAGGCGATAGCGCGGAGCGCCATGTCCAGATCGGCCGTCGGGCAGACGATGCCGGCATTGTTGCCGCCGAGCTCCAGCACGGCACGGGCAAAGCGCTTCGCCAGCCGTGGGCCGACATCCCTGCCCATGCGCGTCGAGCCGGTGGCCGAGACCAGCGGCACCTTGGGATGATCGACCAGGATCTCGCCGACGGCGCGATCGCCGATCAGCACGGGCGCCAGTCCCTGCGGCGCGTCAGCACCGAAACGCTTTACCGCGCGTGCAAAAATCGCCTCACAGGCGAGCGCCGTCAGCGGTGTCTTCTCCGACGGCTTCCACACCACCGCGTCGCCGCAGACCAGCGCAAGTGCTGCGTTCCACGACCACACCGCGACCGGAAAGTTGAAGGCCGAGATGACGCCTACGACGCCGAGCGGATGCCAGGTCTCCATCATGCGATGGCCGGGACGCTCGGTGGCGATGGTCAGGCCGTACAATTGCCGGGAAAGACCGACGGCGAAATCGCAGATGTCGATCATCTCCTGCACTTCGCCAAGACCTTCGGATGGGATCTTGCCGACTTCGATCGATACCAACCGGCTAAGCTCGGCCTTGTGTGTGCGCAATTCCTCGCCGAGCAGCCGCACCAGTTCGCCACGCTTGGGAGCTGGCACCTGCCGCCACGCCAGGAAAGCTCTGTGGGCATTGTCGATGGTCGTTGCCGCATCGGCCGGCGAGATGGTCTTCAGCGCGGCGATCTGCTCGCCGGTCACCGGGCTGCGCACGATAAGATCGCCGCCCGTAAGCGCGCGCTCGGCAACGCCCAGTTTCGCCAGAAGCCCGGCCGTTTCCTTCGCAATCGTCATTTTCATCCCTTTCAGATTCCGTCGCTCATATGGCGTCGGTCCAAGCCTTGCGCCATACCCACTCCCTGCCGGTCGGCACACCAGGCGCTGTCATGGCGTGGCATTACGCGTTTCAGGGAGAAATCGCCACCCCGGCATGGTCCAAGCCGGCGTCCGACTGTTGAACCAGCCAGATAGAGCGAATCAGTGTGCCGTCTTGGCGGTTTCCCGCACGGCGCTTTCTTTCATCAGCCGGTCGATATGCATGCGGATATGCGCTGCCTCGGCGGCCGTATTGGCGAGCGCGATGGCGCGGTCGAAAGCGACACGCGCCTCCTCGCCGCGGCCAAGCTGCATCAGCAGTCCGCCCTTGAGGCCGAAGAAATGGAAATAGCCGGAAAGCCTTCCCTCCAGCGGCTCGATCATGGCGAGTGCGGCTTCCGGTCCACGCACCTTGGAGACCGCGACGGCGCGGTTGAGCATCACCACCGGCGACGGCTGCATCTGCTCGAGCAGGCCGTAGAGCAGGTCGATCTCGTTCCAGTCCGTGTCCTCGGGCTTTTCCGCCCGCGCATGCAGTGCGGCGATCGCCGCTTGCACCTGGTAGGGACCGGGCTTGCGATGGCGCAACGCCTTATCGACCAGCGCCAGGCCTTCATCGATCATCTTGCGGCTCCACAGGCTGCGGTCCTGGTCTTCGAGCAGCACGATCTCGCCGTTCTCGTCGAAGCGAGCCGGCGAGCGTGCATGCTGCAGCAGCAACAGCGCCGTCAGCCCCATGATCTCCGGCTCGGTCTGGAACAGCCTGAGCAGCAGCCGGGCCAGCCGGATCGCCTCTTCGCAAAGCGGCGCACGCGCCGAAGCCTCGCCGCTGTTGCTGGAATAGCCTTCGTTGAAGATCAGGTAGACCATGGCGGCGACGGCGGCGAGCCGTTCGGAGCGCTCGACCGCTCCCGGCGTCTCGAACGGCACCCCGGCGTCGGCGATACGCGCCTTGGCGCGCGTGATACGCTGCTCCATGGCGCTTTCACCGACGAGGAAGGCGCGGGCGATCTGCTTGACCGTCAGGCCGGAGACGATGCGCAACGCCACCGCGATCTGCTGTGTGGCCGGCAGGTCGGGATGGCAGCAGATAAACAGCAGCCGCAAAATATCGTCGCGGTAATGCGCCCCGTCCAGCCGCTCGGCGACGTCGCTCTCGGCATCCTCCAGATCGGAGATCTGGTCCTCCTCCGGCAGCGGCGCCTGCTTGGCGCGCTTGCGCACCGCATCGATGCCGCTGTTGCGGCCGACGAAGATCAGCCAGGCTGCCGGATCGCGCGGCGGACCGTTTTTCGGCCAGTTGTTCAGTGCCCTCAGGCAGGCGTCCTGGAATGCTTCCTCCGCCGCGTCGAGGTCGCGGAAGTAGCGCAGCAATGCCCCCATCGCCTGCGGGCGAGCGGTGCTGATTGCCGTGCTGATCCAGGCGAGTTCGGTCATGCGGAAACCTTGGCGGGATTGAACAGCGAGACCGGCCGGATTTCGTAGGAGCCGCCGCTCGGGTTGACCTCGGAAAGCTCGCGCGCGAAGTCGACGGCCTCATCGAGGTCGGCGCATTCGAGCGTGTAAAAGCCGAGGAACTGTTCCTTGGTTTCGGCAAACGGGCCGTCGATGACGATCGATTCGCCCTTGACCTTCCTCAGCGTCGTCGCCGCGGTCGTCGGCAAGAGCCGCGCCACCGGGCCAAGCCGGCCCGCCTGGGCATATTTTTCCTGCACACCCAGAAGTTTTTCCATGACGGCGTCGTCCTGCTCCTTGCTCCAGGAGCAGACGACGTCTTCGGAGGCATAGCAGAGGATCGCGTAGAGCATGGGTCGTCCTTTTCTCTGTCAAAGGACGAAACACTAGGACCGATGCCGACACGGCGTCGACAAAAAAATACGCTCCGTCCGGCGTCATTCCCTCGCCTTCAGCCATCTCAAGACCAAGGCCTCCTCGTCGTCGAGCCCGGCGATCGAGCGCTTGCCTTGGTTGGCATCCGCCATTTCGTCCAGCAGCCGTCCTTCGGGCCAGGCGCGGAACACTTCCGGATGGATGTAGCATTGGCGACAAACCGCGCGCGTATTGCCGAGCCGCTCGGCAACCTTGTCGATGACATTGTTCATCACCCGCTTTTGCTGCGCCTGGCTTTCCGGACGTTCGGTTTGCGCAAACAGCGACGCCGCATGGATGGTGCCACCCCAGGTTCTGAAGTGCTTGGAGCTGAACTCCGCTCCGGCATTTTCCCTGATATAGCGGTTGACGTCGTCTGAGCGCACCGGATGCCTGTTTCCGTCCTCGTCGAGATACTGGAACAGTTTTTGGCCCGGCAGGTCCTGCGCTCCACGCACGACCTTGGCAATCCGGCGATCGACAAGTTTCAATCTCCATTCCTTGCCGGATTTACCGATGAAGGCAAAGCGCAGGCTCGAGCCCTTGATGTCGACATGGCGGTCACGCAGCGTGGTCAGCCCAAAACTCTTGTTGTCGCGGGCATAGGCGGCATTGCCGACACGGATCATCGTGTTGTCGAGCAGCCAGACGATAGCCGCAACGACGCGTTCCAGCGGCAGGCCGTGACGGCGCAAATCGACCTCGATCTGCCGCCGCAGTTCGGGCAGGCTTTCGGCGAAGGCAATCAGGCTCGAATATTTGACGCCGTCACGCTCCTCCGCCCAGTGCGGGTGATAGCGGTATTGTTTGCGGCCGCGCTGGTCCCGACCGGTCGCCTGGATGTGACCGTCGGCATCCGGCGAGATCCACACATCCGTCCAGGCCGGTGGAATGGCGAGCGCCTTGATGCGTGCCAGCGCCTCCCCGTCGACAATCCGCCCGTCGGGTCCTTTGTACGAGAACCCCTTGCCCGAACGCAGCCGGCGAATACCGGGTTCAGTGTCGGTGACATAGTTGAGCGAGGCCCGAACGGCCGAGGCTTGCGCGCCGTTCTCCAGCGCTCCGTTGTGCGGCACCGCGTTTTTTGGTGCAGCTTTCCTCACAGCCGATTGGCCAGACGACGACCCGGATTTGTCCAGCATGTCCTCTCCACGGAATTTCCGTAGATAAGCCGCTTGCCGGCTGCGGGTTCCAACGCCTCTTGATCTCTTGGTCCCAGAACAGCCTATCGACGTCGCCGTGCGTCGAAGACGTGCGTCGTCACGCCTTTTCGAGCACGACCGGAACGACGTCGACCGCCTGCTCGCCGACCTGTCCACCGGTGGTTTTCAGCACGCCGACGATCGGCGCCACATCGGAGTAATCGCGGCCGTAGCCGACCGTGATATGGTCGTTGCTAGCCCGCATGCCATTGGTCGGATCGAATTCCTGCCAGCCGGCATCGCGCCCGCACCACACCTTGACCCAGGCGTGCATGGCGTCGGCGCCTTCGAGCCGCGGCTTCCCGCGCGGCGGGATGGTGCGCAGGAACCCGCTGACATAGCCCGCGGGAATACCGAGGCCGCGCAGGCCGGCGATCATGATGTGGGAGAAATCCTGGCAGACGCCGCGCTTCAGGCCAAAGGCGTCGCTGGCTCGCGTCTGCACGGTGGTCGCCTCGCCGTCATAGGTGAAATCGCGGTGAATGCGGTTGCACAGAGCCATGGCCGTGCCGACTGTCGAACCGCCGGCACTGCCTTTCGCATAGGCAGTGATTGCCGCGTCGATGCCGGCATGATCGCTGGCGGCCAGAAAGTGATGCGGCGAAGCCGGCGCCAGCGAGTGCACTGCGCCGAGTTCTTCCCTCAGCCGGCGTATGTCCGGCGATACGTCGAGCCCGGGTTCGGGCCGCGACACTGAAACACGCGCGCTCATCCTGATGTCGAGCGCATCATGCGCGTCACGAAAGGCGATCGAGGTGACACTGTTGCCGAAAAAGTCGGAAAAGTCGGAACGTTCGCTGGGCGCCGGCACAAAAGACAGTGAAGCGGCGATGACGCGCTGCACGCCAGGGATGGTCGGCGGCAGCACGCGCACCTGATGGCGGCCACCGCCGGCCGCCGCATCATAGTCGTAACGCAGGTGAAGCCTGATGTCGTAGAGCATGCTGTCTCTACCCGAAATAGGCTTTGGCGAGGCTGTTGTAGAGCCCGCCGATTTCATTGGCGAGATCGCCGAGGGCCTTGGCCGTCATGTCCGAGGGCTCCTTGATGGCGATCGACGTGTTGAGCTGCAGGATTTCCTTGGCCGCCGGCGACATATGGCCTTCAGCGCCGACAGCGGGCAGCAGCGCGATTTCGGCCTTCAGCCGTTCGAGCTGGAAAAGGATTGAGCGCGGGTTGAGCGGATCGAGCGCCAGAAGGTCGACCACGGTGCGCCGCCCCGCCTGCACCGGATACTGCCGACGGTGGGTCATGACGCTGTCGCCGATCTCCAGCACCATGTCGAGCGCACCTTCCGGCGCCTGGGCTCCGGTCAGCCGGGCGAGCGTGCGGGCGATCTGGATGCCGCGTTCGAGCCTGCGGCCGATTTCCAGGAAACGCCAGCCGGCAAAGCGGTACATGTTCTCGTGCAGCAGGCCGGAAAACCCGGCCAGCTTGCGCAGGATGACCGTCATTGCCCTTGTCGCGTCGTCGCCCGGCGCCACGGTCGCGGCAAATTGATGGATGGTCTTCGACAGATCCTTCAATGCCAGCCAGCCATCGGGCGAGAAGCGGTCGCGGATCTGCCCGGCGCTGTAAACGGCGCTGTCCAGCGTGCCGATGAGCCCCAATGGGATTGCCGTCTCGACGTCGATGCCGAACGGCGCGAGATAGTCGCTGATATCGGCGAGCAGCGGCATCTCGGGATCGGATGTCTCGGCCAGCCGCACATGGTAGGCGCGCAGGATGCGCACCGTGTCTTCCGATCGCTCGATATAGCGGCCGAGCCATGTCAGGTTCTCAGCCGCGCGGCTGGGCAGGCTGCCCGGCAGGGTTCGGGTGAAGCTGTCGTGCTCCTGCGGCAGCAGTGTCTCGCGCTCGACCGGCCTGTCGCTGACCACCCAGACATCCGCCGCCTGGCCGCCGCGCTGCATGGCGATGGCCGTCGGGTCGAGCGAAAAGCCGACACGGGCAAACCCGCCCGGCATCACGGTCCAGCCTTCCGGCGTCCGCGCCAGATAGACGCGCAGGCTTGCCGGCCGCGGCTCCAGCCAACCGCCGACATAGACAGGCGTGGTCGACAGCGTCACCGCTTCCTGGCCGACGAAGTCGCCGCCGTCCCGTTCGATCCTGGCGACCAGTTCGGCCCGTTCCTCGACCGACAGCGCCGACCCGAGCTTGGTCGAGCCGTCGTCCTCGAAGGCAAGCCGCGTCGACAGCGCCGGGCCGATCACCATGCTATCGATGTTGGCGAGCACATGTTCACGCTCCGTCTCCTGCCCGCACCACCATGTCGCGACCGTCGGCAGCAGCAGTTCCTCGTTGCGCAGGGCGCGCGAAATCTTGGGCAGGAAGGCGAGCAACGCGCGCGTCTCCATCAGGCCGGAGCCCAGTGCATTGACGGCCGAAACCGCCCCTTGCCGAACCGCCTCGACCAGCCCCGGCGTGCCGATCTGCGAGTCCGGCCGCAATTCAAGCGGATCGGCGAAGGCGGCGTCGAGCCGCCGCCACAAGACGCTCACCGGCATCAGCCCCGAAACCGTGCGCACCATCAGCCTGCCGCCGGAGACGGTCAGGTCCTCGCCCTCGAGCAGCATGATGCCGAGATAGCGGGCGATATAGGCATGTTCGTAATAGGTTTCGTTCAGCGGTCCCGGCGTCAGGATGGCGACACGGCCGCCGGCTTGCCTGGCCATGCCGATCAGCGCGTCGCGGAAGCGACGGAAGAAGCCGGCCAGGCGGTGCACATGCATTTCGCCGTAGATGTCGGACAGCGCCCTTGTGGTGGCGACGCGGTTTTCCAGCGCAAAGCCGGCGCCCGACGGCGCCTGTGTGCGGTCGCCAAGCACCCACCAGCGGCCGTCCGGGCCACGACCGAGCTCGAAGGCGCAGAAATGCAGGAAATGGCCGCTCGCCGGCCTGGTGCCGACGACCGGCCGCAAATATTCCGGGCTGGCCGCGATCAATCCGGCCGGCAGAATGCCTTTCTCGACCAGCCGGTTCGGCCCGTAAATGTCGGCGATGGTCTCCTCGAACAGATCGGCGCGCTGGACCAGGCCGGCGCTGATGTCAGCCCATTCCTGCTCCTCGATCAGCAGCGGCACATGCGCCAGCGGCCATTCCCGCTCGTTGGCGCCGGCTTTGTCATAGACGCGGTAGTAGACGCCGGCGTCGCGCAGGTACTGGTCGGCGCGGGCGAAGCGCTGGGCAAGCTTTTCCGGCCCCAGGTCCTCCAGTGCCTCGATGAAGTGCCGCCAGGCCGGCCGCGGATTGCCCGACGCATCGACCATCTCGTCGACGACGCCGTCGATCGGCTGGTAGTGCTCCAGCAGACTATGGGTCTGCGGCTTGCTGCGCAGCCTTTTGTGATTCCCCTTCGCCATGGCTGATCAGAGTCTTTGCGGCCGCCGAAGGTCAAGGGTCATCGGGAAATCTTCAGAGGCTTCTTCGTTGCGCAGCACGTAGCTGGACGGCGTATGGCCACGCGGCTCGAAGCGAGCGAGTCGCCGCGCCTCCGCTTCGTTGCCATTGACCGGGAAGGTGTCATAGCTGCGCCCGCCGGGATGCGCGACATGGTAGACGCAGCCGCCGACCGCGCGGCCCGACCAGCGATCATAGATGTCGAAGACCAGTGGAGTGTTGACCGGCAGCGCCGGATGCAGGCCCGACGCCGGCTGCCAGGCCTTGAAGCGCACGCCGGCCACCGCGATCTCGCGGTTGTCGGTCACCTTCATCGGCACGACGCGGCTGTTGCAGACGACGGCGTGACGCTCCGGGTTGAGCCCCTCGGTCTTCACCTGCAGCCTTTCGACGGAGGAATCGACAAAGCGTACGGTGCCGCCGATCGCGCCTTGCTCGCCCATCACGTGCCACGGCTCGAGCGCCTGCCTGAGCTCCAGCTTGACGCCGGCTTGGCTAACCTCGCCGCAGAACGGGAAGCGGAATTCGAGCTGGGCGTCGAACCATTCCGGACGGAATGCAAAGCCGTTCCGCTTGAGGTCGTCCAGCACATCGAGAAAGTCAGCCCAGACATAATGCGGCAGCATGAAACGGTCGTGCAGCGAAGTGCCCCAGCGCACGAAGCGGCCGTCGAGCGGGTTCTTCCAGGCCCGGGCGATGATGGCGCGCACCAGCAATTGCTGCGCCAGGCTCATGCGCGCGTTGGGCGGCATCTCGAAGCCGCGGAATTCGACCAGCCCAAGCCGGCCGGTCGGCCCGTCCGGCGAAAACAGCTTGTCGATGCAGATTTCCGAGCGATGGGTATTGCCGGTCACGTCGGTCAGAAGATTGCGGAACAGCCGGTCGACCAGCCACGGCAGGGGTGCCGCGCCCTTGTCCGGATGCGGCACCTGCGCCATCGCGATTTCGAGTTCGTAAAGCGAATCGTGGCGCGCCTCGTCGAAGCGCGGCGCCTGGCTGGTCGGGCCAATGAACAGGCCGGAGAACAGATAGGACAGCGACGGATGCCGCTGCCATTGCAGCACCAGGCTCTTCAACAGGTCGGGGCGGCGCAGGAACGGACTGTCATTGGGCGTTGCGCCGCCGACGACGACGTGGTTGCCGCCGCCGGTGCCGGTGTGGCGGCCGTCGATCATGAACTTGTCGGCGCCAAGCCGCGTCTGCCGCGCCTCTTCGTAGATCGCCGTGGTCGTCGCCACGCAATCCTGCCAATTCGCAGCGGGGTGGATATTGACCTCGATGACGCCGGGATCGGGTGCGACACGGATGACATTGAGGCGCGGATCGTGCGGCGGGCCGTAGCCTTCTATATGCACCGGCAGGCCGATCGCCCTTGCCGCGTTCTCAGCCGCCGCCACCAGTTCGAGATAATCCTCCAGCGCCTCGACCGGCGGCATGAACACACAAAGCCGTCCGTCGCGCGGCTCGACCGAAAGCGCCGTGCGCACGGCGCCGCCGATCTCGGTGATCTCCTGTTCGACGCGGTCCTGCTGGCCGGTAACGGCCGTAAAGGATACCGCCTGCTGGCGTCGTGCCATCTCGTCGGCGCCCTCCAGTTCGGCCGGAGAAGCAGAACCGGGCAAGATCGCCTCGCGCGCCGGCAATGGTCCGCGCGGCAGCGATGGATCGACCGGGACTATGTAGGGGAACTGCGCCGGCGGCACATAGGGCAGCGTGCCGAGCGGCAGGCGGTAGCCGACCGGCGAATCGCCGGGCACCAGGAACAGCCTGCCGCGCCGCGTCTTCCACTTCTCCGAGCGCCAGCGCGGTCCGGACGCCTGGCTGTTCCAGCGCTGGACAGGCAGCACATAGCCCGACGGCTTGGTCAGCCCGCGTTCGAACACCCGCGCCATGCGGCTGCGCTCCTCGGGGTCCTCCAGCTTCGAATTGGAAGGATCGACGTTGTCCGGCAGCTTGCCTTCCTTGAGCAGCCATTCGGCGGGATCCTCATAGGCTTCGCTGACCATCGTCTTGTCGATGCCGAGTTCGTCGGCGATCGCCGTCAGCAGGCCTTCGGCCTGCTTCGGTCCGACATCCGCCTCGCTCTTTTCATGCGCGATCAGCGACGGGTCGCTCCACACCGGCTCGCCGTCGGTGCGCCAGTAGAGCGAGAAGGTCCAGCGTGGCAGGCTTTCGCCGGGGTACCACTTGCCTTGCCCGTAATGCAGGAAGCCGCCCGGCGCGAAGCGTTCGCGCAGCCGGCGGATCAGGGCATCGGCCTTTTCCCGCTTGGTCGGCCCGACGGCGGCGGTGTTCCACTCTGCAGCCTCGAAATCGTCGATCGAGACGAAGGTCGGCTCGCCGCCCATGGTCAGCCGCACATCGCCGGCCTGGAGCGCAGCATCGACCTGGACCCCCAGCGCGTCCAGCGCCTGCCAGCTCTCGTCGGAGAACGGCTTGGTAATGCGCGGACGCTCGGCGATGCGGTCTACCCGCATGTCGAAGCCGAATTCGACATTGGCGAAGCTCGCCATGCCGGAGATCGGCGCGGCATTGCGGAAATGGGGCGTTGCCGCGAGCGGCACATGGCTTTCGCCGGTGAGCAGGCCGGAGGTCGGGTCGAAGCCGATCCAGCCGGCGCCCGGCAGATACACCTCGCACCAGGCATGGAGGTCGGTGAAATCGGTCGCCGTGCCGGGCGGCCCGTCGAGCGCAACGAGGTCGGGTTTGAGCTGGATCAGGTAGCCGGAGACGAAACGCGCGGCGATGCCGAGGTTCCTCAGTATCTGCACCAGGAGCCAGCTCGAATCGCGGCACGACCCCTTGCCGGCGGCCAGCGTTTCCTCGGGCGAGAAGACGCCGGTTTCCATGCGCACGATATACGCGATCTCGCGCTGTAGCCGCGCATTGAGGTCGACGACAAAATTGACGGTGTTGGTCGGGTGGCGCGGGATGGTTTTCAGGAATGCCTCCAACAGCGGCCCCGCCGGTTCCGGCGTTCGATAGATGGTCAGATCGTCCCGGATCTCTTCGGGGTATTCGAATGGAAACGTCTCGGCCGACGGTTCGACGAAGAAATCGAACGGATTGTAGACCGTCATGTCGGCAACGAGATCGACCTCGATCTTCAGTTCCGTCACCGGCTCGGGAAAGACGAAGCGGGCCAGGAAATTGCCGTAGGGGTCCTGCTGCAGATTGACGAAGTGATTTGCCGGCCCGACCTTCAGCGAATGGCTGAGCACCTTGGTGCGGGAATGCGGCGCAGGCTGCAACCTTATGACTTGCGGGCCTAAGACGACCGGCCGGTCGTATTTGTAATGGGTCAGGTGATAGACGGCTGCCAGAATTGCCATGGTGCCCCTGAAGTCGGCGTTTCAAAAGGAGTTCGCTGAACCCTGACACGAATGCTGACCATTCTCCAAGCAGAGATGTTGCGCTGCACCTAAATCAAGCAGCTTTCATAGCTCACGAAACGGAGCGCCGACCCCGGGATTCCGCAGTGTGGCGGCAAGACGTTGCAACGCTGCAGAGCCGAAGTCCGGCGGGTCAGCACCGGGCGCTTCCCGCCGATATCGATGATCGGCAGCACACGCGATGCTTCGTCGAAAAGAGCGGAAAAGAAAAACCCGCCTCGGCGGGCGGGTCGTTGGAGCCAATTAGCACCATACCCAAATTAGTAGCATAGCTGCCGGCACAAAGCAAGAACAAAATGTGGCATGGTCGACGAAAGTTGCCGATCTCCCGCTTTGCGAGGGGAGATACCAGGCACGGGCATCCTGGAAGCGGAGCCTGAACCCTAAAAGAATGCCTGCAACCCGGTCTGCGCCCGTCCGAGGATCAGCGCATGCACGTCATGCGTGCCCTCGTAGGTGTTGACGGTTTCCAGGTTCTGGGCGTGGCGCATGACGTGGTAGCCGATCTGGATGCCGTTGCCGCCATGCATGTCGCGGGCCTGGCGGGCGATGTCGAGCGCCTTGCCGCAATTGTTGCGCTTGACGAGCGAGATCATCTCCGGCGCCATCTTGCCTTCGTCCATCAGCCGCCCGACGCGCAGGCTGCCCTGCAGGCCGAGCGCGATCTCGGTCTGCATGTCGGCGAGCTTCTTCTGGAAAAGCTGCGTACCGGCCAGCGGCTTGCCGAACTGCTTGCGGTCGAGGCCATACTGGCGGGCGCGGTGCCAACAATCCTCAGCCGCGCCCATGGCGCCCCAGGAAATTCCGTAGCGTGCCCGGTTGAGGCAGCCAAACGGCCCTTTGAGACCCGAGACATTGGGCAGCAGCGCGTCGTCGCCTACCTCGACGCCTTCCATCACCACTTCGCCGGTGATCGAGGCTCGCAGCGACAGCTTGCCACCGATCTTCGGCGCCGACAGCCCGTTCATGCCCTTTTCCAGGACGAAGCCGCGAATCTGGTTGTCATGCGCGCCCCCACTTTCGTCGGACAACTTTGCCCAGACGACGAACACGTCGGCGATCGGCGCGTTGGAAATCCACATCTTCGAGCCGGAGATCCTGTAGCCGCTCGCAGTCTTCTCGGCCCGCGTCTTCATGCCGCCCGGGTCGGAACCGGCATCAGGTTCGGTCAAGCCAAAGCAGCCGATCCATTCGCCCGACGCCAGCTTCGGCAGGTATTTCTTGCGCTGTTCTTCCGAGCCATAGGCATGGATCGGATACATTACCAGCGACGACTGCACGCTCATCATCGAGCGATAACCCGAGTCGATCCGCTCCACTTCCCGCGCGACCAGCCCGTAGGTGACGTAGTTGGCGCCGAGCCCGCCATATTCCTCGGGGATGGTGATGCCGAGCAGACCGGCCTCGCCCATTTCGCGGAAGATCCCGGCGTCGGTCTTCTCCTCGAGATAGGCTTCCTCGATCTTAGGAGCGAGCTTGTCGGCGGCAAACGCCGCGGCGCCATCGCGCACCATGCGCTCGTCCTCCGAAAGCTGGTCCTCGATCAGGAAAGGATCATCCCAGACGAATGCGTTCTTGTCGGCGGCCATGGCTCTCGGTCTCCCAAACTCATGCATGTCGCCCAAAGCTTGCCCGCGGGCCTGACCCGAGGGTGTTCGGCAGCTTGGGGATAACGACATGCATCGAAACAGAAATCTTGAAACGCGCGGCTTATCGGCTCCCGTCCTGAAAAAATCAAACGAAATAGCTTCGCCGATCCATGAGCATTGGTGATGGATCATCAATGTCGAGCGCCGCCGTCTGACCTGCCACAGCCGGCTCGCGAAATTATTTCCGCTTCAACGCATCGGCCAAAGCGGCGCCGAACGCGCCCTGCTGCACCGGCCGCTCCGGCTGGCGTTGGGGCGCGGGCGCGCGCGGCACCGGCCTGCCGCCATTGTCGCGCGGCTTCGGTGCGCCACCGTCACCATCCTTGCGCATCGACAGGCCGATGCGCTTGCGCTTGATATCGACGTCGACGACACGCACCTTGACCACGTCGCCGGCCTTGACCACCTCATGCGCGTCCTTGATGAACCGATCGGCCAGTTGCGAGACGTGCACCAATCCGTCCTGGTGCACGCCGATATCGACGAAGGCGCCGAAAGCCGCGACATTGGTGACGGTGCCTTCAAGCTGCATGCCGGGCTTCAGATCCTTGATGTCGTCGATGCCGTCGGCAAAGGTCGCGGTCTTGAAGCCGGGGCGCGGATCGCGGCCGGGCTTTTCCAGCTCCGCCAGGATGTCGCGCACCGTCGGCAGGCCGAAGCGCTCATCGACGAAGACGCGCGGATCGAGCGCCTTGAGTGCGGCGCTGTCGCCCATCAGCGAGCGGACGTCGCGCCCGCAGGCCGCGACGATCTTCTTGGCAACGCCATAGGCTTCCGGATGCACGGCCGAGGCATCGAGGGGTTCGCTGCCGTTTGGAATGCGCAGGAAGCCGGCGCATTGCTCGAACGCGCGGGGTCCAAGGCGGGAGACCTTCAACAGTTCGCGGCGGCTGGCGAACGGGCCGGAGGCATCGCGATGCGCAACGATCGCCTCGGCCAGCGATGCGCCGAGACCCGAAACCCGCGCCAGAAGCGGCGCTGAGGCCGTGTTGAGATCGACGCCGACGGCGTTTACCGCATCCTCGACCACGGCTTCCAGCGAGCGGCCGAGGCGGTACTGATCGACGTCGTGCTGGTACTGGCCGACGCCGATCGACTTGGGCTCGATCTTGACCAGTTCGGCGAGCGGATCCTGCAGGCGCCGCGCGATGGACACTGCCCCGCGCAGCGACACGTCGAGGCCGGGAAATTCCGCCGCCGCCGTTGCCGAGGCGGAATAGACCGAGGCGCCGGCCTCGCTGACGATCACCTTGAGCGGCTTCGGCCCGGACCCGGCAGGCATGTCAGCCAGCATGTCGGCCACCAGCCTTTCGGTCTCGCGGCTGCCGGTGCCGTTGCCGATCGAGATCAGCTCGACCTTGTGCAGCCGGATGAGCTTGGCCAGTTCGGCCTGCGTGCCGCGCACGTCGTTCTTCGGCGGGAACGGATAGACCGTTGTCGTCGCCAGCAGCTTGCCGGTGCCGTCCACCACCGCCACCTTGACGCCGGTGCGAATGCCCGGATCGAGCCCCATCGTCGGCCGTGAGCCGGCAGGGGCGGCAAGCAGCAAATCCTTGAGATTGCGGGCGAAGACATGGATGGCTCCTTCTTCGGCCCGCTCGCGCAGATCGCGCATCAGATCGAGCGTCAGGTGCAGCGACAGCTTTGTGCGCCAGGTCCAGCCGGCGACCTCCATCAGCCAGCGGTCTCCCGGCAACTGGCGGCCGATGGCGTAGGCGTCGGCGATCATCCGCTCAACCGGTTTCACCGGAGAGGCGTCATCGGCATCGACTTCGATGTCGAGTGACAGAACCTCCTCGTTGCGGCCGCGCAACATGGCCAGCGCGCGATGGCTCGGCACGTTGGCCCAGCGCTCGACATGGTCGAAATAGTCGGAAAATTTCGCGCCGGCCTCCTGCTTGCCGTCGACGACGCGCGAGCGCAGAAAGGCGCGTTCCTTCATGTAGGTCCGCAATCTGCCGACCAGATCGGCATTCTCGGCGAACTGTTCGGACAGGATATCGCGCGCACCCTCGAGCGCCGCCTTGGCGTCGGCCACGTCCTCGCTGATGTAGGCCAGCGCCAGCTCGGCGGGTACAGCCGTACGGTCGGCGAGAATAGCTTCCGCCAGAGGCCCGAGCCCGCGCTCGCGTGCGATCTCGGCCTTGGTCCGGCGCTTCGGCTTGTAAGGCAGGTAGATGTCTTCGAGTTCGGCCTTGGTAGCGGCTGCAGCGATCTTTGCTTCGAGCTCCTCGGTCAGCTTGCCCTGCTCGCGGATCGAACCAAGGATGGTGTCGCGGCGCGCGTCGAGTTCGCGCAGATAGGCCAGCCGCTCGGCGAGGTCGCGCAGCTGCGTGTCGTCGAGGCCGCCGGTGACCTCCTTGCGGTAGCGCGCCACGAACGGCACGGTCGCGCCGTCGTCGAGCAAGCCGATCGCCGCCGCAGCCTGTTCGGGCCGCGCGGCGATCTCGGCGGCTATGATGGTTGCGATGCGCTTGATGTCGGCTGCCATGTCGTACCTGTCGCTAGTCGAAACGAGCAGCGACCATAGGCGCAGAGCACTGCCGCGCCAACCGCGCCATTTTCAACCCGGCGAGAGGTCCACAGGAAAGGTCGGGCTGTCTGGATGGATCAGACCATCCGGCTCAGCGCCTCGAAGAAGGAAATCATATCCAGATCGAGCGGATCGTCGACCGGTACCGGCTGCGACGACATCTTTGCGATTACCATTTCGGCCTTCGGATTGACGTAAAGCCACTGGCCGTGGATGCCGATGCCGCAGAAGGCGCCGCTTGCCGCGCCCGTCTGGTACCATTTGTTGCGATAGCGGCCACGCGGAAACAGGAACGCCATCGTGCCGCGCCGCCAGGCCTCGGCGTCGCCGCCAGTTTCGGTCGTGTCGCGCATCCAGGCTTCCGGCACGACGCGGCGGCCATTGGCCACGCCGCCTTGCCGCATCATCTCGCCGACGCGTGCAAGGTCGCGCGGCGTCACCGAAATGCCGCCAGCGGTGCGCGCCGTGCCTTCCATGTCGACTGTCACCGAGGCGTCGCCGACGGCGCCGAGCGGCTCCCATAATTTTTCGCGCATCAGATCGTCGAAACGCCGGCCAGACGCACGTTCGAGCAGGATGCCGAGCAGGTCGGAATTGGGCGAACGGTAGCGGAACGTCCGGCCATGCGGCTCGGCCAGACCCTGCAGCGTCATGAGGAAAGTGGCCAGGCTCTCGATGCCCCCGCCTGGATTCCACAGCATGGCGCGGCGGTAGCGGGCGAAGGCGCTTTCCGGATCGAGATAGGCCTCTTCGAAATCGAGGCTGACACTCATGTCGAGCACGTGCCGCACACGCGCATCGCCATAGGCCGAGCCGGCGGCTTCGGGCAGATAGCGGCTTACCGGAGCCTGCGGATCGAAAATCCCCTCGCCTTCCAATATGCCGGCAACAATGGCGGTCAGCGACTTGCTGATCGAAAAGACGATGTGGCGCGCCCCAAACTCCATATGCGGCGCGAACCAGTCGCCGACGAATTTGCCGCGTTTCATGATCGTCAGCGCGTCGGTATCGGAGCGCGCGAGAAACGCCGCGACAGTCTCCGCGCCGCCTGCAAGAGCGACTTTTTCGCCAAGTAGCCCGCCGAAATCCTGGGCCGACGCTTCGCTGCTGCCCGGCTGTGCCGCCACGGCAGCGCTCGGCACCAGCTCGCCGACATTCTGGAACGACCACCGGCTGAACGGGCTTTCCCGCCAATTGCCGAGCAGCACCTCCTTGCGGGCAAAGCCATATCTGGTCTCGAACGCGGTCTTGCCGGCCATAGCCGCTTCCTTCCGGGTCTTTGGCGTTCTAGGCGAGCGCCGCGGCGATGGCGTGCACGGCTTTCAGTGTCGCCACCGATAGGCGACGTTAAAAAAATGCGGACAAAACGGACCCGGCCGGCGCCTGCCGCCGGGTCCATCACGATGCGGTCACTTCTGCAGTTCGGTCCAGATCTTGCTGTAGATTGCCTGCACGTCCTCGGAACACAATTTTTGCAGCTCGCCATGCGCCTTGACGTCTTCCGGGATGATGACTTCCGGCGCATCCTTCATATCGGCCGGCATGTACTTGTCGGAACCGGCAATGCCGTTGGCGTAGCGGTGGAAGGCGGATAGGCCGGCGGCATTTTCCGGATCCATGATGAAGTTCTGGAACAGCTTGGCGTTCTCGACATTCTTGGCTTCCTTCAGGACCATGACATTGTCGCTCCAGAGGCCAAAACCTTCCTTGGGATAGAAATAGTGGATCTTGGGGTTCGCCAGCCGCTGGCGCAGGGCTGAGCCGTTCCAGTCGCTGGTCGCCTTGAAATCGCCGGCGCCCATTTTCTCGATGGTATTGTATTCCATTGCGATCCAGTTCGGCTTGGCAGCAACCAGCGTGTCACGCACCTTCTTCAGCGTTTCCTTGTCGCTGGCGCATTGCGCGGCGCCGACATATTTGGTCGCCGCGAACATGACGTCGTTCATTTCCGGCACGACGTTGACCTTGCCCTTCAGTTCGTCGGGCGTGTTGAAGATGATGCCCCAACTGTCCGACGGCCCCTTGTAGACATCGGTGTTCACCACGATGCCCACCGTGCCCCAGGCCCATGGCACGGAATATTTGCGGCCCGGATCGAAATCGGGATTGGCCCATTCCGGCGCCACGTTCTTGAAGTTCTCCATCTTGCCGGGATCGGTCTCCTGAACGAGGCCTTCCTTGATCCAGATCGGCACGAAGGTTTGCGAAGGCACCGCGATGTCGAAGCCGGTGCCGCCCTGGCGAACCTTGGCCAGCGCCGTATCGTTCGAATCGTAATCGGTGATGGTCACCTTGATGTTGTATTTCTGCTCGAACTTCTTGATCACGTCGGGGCTGGTGTAGTTGCCCCAATTGTAGATGTTCAAAACGCCGTCCGCGAAAGCGCCGCTTGTCGAGGCGAGCAGCGCCAACCCGACGGCGGTCGCTGATGTCTTCCAGTTCATGTTTTAGCTCCCATTTTCGATTTTCAGTCCCGTTTCCTGCTGATGAAGAAAAACAACGTCACGATGGCGACCGACAAGAGCAGGAACACGGTCGATATCGCGTTGATCTCCGGCGTTACCCCTCGACGTATCTGGCCAAGCATGTAGGTCGGCAGCGTGTCCTGGCCGCCCGATTTCACGAACTCGGTGATGACGACATCGTCGAGCGAGATTACGAAGGCCAGCATCAATCCGGCCAGGATGCCGGGCCAAAGCAGCGGCAGGGTGATGCGGCGGAACGTCTTCCACGGCGTCGCATAGAGATCGGCGGCGGCCCGTTCCAGCGTCAGGTCCATGTTCTCCAGCCGCGCCCGGATCGGCAGGTAGGCGAACGGAATGCAAAAGGCCGTATGCGCCGCGATTAGGTAGCCGAGTCCGGAATAGCCGGTGAATATCTTGATGCGCGAGAAAAAGATCAGCAGCGCCACGCCGGTGACGATCTCCGGCACCATCAAAGGTTGGTTGATGGCGGCATATTTGAAGGTCAGGCCGGGATAGGGCGGCGTGCGCGTGGTGGCGAGCGCCGCCATGGTGGCGAAGATCGTGGCCAGGATCGCCGCGATGGCGCCGATCTGGAAGGAGCGCACGGTGGCGTCGATGACTTGCGTGTTCTGCCACGCCGACTGGAACCATTTGAGCGAGAAGCCGCCCCATTCCGACGTCGAGGTCGCGGCGTTGAAGGCATAGACGACCAGCACGACGATGGGCAGATAGAGGACGACGAAGCAGGTCGCGGCGATCGCGGTGAATCCCGGCTGATGCTTGATTGCGAAGCTGCTAGCCATGACGCATCTCCGACCGGCCGGTGTTACGCACATAGGCGAGCAGCGCCACCATGACGATGACCATGACGGCGATCGACAGCGCCGAGCCGAGCGGCCAGTTGCGGCCTTGCCCGAACTGCAGCTCGATCAGGTTGGAAAGCATCATGGTCTTACCGCCGCCCAATAGGACCGGTGTGACATAGGCGCCGAGCGCCGGAATGAACACCAGGATGGAGCCGGCGATGACGCCCGGCTTGACCAGCGGGAAAATGATACGCCTGAGCACCTGGAAGCGTGTCGCATAAAGATCGTAGCCGGCTTCGACCAGCCGGAAATCGAGTTTTTCCATGCTGGCGTAGATCGGCAGCACCATCAGCGGCAGATAGACATAGGCCATGCCGATCAGGATCGCCGAATCGGTGAACAATATCTGGATCGGCCCCGAAATGATGCCGAGCTTGAGCAGCACCGTGTTAATCAACCCCTCGTTGCGGATGATCTGCAGCACGGCGAAGGTGCGGATCAGCAAGTTGGTCCAGAACGGTATGGTGATCAGGAACAGCCAGAGATCGCGCGTCTTCTCGCTGCGCGTCGCCATGAAATAGGCAGTAGGAAAACCAAGCGCCAAAGTAGCGATCGTGGTCACGATGGCAAGCTTGATCGAGCGCCAGAAGATAGTGACATGGGCGGCAGCAATGGAAAGCGTGTCGTCGAAGATGTCGCGTTCCATGAACACCGATGTCCAGGCCTCGGGCGAGAATTGCCACTTCACGTCGCCATAAGGGCCGGGCGTCAAAAACGAATAAACCAGCACGATCAGCAAGGGACCGGTTGCTGCAAGGAAGATGATCAGCAGGGCCGGCGCCGACAGCAGCCAGCGGTCGCGGATGTCGCGCCGTTCGGCCGCCTTGGCGACTTCTTCCGCGCTCGCCATCAATCCCTCAGCACTTGCGCGGCGTCGTTGCCGATCGAGACGCCGACCTTGTCGCCCCGCTCGAAACCGCAGCCTGCGCTGCGCGTGTTCTGCTGGCGCACGGTGAAGGCTTCGCCGCTGTCCAGTTGGACATGAATATGCGTGTCGGTGCCGAAATAGACGATGTTTTCGACGGTTCCGGAAAGATCGCCCTTGCCGCCGGTCAGCTTGGCGTGTTCCGGCCTGACCACCAGCGTCGCATTCTCCTTCGGCTGGAAGCCCTCAGCCACCGTCGCGTCGATCGTCGCGCCGGATTTTAGTGTCGCGCGCGCCTTGCCGTTGCCGATGCCGGTGATGGCCGCGGTCAGGAAATTGGTTTCGCCGATGAAGTCGGCGACGAAGCGCTCGGCCGGCTTGTCATAGATGTCCCAGGGCGTGCCGACCTGCAGGATCTTGCCGGCCGACATCACGGCGATGCGGTCGGACATGGTCAGCGCTTCTTCCTGGTCATGGGTGACGAAGATGAAGGTGATGCCGGTCTGGTGCTGCAGCCGTTTCAGTTCGATCTGCATTTCCTTGCGCAGCTTGTAGTCGAGTGCCGACAGCGGCTCGTCGAGCAACAGCACTTTCGGCTGCGGCGCCAGCGCGCGGGCCAGTGCGACGCGCTGCTGCTGGCCGCCGGAGATCTGGCTGGTGCGGCGGCCGCTCAGCGCCTCCATCTTGACCAGCTTCAGCATCTCGGCGACGCGTGCCTTGATTTCGGCTTTCGGCTTGCCCAGCATCTCCAGGCCGAAGCCGATATTCTCGGCCACTGTCATGTGCGGGAACAGCGCATAGGACTGGAAGACGGTGTTGACCGGCCGCTTGAACGGCGGCAGCGGCGCGATGTCGTGGCCGTGCAGCAGGATTTCGCCTTCACTGGGAAAATCGAAGCCGGCGATCAGCCTAAGCAGCGTCGTCTTTCCGCAGCCCGACGGCCCCAGCAGCGTGAAGAACTCGTTCTCGCGGATCGACACCGAAACCGTGTCGAGAGCGGCGACTTGTGCGTCCCCGGTACCGAACACCTTGCGGACGCCGCAGACCTCGATTGCACTCTTACCCGGTTGATCCGGCACGCATTACCCCATTTTCATGTCCGCTCTTGATGGCGGATCCAGTTCCCATTCGATTGTCAGCATATGCCGGTCGGCTTGGCAACCATGCATCTGGATCTCGGTTCAGAACGCAAGCCCCATGCCATAGTCAGCGCCATCATCAACCCCGGTAAGTGATCTTGCCGCCGCAGATGGTGCTGACCGGACGCACCTTGTGCAAGGAAGCCGGTTCAGTTGCCTCGATATCGGCCGACAGCACCACCAGATCGGCCAGATAGCCTGGTTTCAGCCGGCCCTTACGGTGTTCCATGAATTCGGCATAGGCGCCTTCGACCGTATAGCCCGCAAGCGCTTCCAGCAGCGAGAAGCTCTGGTCGGGGTCGCCCTCTGCCCAAGGCTTGCGCAGCACCGCCGCCCGAATGCCCAGGATCGGGTCGACCCGCGACACCGGCCAGTCGGAAGCGAAAACGACATGCGCGCCCGCCTGCTTCAGCGTCCGCCAGGCATAGCTGAGCGGCCATCTTTCGCGGCCAATGCGCGAGAGCGTCGGCTCCAGCGGGAAGTCCATGGCGCCGGGCGGGTGCGGCGGCTGCATCGAGGCGACGACGCCGAGTTCGGCAAAGCGCGGCACGTCGGCGGCAGTGGTGACCTCGATGTGCTCGACCCGGTGCCGGCTGTCGCGCCTGCCGTTCTTCCGCCGCGCCGCCTCGTAACCGTCGAGGACCGCGCGCACAGCGCCGTCGCCTATCGAATGCACGGCGATCTGCAGCCCGCGCCGGTCGGCCTCCACCGCTACCTCGGCGAAATGCTCTGGCGTGAACAGCGGCTCACCGCGCCAGCCCGGCCGGTCGGCATAGTCGTCGACCATGACCGCGGTCCAGCCTTCCAGCACGCCGTCGTAAAACATCTTGACCATGCCGGACGACAGCCATTCCGATCGATAGGAGTTGGCCATGCTCGATGCCTTTTCCAGCTTGTCGAGCGTCATGAAGTTCTTGAAATGAAAAGGTATCTTGGTGCGGCAGAGCAGCCGCCCTTCCTGCTCCAAACCGGCAAGCAGTTCGAGTTGGTAGAGATTGCCGTCCATGTTCTGGATCGAGGTGATGCCGTGGCGGGCGCACCATTCCAGACCGCGATGCATCAGGTCGCGATCGGCCGCGACTTCGGCTGCGGAAGGGTACGGCTCGGGCTCGCCGCCTGTCGCAAGGCCGAGCCGCACGCGGTTCTGCCCGGAAAGCTCGAGGATCGGCCCGAACGCCTCTCCCTCGCGCAATTCGCCCGCCGCGAGGCCGTCGGCGCCCATGACGATCTCGTTGCCGGGGCCGAGTTGCTTGCCGTGCAGGATGCCAGCCAGCTTCAGCGCCTTGGTGTTGGCCCACATCGTGTGGTGATCGGAAGCCGACATCGCGAACGGCCGGTCGGCGATGATGCGGTCGAGATGATGGCGGGTGACCGGCTCTTCCTTGGAAAGGATAGTGTAGTCGACGCCGGCCCCAAGCAGCAATTTGGCGTTCGGCCGTGCCGCAGCGTAGGCGCGGATCGCGTCGCTCAGCGCATCGAAGCCATGCACGCCCTGAAGGTGCAGATTGTCCAGTTCGGCGGCGCCGCCGAAAAGGTGCATATGCGCTTCGATGAAGCCCGGCACCACCGAACCGCCTTGCGCATCGATAATCTTCGTGGCCGGCCCTTTCAGCGTCTCGATCGTCCGGCGATCGCCAACCGCCAGGATGTTGCCGTCCTTTATCGCCACCGCTTCGGCTGTCGGATTGCCTTCGTCCATGGTCAGCACACGGGCATTGGTGACGATCAGGTCGGCATTTGAACTCATGATTACCCGCAGGTCGGTTGCGCTGCCGGCAGGCTAGACGACCGGCTGCCGGGCCAGCAAGCCATGGCTGGTTGGCCCAGCGCCTTGTGAAAGGCAGTGCAGGACGGTTAGGGTCGCCGCGTCTCACCACGGAACAATTTCATGAAGACTGTTTTGTCGCCTTTCCATGCCGGCCATTCCGGCAATGTCGAATTGATCGCCGGCGCCATCGTGCCGGCCTTTGAAAAGCCGTCGCGCGCCGAGTTCATCAGGGCGCGGGTGGAGAGCGAGAAGCTCGGTCCGATCCTGCCGCCGGAAAGCCACGACCTCGCCGCCGCCAGGAAGGTGCATGCCAGCGACTATATCGATTTCCTGCCGACCGTGTGGCCGCTCTGGGAAGCATCGGGCCGCAGCGGTTCGGCCATTCCCTTCACCTGGCCGACGCGCGGCCTGCGCGGCGACGTGCGCCCGAAAGGCATCGATGCGCTGCTCGGCTTCTACTCCTTCGACGGTGGGGCAACGTTCGTCAAAGGCACATGGGATGCGATCAAGTCGTCCTATGACGTCGCGTTGACCGCCGCCGCGCTGGTCAAGGCCGGTGAGCCTTCCGCCTTCGCGCTGTGCCGCCCGCCAGGGCACCATGCGGGGGCGGCCTTCATGGGCGGCTATTGCTTCATCAACAACGCCGCCGTCGCCGCGCAATGGTTCCGCGACCATGGCGCCGGGCGCGTTTCGATCCTCGACATCGATTATCACCACGGCAACGGCACCCAGGAGATCTTCTATCGCCGAGGTGACGTTCAGGTGCTGAACCTGCATGGCGATCCGATGACGGAATATCCCTTCTTCCTCGGCCATGCCGACGAACGCGGCGAGGGCGACGGCGAAGGCTTCAACGACAATTACCCGATGCCCTTCGGCACCGGCTGGGACGTGTGGAACGCCTCACTCGAGGACGCTTGCACGAGGCTTTCGGCTTATGCTCCTGACGTCGTCGTGGTTTCACTCGGCGTCGACACCTTCGAGAAGGACCCGATCAGCCAGTTCAAGCTGAAGACCTCCGACTACCCCAGGATCGGCCGCCGCATCGCCAGGCTCGGCCTGCCGACGCTGTTCGTCATGGAAGGCGGCTACGCCGTCGAGGAGATCGGCATCAACGCCGTCGGCGTGCTGACCGGCTTCGAGGACCGCTAGAAGTGCCGCCGGTGCCTGCCAATCAGATGGCAGCGCTCGGCAAGCGGTACCGCCTGCCTGACCGATCGTTCAGCCTGCGGCGGCACGCGCTGACCCGCCCGCTATCTTGTTGTTGGACCATGATGTTTTTCCAGAATGCGTTCGCCCTTTGCGAAATGATGTTCTATTTTTTGAACCCACGGCTTGCAGGGCCTATTGATCGGAAGAACAAACGCATTTGAGCCCGGGAAAGCATTTATGAACGACGACACACCGGAAAGCGAAAGCGCCTCGGCGCTGGCGCCGTTCCGGCACGGCATCTTCCGGGCGGTGTGGTCCGCCAGCCTCGTCTCCAATTTCGGCGGCCTGATCCAGGGCGTTGGCGCCGCCTGGATGATGACGACGATCGCCACCTCGTCCTACCAGGTTGCATTGGTCCAGGCCTCGACCACCTTGCCGATCATGCTCTTCGCGCTGCTGGCCGGCGCTATCGCCGACAGCTTCAACCGGCGCAAGATCATGCTGATCGCGCAGATCTTCATGCTCGTCGTCTCGGCTCTCCTGACCGTCTTCACCTATCTCGACCTGATGACGCCGTGGACGCTGCTCGCCTTCACCTTCCTGATCGACAGCGGCACCGCGCTCAACAGTCCGTCCTGGCAGGCTTCGGTCGGCGACATGGTGCCTCGCACCAAGGTGCCGGCGGCGATCGCGCTCAACTCGATGGGCTTCAACCTGACGCGCAGCGTCGGCCCGGCGATCGGCGGCATCATCGTTGCCGCGGCAGGCGCTGCCGCGGCCTTCGCCGTCAACACGCTGAGCTATGTCGGCCTCATCGTCGTGCTGGCCCGCTGGAAGCCGGAACTGCCGGCCTCCGCCTTGCCGCGCGAGACGCTGGGCGCCGCAATGGGCGCCGGCCTGCGCTACGTCGCCATGTCGCCCAATATCGGCAAGGTGCTGGTCAGGAGCTCGGCTTTCGGCTTCAGCGCCGGCGCGGTCCTGGCGCTGCTGCCGCTGGTCGCGCGCGACGTCGTCAAGGGCGATGCCTTGAGCTACGGCATCATGCTCGGCGCCTTCGGCATCGGCGCCGTCGGCGGCGCGCTGACCAGCGTCAGGCTGCGGCAGCTGCTGTCCAGCGAAACCATGGTGCGCATGGCATTCGCCGGCTTCGCCGTCTGCGCCTTCAACGCCGCCGTCAGCAATCATGCCTGGCAGACGTCGCTCGGTCTGCTGCTCGGCGGCGCCTGCTGGGTGACCGCGCTGTCGCACTTCAACGTCACCGTGCAGATGTCGACGCCGCGCTGGGTGGTCGGCCGCGTGCTTTCGGTCTACCAGACCGCGACCTTCGGCGGCATCGCGCTCGGCAGCTGGGTCTGGGGTGTCGTTGCCGACGCGCATGGCGCCGAAGTCGCCCTGATGGCGGCCAGCGTCGCCATGCTGGCGGGAGGCGCCATCGGCCTGCTGCTGCCGCTGCCGCAGCAGGCCGTGCTCAACCTCGATCCGCTCAACCGTTTTCAGGAGCCGCATCTGGCGCTTGATCTCAAGCCGCGCAGCGGTCCCATCGCCATCATGATCGAATATGTCATCCGCAACGAGGACGTACCGGAATTCCTCGCCACCATGGCCGAGCGCGGCCGCATCCGCCGCCGTGATGGCGCCCGCAACTGGACCTTGGCGCGCGATCTCGAAAATCCCTCGATATGGATCGAGCACTACCACACGCCGACCTGGGTCGAATATATCCGCCACAATCGGCGCGCCACCTACGCCGACGCCGTCATCGGCGAGCGCATAAGGGCGCTGCACAGCGGCAACGAGCCACCGCGCGTCCGCCGCATGATCGAGCGCCCGACGACAGCAGGCACGGCGCTGGTGATGCCGAAGGGACCGATCGAGCATTAGTGGCTGGCGGTGCGTCCAGTTGGACGAGCAAAGGAAATTGCGGCGCCTGGCCCAATCCGCGAATGCACGAACAGGATGGCCATTGTGGAGAGACGGTTATATCAGTTGGTGTGACTATGACCACTAAGGGGAGACGATGCGTTACATACGTCCGCTTTCAATTGAAGACGCCGCCGGCCTGTTGGCCGGTTCAGCCGGCACGGCCGCCATCCTCGCCGGAGGCAGCGACCTCTTGGTGAGAATGAAAGGCGGCTTTATCGAACCCGACCTGATCGTCGACATCAAGGCGATCGACGGGCTTGGCGAGATCAGGGAAACAGCCGAGGGCTTCAGCATCGGCGCGGCGGTCCCCTGCGCCGTGCTGGGCGAGAACACGGCCCTGCAGAAGGCATGGCCCGGCGTCGTCGAAGCGGCCAAGCTGATCGGCTCGAAGCAGGTGCAGGGACGCTGCACCATCGTCGGCAATCTGTGCAACGCCTCGCCGGCCGCCGACAGCGTGCCGGCGCTGGTGGCCGCTGGCGCCAAGGCTGTGGTCGTCGGCCCGGGAACCAGGCGCACGATTGCCGTGCAAGCGGTGCCGACTGGGCCGGGCAAGACGTCGCTGGCCAAGGGCGAGATCATCGAGGCAATCCTGCTCGACAGCCGTCTACCGCGTTCGGGCGATGCCTATCTGCGTTTCATTCCGCGCACGGAGATGGACATCGCAGTGGTAAGCGCCGGCGTGAACTTGACGCTCGATGAGCAAGGTCGCGTCAAATCCGCCCGTCTGGCGTTGGGCGCCGTGGCGCCGACGGTGATTCTGGTCGAGGAGGCCGCCGAGGTTCTCATCGGCTCCAAGCTGGACGAAGCCACGCTGGACAGGCTCGCCAAGGTCTGCTCGGGTGCCTGCCGCCCGATCGACGACAAGCGCGGCACTATCGAATTCAGACGGAAAGTCGCGGGTGTGCTGGCCAAGCGGGCCGCCACGACCGCCTATGCACGCGCAGGAGGCAAATGATGGCTGGTGTGGCAGTATCAACGACAATCAACGGCGACAATGTCGAGTTCCTTTGCCAGCCGGACGAGACGCTGCTTGATGTCCTGCGCGATCGCCTGGGGCTGACGGGCGCCAAGGAAGGCTGCGGCACCGGCGACTGCGGGGCCTGCAGCATCATCCTCGACGATCGGCTGGTGTGCTCGTGCCTGGTGCTCGGCGCGGAGGCCGAGGGCCGGCGCGTCGAGACCATCGAGGGCATGGCGCATGGCGACAGGCTGCATCCGCTGCAGCAGAAATTCCTGGAGCACGCTGCACTCCAATGCGGCGTCTGCACGCCGGGCTTTTTGATAGCGGCGAAGGACCTTTTGGCCAAGAATCCCGATCCGACCGAGGAGGAGATCCGCTTCGGCCTCGCCGGGAACCTCTGCCGCTGCACCGGCTATGACAAGATCGTGCGTGCCGTTCAGGACGCCGCCAGCGTGATGAAGGGAGCATGACGATGAATTTCGATCCGCGTTACTCCGGACGCAATTTCACCGCTGTCGGCACGCGTCCCATCCGTCCCGACGGCGTCGACAAGGTGACGGGCCGCGCACGCTATGGCGCCGACTTCAACATGGCCGGGCAACTGGTCGGGCGCGTTCTCAGAAGCCCCCATGCGCATGCCACGATCAGGAAGATCGACACGTCGAAGGCGGAGAAGCTCGCCGGCGTCAAGGCCGTGATCACCGCGGCCGACCTGCCCGACCTCACCGACGGCGATGCCGCCATGTACGACATCCTCGACAACTGCATGGCGCGCAAGAAAGCGCTCTATGACGGCCATGCCGTGGCCGCGGTGGCTGCGGTCGATGCCCGCACGGCGAGGCAGGCACTGAAGCTGATCGAGGTCGACTACGAGGTGCTGCCGCATGTCACCGACGTCGACGAGGCGATGAAGCACTCCGCACCTCTGGTCAACGACGCCATCTTCACCGAGGGCCTCGAGCAAAAGCCCCTCAAGCCTTCCAATGTCACCAAGCGCACCCAGTACGGCCATGGCGACATCCATGTAGGTTTCGGCCAGGCCGACTTCGTCGTCGAACGCTCCTTCAAGACCGAGCAGACGCACCAGGGTTATATCGAGCCGCATGCCTGCGTGGCCAGTGTCAGCTCCGACGGCACCGCCGACCTGTGGGTCTGTACGCAAGGCCATTTTGTCTACCGCCAACACTGCGCCCAACTGCTTGGCATGGAAGCCTCGAAGCTGCGCGTCACCTCCTCGGAGATCGGCGGCGGTTTCGGCGGCAAGACCCATGTCTGGGCCGAGCCGGTGGCACTGGCGCTGTCACGCAAGGCCGGGCGGCCGGTCAAGCTGGTCATGACGCGCGACGAGGTGTTCCGCGCCTCCGGCCCGACCAGCGCCACCTCGATCGATGTTCGGATCGGCGCCCGCAAGGACGGCACCATCACGGCGGCCGAGGCGACGCTGCGCTATAGCTGCGGCCCCTATGCCGGCACGTGGGCCGAGATCGGCGCCATGACGGCCTTTGCCTGCTACAAGCTCGAGAACGTCAGGACGGTCGGCTACGAAGTGCTGGTCAACCGGCCCAAGACCGCGGCCTATCGCGCGCCGTCGGCTCCGATGGCGGCGTTTGCGGTGGAAAGTGCGGTCGACGAGCTGGCCAAGGAGATCGGCATGGACCCTGTCGAGTTCCGGATCAGGAACGCGGCGCAGGAAGGCACCAGATCGTCCTATGGACCGGTATATGGCCCGATCGGCATCGGGCCGACGCTGGAGGCGGTGAAGAACCATCCGCACATGAAGGCGCCGCTCGGCAGGAACCAGGGCCGCGGAATGGCCTGCGGCTTCTGGTTCAATTTCGGTGGCCAGACCTGCACCGACCTCAACATCGGCATGGACGGCTCGGTCTCGCTTGCCGTCGGCACGGTCGATGTGGGTGGTTCCCGCGCGTCGCTTTCGCTGGTCGCGGCGGAGGAGCTCGGCATCCCCTATGAGCAGGTCAAGGCGGTGGTCGCCGATACCTCCAGCCTCGGCTACAACGACATGACGGACGGCAGCCGCGGCACCTTCTCCTCCTCCATGGCGACGATCTCGGCCGCCCGCAACGCCATCAAGGTGTTGCGGGAACGCGCCGCACAGATGTGGGACATACCCGTCGACGACGTGGTCTGGGAAAAAGGTCACGCGATTGCCAAGGGCGAGAAATACGGCAACCTTGCAGCATTGTCGCTGAAGGAGATCGCAGCCGCGTCAGGGAAGACGGGGGGACCGATCGCAGGCCACAGTGAGCTCGTCGCCGACGGCGCCGGCGTCTCCTTCGCTACCCATATCTGCGATATCGAGGTCGATCCCGAGACCGGCTCCACCAGGGTGCTGCGCTACACCGTCGTCCAGGACGCCGGCAAGGCGGTGCATCCGACCTATGTCGAGGGGCAATACCAGGGTGGTGCCGCGCAAGGCATCGGCTGGGCGCTCAACGAGGAGTATATCTACGGCAAGGACGGGCGGCTGCAGAACCCTGGCTTCCTGGATTACCGCATCCCGGTCTGCTCGGACCTGCCGATGATCGACACGCAGATCCTCGAGATCCCCAACCCAAACCATCCCTACGGGGTGCGCGGCGTCGGCGAGACCTCGATCGTGCCGCCGCTGGCGGCGATCGCCAATGCGGTGTCGAACGCCGCGGGCGTGCGCATGACCCATATCCCGATGTCGCCGCCGCGCATTCTGGCGGCGATCGAGGCGGAACGGGGAGGCTGATGGTCGAAGTAACGCTCTGGGGGTCGCTCGGCGCGATCGCCGGAGGCAAGAGCAAGGTCGAAATCGAGGCGAAGGATATTCGGGAGCTGTTCAGGAAACTGGCTGAACAGTATCCCGGCCTCGAGCCATACATCGATCGCGGCATCGCCGTCGCCATCGACGGGACGATCTATCGCGACACCTGGTCGAAGGAACTGCCGGAAGGGGCGGAGATATTCCTGCTGCCGCGCCTTGCCGGGGGATGATTTGGGCTCGAGCTCAAGCCGCGCTCCGTGCGGCCAATGCTCGTTTATGAATTCGCGGCCCAGCAGGTCTATCATAACCCGAACACTACAGTGGAATTGCGGTCACTTCTTTGGCCGTTCGGATCACGAACATCGTGTGGTATCGCGCGACGTTGCTTCGGTCTCGGAACAGTCGCTCGCACAGTGCATCGAACTCTTCCATATCCGTCAGGCGGAGCATGAGGACGGCATCGGTTTCGCCGCTTACACTGTAGGCCTGAGTGACGGCCGGTTCCTGGGCGGCCAACTCGAGAAAGTCCCGCATATACTGCTCACCATGACGCTCCAGTTCGACGATGACGATCGCCTTCAAGCCCCGGCCAGCCTTTGCCGGTGCGAGAAGCGCGACGACGCGGCTGATGACACCACTTTTCTTCAGTCGTCGTATGCGGCGCAGGCAGCTCGAAGGGGAAAGCCCGATTAACCCCGCCAGTTTGGCGTTAGTTCGTGAGGCATCATCCTGGAGCAGGTTGAGAAGCCTTCTGTCGATCTTGTCCATGTTGGTCGCGCTCAGCGTCGGTGCGTTGCAATTTTATTGCACGGAATCGCAAACTTTGACCACAAATGCGAAGCGTCTCACGCTACTCAGATGGCTCCAGGGATGATGGAGCAGCATGATGGCAATTTGCGTCGCCTTCTATCGCAAGACATTGGAGACGCTTGAAATCTATTGGGAACTGGTTCGCGTGATCGTTCCGGTTGCGATTGCCACGCGGCTGCTGCAGGACCTTGGCGTCATCCAGGCGATTTCTCCGTTCTTCTCCCCGCTCATGTTGCAGGTGGGGTTGCCACCGGAACTCGCCTTTGCCTGGCTGACGGGATTGCTGGTCGGGATCTGGGGCGCGCTTGTGATCGTATTCACCTTGGTTCCGGTTTCGGCGCTCAGCACTGCCGACATGACGGTTCTTTCGGCTCTCTTGCTGTTTGCACATGCCATTCCGATCGAGCAACGGATCATTCAGAGGGCCGGGCCGAGCTTCCTGGTCACCGCGGCGCTTCGTATTGGCGGGGGTTTGGTCTTTGCTGTCCTTCTGCATCAGATATTCGCCGTGACCGGATGGCTGTCAGGACCGGTGAAGCCGGCGTGGATGCCGACGAATGAAAGCACCGACTGGGGCGGCTTTCTCCTGGGTACGCTCAAAACCCTGGGCATCATGCTCGTTGTTCTGCTTGCGCTGAGCTGGGTGATCGAGCTTCTAAAGATGTCGGGCATTTTGGAGTGGATGAACAGAGGGCTTGCACCGCTCTTTCGGCTCGCCGGCATCGAAAAGCAGACGGTACCTTTCGCCGCTGTCGGCCTGTTTCTCGGGATTTCCTATGGCGCAGGACTGCTGATCCGCGAGGCGCGCACGCCTAGCGCGGAGCCGCGTCAGATATTCCTTGCCTGCGTGTTCATGGGTTTTGCCCATAGCCTCATTGAGGATACGTTGGTCGTCGTCACGCTTGGCGCTGATGTTACGAGCGTGCTTCTCGGTCGCCTAGCGTTTGCCGTGCTCGCGATCGCCGTGATCGCAAAAGTAATCAAGGCGGTTCCCGACGCTTTTTTCTTCAAGACACTCTTCCACAAGGAAGAAGACAGTTCGCGCAATCGGATTTCGGAGCCGGCGATTAGCGGGCCGTTGACGTGAGCCCTCCTTACGCAGCAGCCGACATGTGTGTCGCATCGCTATCCGGACAGGACGCGGCTACCCCTCGCCCGACAGATCCGGCCGCGACTTGTCGAGTTCCTCGGCATAGCGCCGCATCAGGTGGCCTTCGGTCAGCAGCCCGACCACCTTGCGATCGGTGAAATCCTCGACCACCGCCAATTCCTGGGCGCCGGCGCGCTGGAAGGTCTCGGCCGCCGATTGCACGTTCATGCTCGGCACCAGCACAGCATCCCTGAATTTGGCGAAGGACAGCACCGGCAACCATGCCCGCGTGATGCTGCGGCGATAAAGCCCATCTTCACCTCGGGGAACTGCGTTGACGTAAACGTCAACCCGAAGCTATATGCGCCGGCGGCCGTGGCTGTAAAACCAGGCAAGCGGCTTCGGCCAGATCGAAGCGCCGGCGCGCGACAAACGCAAGCAGACGAGGAGAACCGCCATGAGCGTTCAGGAGATTGCCGACAACATCAGGTCGCGCGTGGCGAGTGCCGGGTTCGATCGCTCGGTGAAATTCGACACCGGCAGCGACGGCGTCATCGTTATCGACGGCGCCGATGTCTCGACCACCGATGCGCCGGCCGATTGCACCATAAAGCTGTCGCTCGACGATCTGGACTCGCTGATATCAGGCGACCTCAACCCGACGATGGCCTTCATGTCCGGCAAGATAAAGGTCGAAGGCGACATGAGCGTCGCCATGGCGCTGAGCCAGCTGATCGGCTGATCCACTCCGGTCAGGGACGAAAATAAGCCGCCGTGCAATGGGCGGCTTGTTTCTGATCCGTCACGCAGCGAGCGGCAGCCTCTGTGCCTTCAGCTTGCGCCCTGCCGCCTTCAGAGTGCCTTGCGCGCCGTCGAGCGCGCCGACAACCAGTTCCCGCGCCAGCAGGCGGTGCCGCTCGTAAGGCCCCGGCATGGCCATCGAGCCGGTCTTTGCGGCCGAAAAACCGAAGCGCTCGTAATAGGGCGCGTCGCCGACCAGCAGGATCGCCGCATGGCCAAGCCTCTCGGCCTCAGTGACCGCATGGCGCATCAGCGCCGAGCCGATGCCGGCATTTTTCAGCGCCGGGTCGACCGCAAGCGGGCCGAGCAGCAGCGCTGCCTTGCCGCCCTCGCCCAGCACCACGTCCCACAGCCGCACCGTGCCGGCAACAGTGCCCGACGCATCGCGCGCGACAAAGGCCAGGCCCTCCGAAGGCCGGCGGCCGCGCCGCAGCTTTTCCGACGACTTCTTCCGGCGCTTCGGCCCCATGGCGCGATCGAGCAAAGCCTCGCGCGCCGGGACGTCGGCGGCGCTTTCGGCGACGACCGCAATCTCCCCCCTCGAGGGGGAGATGTCGCCGAAGGCGACAGAGGGGGTTGTCGCGCGTGAAGCGCCGGCCTCCATCTGCGGCAGTAGGCCGAGTCCAGTCGAACCGACCCCCTCCGGCCGCTTCGCGGCCATCTCCCCCTCGAGGGGGGAGATTCCCACGCCTTCAACGATGAGATCTGCAATGTTCATTTCCGCGATCCTTCACAAGCGGATTGTTTCCACAGGCGAGCCCGGGCGGGCGACAGGGGCCCACCGGGGATGATCTGAGCAACTCTTGCGAGCCCTCAGATCACGTAGGATCGGAGAGGCTCGAAGCCGTTGAAGGCGACAGAGGCGTAGGTCGTCGTGTAGGCGCCGGTGCCCTCGATCAGCACCTCGTCGCCGATGGTCAGCGACAAGGGCAGCGGGTACGGCGTCTTTTCGTACATCACGTCGGCCGAATCGCAGGTCGGGCCGGCGAGCACGCAAGGCGCGGTCTCGCTGCCGTCATGCGCGGTGACGATCGGGTAGCGGATCGCCTCGTCCATCGTCTCGGCGAGACCGCCGAACTTGCCGATGTCGAGGAACACCCAGCGCACATTGTCGTTGTCGGCCTTCTTCGAGATCAGCACGACCTCCGATTTGATCACCCCGGCATTGCCGACCATGCCGCGGCCCGGCTCGATGATCGTCTCGGGGATGGCGTTGCCGAAATGCTTCCTGAGCGCCGAGAAGATCGCCTGGCCATAGGCCTGCGCCACCGGCACGTCCCTGAGATAGCGGGTCGGGAAGCCGCCGCCCATATTGACCATCTTCAGCACGATGCCTTCGTCGGCGAGCGTCGCGAACACCTTCTTGGCGTCTGCCAGCGCGCGGTCCCAGGCGGTCAGGTCGGTCTGCTGCGAGCCGACATGGAATGACACGCCATAGGCGTCGAGGCCGAGCGCCCTGGCATGGCGCAGCACGTCGACTGCCATTGCCGGCACACAGCCGAACTTGCGCGACAGCGGCCATTCGGCGCCCTCGCCATCGGTCAGGACGCGGCAGAACACGCGGGCGCCGGGAGCGACGCGAGCGATCTTCTCGACTTCCTCGACGCAGTCCACCGCAAACAGCTTGATGCCGAGCTGGTAGGCGCGCTGGATGTCGCGCTCCTTCTTGATGGTGTTGCCGAAGGAGATGCGGTCCGCCGGCGCACCGGCGTCCATCGCCATCTCGACTTCGGCAACGGAAGCGGTGTCGAAGGACGAGCCCATCGCAGCAAGCAGGCGCAGGATTTCCGGCGCCGGATTTGCTTTCACCGCATAGTAGATCTTGGAATCGGGAAGCGCCTTCTCGAAAGCACGGAAATTGTCGCGCACGACATCGAGGTCGACGACGAGGCACGGGCCGTTCGGACGTCGGGTGGCGAGAAAGTCAAGGATGCGCTGGGTAGCCATCGGGTCTCTCCATCAGCGCCTTTCGGCGCGCACAAAGGCTTGCGGACGCGGGCTCTCGGCCTCGCGAACACGCGGTGGACAAAGGCGGGACGGAAATCCATGGAACCAGCCGGTGGAGACCCCGGAACCATGAAGCGCCGTCTCGCGGCGGTGAACCTTGGCCTTGCCCGGCCTCGGTTCGCTTTGTCTGCCTTGGCTTGGATGGGAGACCCGTCCGCACTGCCGGCAATGAAGGTGTGCCTCTTCAGTAACCCCGATCTTTGGACGACCGGCAGAACACCAGAAAGGCCCGCACCGTCGTTGCTTCAAGGTGTCCTCGGTTGGCGGTTGGCCGCTAAACCGACTGGAGGGGTTGGCTCCAGTTACCTTACCGATTACCCTCACCATTCGAGGATCGGCGGACACCCACAGGCACGTGCGACTTTGGGCAAGCGCGATATAAGATCGAAAGATTTCACAATCAATAAAAATCGTATGGCAGGTTGTAAAATTTGTGGCATCGAACAATGCTGCGGCAACCAGAAGAAAAATGCTGCGGCAAGCACATCCGGATATCGAACGCATGACAGGCACTCGCGGCCCGCTGAACGCTTTTCTCGACCTTGATCAAACCCCTGTAGCCAATGCGAAATCCGGCCCGCTTGCCGGCTTGCGGCTTGCCGTAAAGGACATCTTCGACGTCGCCGGCTACCGCACCGGCTGCGGCAATCCGCAGAAATACCGGGACGCTTCACCGGCCATGGCGACCGCGCCGGCCGTCCAGGCGCTGCTTGATTCGGGCGCCCGCTTCGTCGGCAAGACGCAGACCGACGAACTCGCATTTTCCCTGCTGGGGCTGAACGCGCATTTCCCGTCGCCCATCAACCCGGCAGCACCCGACCGCGTCACCGGCGGCTCGTCCTCCGGTTCTGCCGCGGCAGTCGCCGGCGGGCTGGCCGACATTGCAACCGGATCGGACACCGGCGGCTCGATCCGAGCGCCGGCAAGCTTCTGCGGCCTGATCGGCCTCAGGACGACGCATGGCCGCATCCCGCTCGACGGCACCATGCCGCTGGCGCCTTCGCTGGACACGTTCGGCTGGTTCGCAAGCGACATCGTCATCTACGAAAAGGTCGGCACGGCGCTGCTCGGCGACGATCCGCATTCCCACGAACTGAGACGCCCCGTCGCTCTCGCTGCGCTGGACGGCCTCGTGCTCGGCCCGCACGAGGCCGACGAATATCGCGCCATGCTCCGCAGTGTCGCTTCGGTGCTGGGCGCACCGCGCAGCGTCGGCCCGCTGTCGCATTCGACCGACGATCTCTATTGGTGCTTCCGCAAGCTGCAAGGCTATGAAGCCTGGCAAAGTCACGGCGCCTGGATCGCCGGCGGCGACCGCATGCTGGGACCCGGTGTCAAGGAGCGTTTCGAGCACGGCGCGACAATCGACGCGGCAACCGCGCAATGTGAAACGGAACGTCGCGTTTCGTTTCGCCTCGAACTGGCCGGCCTGCTTGGCGACGACGGCGTTCTTGTGCTTCCGACCGCTCCTGGTGCCGCGCCGCTCAAGGCCGCGTCATTCGACGATTTGCAGACCTATCGCGAGCGGGCGCTGAGACTGCTCTGCCTTTCCGGCCTGTCCGGCTTTCCGCAAATCACGCTGCCGCTCGGCAAGACCGGCGGGGCGCCGTTCGGCCTTTCGCTGCTCGGTCCGAAGAACAGCGACCGGCAGTTGATTGCGCTGGCCGCCCGCATCCTTTCGGCCCACCAAGGAGGCGCATGACATGGATACGCTGACCCGCATGCGCGCCTTCATCGACGTGGTCGAGGCCGAAGGATTTTCGGCGGCGGCGCGCAAGATCGGCCGCTCGAAGGCGCTATTGTCGAAATATGTGCGCGAGCTGGAGGACGAGCTCGGCGCGCTGCTGCTCAACCGCACCACCAGGCAGTTTTCCCTGACCGAGGCCGGCCACACCTATTACCGGCGCGCCTCGGAGATCGTGCGCGAGGTCGACAGCCTTGCCGATGCGGTGCGCGAATCCTCCGGCGACGTGCGCGGCAGGATCAAGCTGTCGGCGCCGCGCACCTTTGCCGACGCGCCGATCGGCCAGTCGCTGATCGACTTCGCCAAGCAGCACCCCGACATCGTGCTCGACATCCATCTCGACGACCGTTTCGTCGATCTGGTCGAGGAGGGCTTCGATCTGGCGGTGCGCATTTCGCGGCTGGAAAATTCCTCGTTGATCGCCAGGCGCCTGGCGCCATTTTCGGTACGGCTTTGCGCGTCTCCTGAACTGATCGCCAGGCACGGCATGCCGGTCAGGCCGCAAGACCTTGCCCGCGTGCCTTGCATCATCGACACCAATGGGCGCTGGCTCACCAACTGGCCGTTCAAAGGCGACAGCGGCGATACGGTGAGCGTTTCGGTTTCCGGCCCGATCGAGGTCAACAGCCCGATGGCGGCAAGGGCCGCTGCCGTGGCTGGATTGGGATTTTCCGTCCTGCCGGATTTCATCGCCGCGCCCGACATCGAAAGCGGCAAGCTGCTGACTGCGCTGGATGACCGCATTCTGCCCGGCGGCGGCATTTTTGCCGTCTATCCGCACCGGCGCTATCTGCCTGCAAAAGTTCGCGTTTTCGTCGACTTCCTGGTGCAGTGGTTCAAGACGCTGGACAACGCATGAGCTTTCAGCCGCGTTGCGGTCCCATTTTCGCCCGCTTTCTGGTAACTGTCGGCAATTCACCGAAGCCGATTGAATCGCGACCGAGAATGCACCTGAAACGGCAAGCAATGATGCTGGCTTCGGCCTTGACCGCGACGTTTGCCGCCGTCGGACCGGCTGAGGTGCATCCCCACGTCTTCGCCGAAGCCCGCCTCGAAGTGGTCCTCGGCCCGGATCACCAAACTGTGAAGGCATTGCGCCATGTCTGGCGCTTCGACGATTTGTTTTCGAGCACGGTGATGATGGAGTTCGACAAGAATTCCGACCTGAAACTCGACGACAAGGAGCTGAAGGATGTCGCCGACACCGTCCATGCCTCGCTTGCCGAATTCAACTATTTCCAGCTCGTCACCGTCGACGGCAAGGACGTGGCAATGACCCCGCCGCCGCATTTGATGGCCAATTTCGACAATGACCAGTTGATCATCCTGTTTGAATCTGAACCGAAGGTACCGATCAAACTGAGCGGCAAGATAGATATCGGCGTCTACGACCCGACCTTCTACACCGCGATCGATTTCACCGAGGATGCCAATCTGCAGGTCGATGGGTTGCCGCCGACCTGCACCAGCAAGGTTGTCCGCCCGAACCCGGACGAGGCGATCGCCCAGAACCAGAAGACCCTGACCGAGGCCTTCTTCAACGATCCGACAGGCACCGACATGAGCAAGATCTTTGCCACCAAGCTTGAACTGACCTGTCAGCCGGAAGGATAGATCCAGTGACCAAACCGTCCCTGCGTTTGGCATTCGGTCTTCTGGCCGCCGCCTTTGTGATGACGCACTTTCTCGGCTCCGCCCACGCCCAGAGTTCACTCGGCATCGGCACCAATGACGGCATGGCTCCAACCGCCACCGGCCCGTTCGCCCACATCCTGATGTGGATCAATCTGCGCCAGCAGGAATTCTATCATGCGCTTGCCGGCGCGATGAAGGCGATGCGCCAGGACGGCAGCAAGTTGTGGCTGCTCATCGGCCTGTCCTTTGCCTATGGCATTTTCCACGCCGCCGGCCCCGGTCACGGCAAGGCGGTGATCTCTTCCTACATGGTGGCCAATGAAGTGGCGCTCCGGCGCGGCATCATGCTGTCCTTCGTCTCGGCCCTGCTGCAGGCGCTGACCGCGATCGTGGTGATGCTGGTCGCCTATTTCTTGCTGCGCGGCACTGCCGTCTCGATGACAGACGCCGCATGGTTCCTTGAAATCATGAGCTATGTCTTCGTCACTCTGTTCGGCGCCTGGCTGCTGTGGCGCAAGGCCGGCCCGGCCATCCTTCGCCTGTTCGGCGCAAATCCGGGCTACAGCCTCTCGGCTGCCCATGCCGGCCATTCACATGCCGGCCATTCACATTCCGCGCATGCCCATGCGGCACATTCCCACGCGCTTGATGCGCATGACCACCACGATCATGCGCATGACCACGGCGCCCACGACCACGCCCATGCTGCGCACGATCACCACAGCCATGCGGCGGGCGAGGTCTGCGAGACGTGCGGACACTCGCATGCCCCCGACCCGGCGCTGCTTTCCGGTGATCGCTTCGATTGGCGCACGGCCTGGTCGGCGGTCGCTGCCGTCGGTATCCGCCCCTGTTCCGGCGCGCTGATCGTGCTGAGCTTCGCCTTGCTGAACGGGCTATGGTTCGGCGGCATCCTTTCGGTGCTGGCCATGGCGCTCGGCACCGCAATCACCGTCTCGGCCCTGGCGACGCTTGCGGTGACCGCCAAGAACTGGGCGGTGTATTTCGCCGGCGACGGCCGCATGGGCAACCGCATCCATTCCTTCGTCGAGATCGGCGGCGCCGCCTTCGTCTTCCTGTTCGGCCTGCTGCTGCTTTCGGCCAGCCTGACTGGCGCCTGACCTCGTTGCGTCCGATCGGGGCGCTTTAACTAGGGATATTGCCCCCCAACTCGTCTTCGATATGGACGCGGATGATCTCGTCGAAGCTCGTTTCGGCGGCAAAGCCAAGCTCCCTCGAGCGCCGCGCCTCGAAGCGCGTCGGCCAGCCCTTGACGATCGCCCAGATCGTCTCGTCGGGCTCCTCGCGGATCAGTTTCACCGCCTTGGCGCCGGCGACACGTTCCAGCGCTTCGATCTGTTCGCCGACGCTGACGGCGACGCCCGGCATCGCCAGGTTGCGGCGCGGGCCGACGGCACTGCCGTCGATCTGAGCCGCATGGATCAGGAAATTCACCGCCGAACGCGGGCTGGCGTGTGTGTGGACGACTGAGCGCGGCACCGGCAGGATCGCTTCATGGCCGCTCAGCGGCTCGCGGATGATACCGGAGAAGAACCCTGAGGCCGCCTTGTTCGGCTTTCCCGGCCTGACGCAGATGGTCGGCAGCCTGATGCCGATGCCGTCGAAGAAACCGCGGCGCGTATAGTCGGCAAGCAGCGCCTCGCCGATCAGCTTCTGCGTGCCGTAGGAGGTCAGCGGCGTCGGGTGGAACTCGTCCGGAATGATGTCGGGAAACGGTGCGCCGAACACGGCGATCGACGAGGTGAAGACGACGCGTGGCGTATAGGCGGCCAAGCGGATGGCATCGAACAGCGCCCTTGTGCCGTCGAGATTGACGCGATAGCCGAGATCGAAATTAGCCTCCGCCTCACCCGACACCACGCCGGCGAGATGGAAGATCACGTCGGGGCGCGGCGCGACCAGATTTGCGGTCGCTCCCGGTGCGACAAGGTCGCCGGTGTGGAGGGTAATGCTGACACCTTCGAGCACCGGCGCTTGCGGCGGCACGATATCGTGAAGGTCGAGCGCGGCGATCTTGCGGCCGCCGAGCGTCCCGTCCTTGGCCAACCTGGCGATGAGTTTGCGGCCGACCATGCCTGCCGCGCCGGTAATCAGAATGCGCATGTCACTTTCCCTTTTTGCGCTGGCTGCGGCTACGCAGCCAGAACACGACGAAGATTGCCACCATGAAGATCGCCGCGACGACACCGGCAAGCACCGTCGAGACCTTGCCGACCGCCAGCATCACTGTTGGAAGATAATAGGCTGCGATGCCGAACAGCAGCAAAACCCAGGCGGCGCCGATCGCCGCATTGCGGGTGTCGCGGTCCATTACGCGGCGCCAGGGTGGCGAGAGTTCATGTCGATCGTTGCCAATGCCCAGAACTCCCGAAGTCAGTGCTAATGGCCGCGGTGCGGTGCCGCATCATGCGCGTGATCGTGCTCGTCATCATGCTCATGGCTGTCCGCACATCGGCCGAATTCCGGTTCAACCGTGGCATGGGCTATGCCATGTTCCGCCGCAAGCCGCTTCTTGATCGCGCTGACCGCCATATGCGCGTCGACGCCGTCATTGAGGCAGGCATGCAACGTCGCCATGTTGCTGGAACCGTCGATCGACCAGACATGCATGTGATGCACCTCGCGCACGCCCTTGATTGTCGCCTCGATGTCCCTGGCGATCAGGTCGCGGTCGAGGCTTGCCGGCACGCCCTCGAGCAGGACGTGGGCGGCTTCGCGCATCAGCGACCAGGCCGTGGACAGGATCAGCAGCGAGACCAGGATCGACAGGATCGGATCGATGGGCGTCCAGCCCGTCGCCAGGATCACCAGCGCCGCGACGATCGCCGCTGCCGAGCCGAGCAGGTCGCCGAGCACGTGCAGGATGGCGCCGCGCATATTCAGGCTGCCGTGGTCGCCGCCATGCAGCACGTAGAACGAGCCGAGATTGACCAGCAGGCCGGCGATGGCAACGACCAGCATCGGCCCGCCGAGCACGGGCTCAGGGGTCAGCAAACGCCCCCAGGCCTCATAGACGATCCACAGCGCAATGGCGAAGATGGCGATGCCGTTGGTGTAGGCGACCAGTGTCTTGACCCGGCCGAAGCCGTAGGTGAGGCGCACGGTCGCCGGCCGGCTCGCAAGGTGAAAGGCATACCAGGCAAGGCCGAGCGCGACGCAATCGGCAAGCATATGGCCGGCATCCGCCAGCAGCGCCAGTGAACCGGTGAAGATGGCGCCCAGCGTCTCCGCGACCATGAAGCCGGCGGTCAGGCAGGCAGCGATCAGCACGCGCTTCTTGTCGGTCGAGCCGTGCACATGACCTGCGCCATGGCTGTGGTCGTGGCCCTGCGCAGCGTGGTCGTGGGTATGCGCCATCTATAGCCCCTGCTAGAGCCTGATCTATCCCGGCAGACTCGGGATGGAGGCTCTGTCTTCTCGTTTGACCATAATCCTATCCGAAAACCGGATACCACTTTTCGGGAGCATGGTCAGGCGCCGAACTCGGCGCGAAAATCCTCGAGCCGCCGCTTCTGCTGGCCATCGCTGTCGAAATTGGCCGGATCGAGCCACGCTTCATAGGCTCTGCGCAGATCAGGCCATTCCTTGTCGATGATCGAATACCACGCGGTATCGCGGTTTTCGCCCTTGACCACAAGATGCTGACGGAAAATGCCCTCGAACTTGAAGCCGAAACGTTCCGCCGCGCGCTTCGACGGCTCGTTGCGATTGTTGCATTTCCATTCGTAGCGGCGGTAGCCAAGCTCGTCGAAGACATACTTCATGAACAGGAACTGCGCTTCCGTCGCCGCCGGCTTTCGCGAGATCAACGGGCCCCAATAGATGTTGCCGATCTCGATGACGCCGTAGGCGGCGTCGATGCGCATCAGCGTCTGGCGCCCGGCGACCTTGCCGCTGGCCTTGTCGATGACCGTGAAGAACAGCGGGTCCTCGCTGGCTTCTGCCTTGTCCAGCCACGGCTGGAAGGCGGCACGGCTCTCCGGCGGGTAGTCTGGCAGCCAGGCGAAGCGGCCGCCGGCATCGGCCACCGACGAGGCCTCGAACAGGCCGTCACCGTGTTTTTCGGCGTTGAGCGGCTCCAGCCTGACAGTTCGCCCCTCCAGCACCTTGCGTTCGGGCCGCGGGCGCGGTTGCCAATTCTTGAGATTTTCCGACACCGAAAACTCCAATCCGTTTGACTTTTGCGGGCGGACGCTCACAAAAACGCACGCTCGCTGAAAGAACCACACGGACGGGAAAAATGCTCCACACGATTTCGGCCTTCGACCGCCTCGGCGAGGAAAATGCGTTCGCGGTGCTGGCGCGTGCCACGGCACTTGCCCACCAGGGCCGCGATATTGTCAATCTCGGCATCGGCCAGCCCGACTTCAAGACGCCGCAGCACATCGTCGAGGCCGCGATCAAGGCGCTGCGCGATGGCCATCACGGCTATACGCCGGCCAACGGCCTGCTGGCGACGCGCGAAGCGGTGGTACGCCGCACGCTGGCCACCACCGGCGTCGAAGTCTCGCCCGAAGCGGTGATGATCCTGCCCGGCGGCAAGCCGACCATGTTCGCGGCGATCCTGATGTTCGGCGAGCCGGGCGCCGAAATCCTCTATCCCGATCCCGGCTTTCCGATCTACCGCTCGATGATCGAGTTCACCGGTGCTGCCCCCATCCCGGTGCCGATGCGCGAGGAGAACGGCTTTGCCTTTTCGGCCGCGGAGACACTGGCGCTGATCACCCCGAAGACCAGGCTGCTGATCCTCAACTCGCCCGCCAACCCGACCGGCGGCGTCACGCCGCGCGCCGAGATTGAAAAGCTGGTCAAGGGGCTGCAAGCGCACCCGGACGTCGCCATCCTCTCCGACGAGATCTACGACGTGATGACCTATGACGGCGAGACGCACTGTTCGCTGCTCGCCTTCCCCGAAATCCGTGATCGGCTGATCGTGCTCAACGGCTGGTCGAAGACCTGGGCGATGACCGGCTGGCGCATGGGCTGGTCGATCTGGCCGAACGGCGACAAGGGCGCGCATCTCTATGACAAGGTGCGCAAGCTGGCGGTCAATTGCTGGTCCTGCGTCAACGCGCCGAGCCAGTATGCCGGCATAGCCGCCATCGACGGCCCGCAGGACGACGTCGACAAGATGATGCGCGCCTTCGACCGCCGCAGGAAGGTCGCGGTCGAGGGGTTGAATGCCTTGCCGGGCGTTTCATGCATCACGCCGAAAGGCGCCTTCTATGCCTTCCCCAATGTTTCCAAGACCGGCTGGAAGGCCAAGAAGCTCGCCTCGGCGCTGCTCGAGGATGCCGGCGTGGCGCTGATCGGCGGCCCCGATTTCGGCATTCTCGGCGAAGGCTATGTCAGGCTGTCCTACGCGAATTCCGAAGAGAACATCCTGCGCGCGCTGGAGCGGATCGAGGCGTTCCTGGCGAAGTGAGGACGACGAAAGGAGACGCCAGATGTTCTATGCCATTCTTGCCTATCACGAGGAAGAAGCGATCACGGCACTGACGCCTGAGCAGGATGCGGCGCTGATGACCGATCTTCTCCAGATCAACGATCGGCTCTACCGGCAAGGCACCCTTGGGCCGGCGGCCCGGCTCGGCGCGACACAAGACGCCTGCACCTTGCGCGGGCCAGGCACCGGAATGGTTATCGACGGCCCCTTTGCCGAGACCAAGGAACAATTGCTGGGGCTCTATGTCGTCGACTGCGCCAACCGTGACGCCGCCATCGACATTGCGCGCGACCTTCGCCGCGTCAATCCGACCGCCGTCTACGAAATCCGCCCGATTTCGCTCTATCTTCCCGGCGTGCCGCTTCCGGTCACCCGGCCCTAGGACGTAGACTCATAGCTACGTGGCCAGATGCGGATTGCGACCAGTTTTAGGGCGGCAAGAAAGTTCTCAGCCAGCTTGTCGTAGCGCGTCGCGATGCGACGGAACTGTTTGGCTTTGTTGAAGAAGCGCTCGATCAGGTTACGGGCTTTGTATAGGAAGGGCTGAAGCAGATCGGGGCCTTGCGATAGGCTTTGGGCGGGATATTGGCCCAAGTGTTCTGGTCGGTGATGGCAGTGCGCAATGCGTTGGCATCGTAGCCCTTGTCGGCGAGCAGCATCGCACCTTCAGGCAAATCTTTGATCAAGTCCGCTGCGGAGGCAGACATTTGGCTATGAAAGTGCCGTCCAGACCACACTCTCAAGATCGGGAGAGTAGCGGGCGATGATAGCCTCTTGATCATTTTCCTGCGTGAGAATTATCTGCTTCCCAGTAGCATCACCGAGCAATCGCATAAAGCGGTCAAGCTTCTCAACCTCGGTTTTTCCGCTGACTTGCCTTGGATCGAAGTCGAACTCAATTTCGACAGCGCTGAAGAAGTGACATGCAAGCTGGATTGGCCCGACGTAAAAAGACAGTAAGCTGCCAGTTTCGCTTTCCAGGGCCGCTTCGACGCCCAAAGGCATCGACTCGATCTTGCCGGAGACGCTGAAACTCGCAGGCGGGGTCCATTCGAGGAGGATGTCCCAGACGACCTGCCAATCTGCCTCAGACGTGTTCAGAACGTAGATGTCTCGCCAGTAGCCGTCCCAAGCGAAATCCGATGCTATCTGTTCCCAATTCATGCAGGAACCATTCTCTATGAATGCAGTTCTAGCATGACATACGCCATGAGCGCTTTCCACAAATCCCAAGCCCGCTTTCCACCTATCCCGGTCATTCCGCATTTATGAGTTTACGGCCTAGTCTTGTGCATGTCGCCCAAAAGTGCGCAGCGGTTTTGGGACAACGACATTTATGCAACCTGGACCGGTTGCCTACCCTCGCCCGACAAATGGCATCTTCGTCGCCATCACGGTCATGAACAGCACGTTGGCGTCGAGCGGCAGGCTGGCCATATGGAGGACGGCATCGGCGACGCGCTCGACATCCATCACTGCTTCGGCGGCAATGGTGCCGTTGGCTTGCGGCACGCCGACCGTCATCGCCTGCGCCATGTCGGTCAGCGCGTTGCCGATGTCGATCTGGCCGCAAGCAATGTCGAAGGGCCTGCCGTCCAGCGCCAGCGTCTTGGTCAGCCCGGTGATGGCGTGCTTGGTCGCCGTATAGGGCACCGAGCCCGGCCGTGGCGCATAGGCCGATACCGAGCCGTTGTTGATGATGCGGCCGCCCATCGGCTGCTGCCTGCGCATGGCGCCGAACGCGGCGCGAGCACACAGGAACGAGCCGGTGAGATTGACCCCGACGATGTCGTTCCACACTTCGACCGGGATGTCGTCGATCAATGTCGATTTGTAGCTCGTGCCGGCATTGTTGAAGAGCAGGTCGACGCGCCCGAAAGCCGCCGCCACCGTCTCGAACAGATCGTCGACCTGATCGGCCTTGCTGATGTCGCAGGCGAAGGCCAATGCCTTGGCCTGCGTCGGCCCGGCCGCGGCGATCGCATCCTCCAGCACCGGCTTGCGGCGACCGCAGAAGACCGTATTCCAGCCGGCCTTGAGCAGCGCCGTGGCGACGCTTTTGCCGATGCCCGTGCCGGCGCCGGTGACGATGGCGGTTTTATAGTCGGTCATGGCTGTACTCCCTGAAAGAGATGAGGCATCGCAAATGACGGGAACCATGGCAAGCCGGCCCAAAGCCTGTGCTCACAAAAAGGGCGGCCGTTGGCGACCGCCCCTGATCCGAACCGGGCATGGGAGGAGGAAAGCCGATCCGACTGACTGAAATCATGCGCTCACCGGATTAACGAGAAGCTAACGCCAACGGCGCCGAGCTCCGAGGCTTCCTCTTCGAGCTACCAGCGCGAGCCTGCGACCGGCTTGGCCGTGCTGCCCGCTACCGGCACCTTCGCCGCCGTCACCGTCGCCTCGACATGGTCGACCAGCGCATCCGGCAGGCCGAGACGGCCGGCAAGCAGGTCGAGATAGCCGCGTTCGGCCCGCGTGTCCGGATCGATGGCAAGACGCGAGGCGGTGTAGAGTTCCAGCTTTTGCGCATCGGTCTTGGCCCCGGCGATCAGCACATCCAGATCGAGCGGCGCCTCCAGTTCCGACATCAGGAATTTCTCCGCTTCGGCGCCGACGCCGGCGAGGCTGAGCTTGCCGGCGATCTTCTGCCGCTCTTCGTCATCGACGTGACCGTCGGCCTTCGCCGCCGAGATCATCGCCCTGACCAGCGTCAGCGTGAATTCGTCTTCGCCCTGCGGCGCTTGCGACGGATGGAAGGCGGTATCGGCCGGCGGCGGCAGCAATTCCGGTTCGCCTGCAGCTTGCGTCTCGGCCGGCGCGTTGCCGTTCTTGTAGTTCTGGTAGGCCTTGTAGGCGAGGCCGCCGATCGCAGCCAACCCACCAAGCTTCACCGCCGCACCGGTGACCTGGCGGCCTGGGCCGGTTCCGAGCAGCACCGCGGCCAGCGCACCGGCTGCAAGCGGATTGTCCTTGGCCATCTGCACCGCCTGCCCGGCCTTGTAGCGGACGGTTGATCCGGTGCCGGGGACTTGCGAGCCGAGCAGATCGTCGAGGAGCTTCTTGGGATCGAACATCTATGCCTCCAGAATTGGCCCGGCCGAAGGTGCGCGGGCAGGGTTTCGACGTCGAAGACCTAGGTCCCGCAGTTTGACATTACAATGACGCGGCGCGTCCTTTTGCCCGCTGCCACGCATGACCTCGCACCGACATCTGCTTGGATTTCACGCGGAAATTATAGTGCTGCAGCCTCCTTCCGCGTCAAAAAACGCGCGGTGCTGTGGACATCGGACGTGTCGAAACCAGCTTCGACTTCGAGTAATGTCCGGCATGTCGCTTGAGAGGAGCCTGGCATGACCGATGAGACAGACCGCCAGCCGGCACGCGATCCCCAGGAGCTGGAGCGCCTGTTGATTTCGCGGCAATGGGTCGGAGACATTGACGGCATGGCCGCGCTTTTTGAGCCGCATGCAGTCATCGACAGCGGTGGCGGACACCTGACGTTCGGCCGCGAAGCCATCCGGGCACTGTTCGCGGAGATCACCGCAACCGGCCGAAAATTTCAGTCCGAAGATCAGCGCCCGGCTATCATCAATGGCGACCTGGCGCTGACCTCGACCCGGCTTCCCGACGGCACCATCACCACCGAGGTCGCGCGCCGGCAGAGTGACGGGACATGGCTGTGGGTCATCGATCGTTTCTCTGTTGCTTGACGTGAAGTTGCTTAACGTGAAGCTAACTTCCGATGTGGCGGTCGCCGCGTGCTTGCGCCAGCTCGACCTGGTGCTGGCGCTCGGCGTAGCGGGCGCGATCTTCGTCCGAGCGGGCATCGAAGCAATGCGGGCATGAAACGCCGGTGGCATATTGCGGCGACAGCCGGTCTTCCGCGGCTAGCGGATGCCGGCAGGCGCGGCAGAGTTCGGCCTCGCCTTCGACCAGCCCGTGCGATACCGAAACGCGCTCGTCGAAGACGAAGCATTCGCCTTGCCAGAGGCTCTGTTCGGCGGGCACATCCTCGAGATATTTCAGAATGCCGCCCTTGAGGTGGAACACATCCTCCAAACCGAGCGACTTCACATAGGCTGTCGCTTTCTCGCAGCGAATGCCGCCGGTGCAGAACATGGCGACCTTGCGCCGGTCGAGCTCGTGCCGATGCTGCTCGACCCAGGCCGGGAATTCGCGGAAGCTGTTGGTGGCGGGATCGACAGCGCCCTTGAAGGTGCCGAGCGACACCTCGTAGGCATTGCGCGTGTCGATGACGATGGTGCCCGTATCCGAGATCAGTGCATTCCAGTCGGCCGGCGCGACATAGGTGCCTGCACCTGCCGCCGGATCGATATTCTCCACGCCCATGGTGACGATCTCGCGCTTCAACCGCACCTTCATGCGGTGGAACGGCATCGTTGCGGCGTTGCTGTATTTGATCTCGAGGCCGGCGAGACCGTCGATGGATTCGAGATGATCGATGAGCGCCGCGATTGCCGGTTCACTGCCGGCGACCGTGCCGTTGATGCCCTCACGCGCCAACAGCAGCGTGCCTTTGATGCCGCGTGCGCAGCAGAAGGCGGCGAGCGGCGCGCGCAGCGCCTCGAAGGTGTCGAGCCGGGCGAAGCGGTAAAGCGCGGCAACGCGGAAGGCTTGGCTGGGAAGTGTCATCACCAAGCCACTAGACGCTCACGACAGCCGGATCAAGGCAGAGCCGGGAGCGGTCTGACCGCGGAAGGTTTCGAACACCACGCGTGACATCGCGACACGCCGCGTTTCGTGGACAGAAAAACCGCCTTCTGCTAACCGGTCGACTTGATCAACAGAGGAGAGAGACGACGAATGCCCAGCACGACCGAAAAGCTCCTGTCGCTCCTCAACGGCCAGCCGGTCATACCGGTGCTGAAGATCGCCAATCCCGCCGACGCGGTGCCGCTGGCCCGGGCGCTGGCCCGCGGCGGCCTGCCGGCGATCGAGATCACGCTGCGCACCGCCGACGCGCTGGAGGCGATCCGCCGGGTGGCGGGCGAGGTTGAAGACGCCGTCGTCGGCGCCGGCACCATCCTGGACGCCCGGCAGTTCGGCGAGGCGGCGGCCGCCGGTTCGAAGTTCATCGTCAGCCCCGGCATCACCCGCGAGCTTCTCGCGGCAGCCAAGGACAGCGACGTGCCGTTGCTGCCCGGCGCCATCACGCCGGGAGAGGTCATGGCCGCCCGCGAAGCCGGCCTGCGCTTTCTGAAATTCTTCCCGGCCGAACAGTCGGGCGGCATCGCTTCGCTCAAGGCTTTCGCCTCGCCGCTTGCCGACGTGAAATTCTGCCCGACCGGCGGTATCACCGGCAAGAATGCCGCGGACTACCTCAGCCTGCCCAACGTCATCTGCGTCGGCGGTTCCTGGGTGGCGCCGGACGATCTGGTCAAGGCCGGCAAATGGGACGAGATCGAAGCCTTGGCGCGCGCGGCAAGCAAGCTCGGGCGCTAGCATCTTCTGCATCAAAAGCCGCCGCCGATCTGGTTCGCCGGGCTGGTTCCCGCTCATGGGCTCGAACCACGATTCACGCCTTCAAAGGGCGCTGTCCTACCATTAGACGAAGCGGGAGAATGCCGACCAGTGGTTAGCATCCCTGGATGAAGGAAGCCAGTGCCGGCGGTGGAGGCCGCGCGAGGTGCCCAGCGCGGCCTACTCGGTCTTGAAGCGGGCAACCGACATGAACTTGACGGCTTTGCCGGTGAACCGGTTTGCGTCGGCCATCTCGTTGCCCGGCTGGAAGCCTATCGTATAGACCTCGCTCGGTGCCGTACGGACGAAGTCGTAGGCGTAGCGCGGCGCCGTTGTCGCATCTGAAACAGCTGCGACATACTCACCGCTGTGCAGCGCCCACCGGGCGGCCTGCGGCGCGGCGGCGACCACCACCGGCTTGGGGCCGGGCTTCAGGTCGCGGGCGGTGGCCCTGGGTTCCTTGCGTGTGGTCTTCACGCCTGCACCGATGACGGCGGCCGGATCGGAGCCGGCCGGGCGGGCAACGATGGCCTCGCGCGGCGATGCCCCGTCGCTCGATGCCCCGTCGTCGCTCGCCGGTTCCTCGAACACCGATGCTTGCTCGGAAAGCGACGCGACCTTGTATTCGTCGGTCGCGCTGACCCTTTCCAGAACGGCCTTGACCTCGTCGGGCTGGGAACTGTCGGGCCGCGCCGACGGCAACACCGAGAATGCGTCGGTGGCGGTGTTGCTCCGCTCGGCCGCACTCGCCAGCGCCAGCAACACTTGCTTGTCCTGCGGCGCAAGACTAGCAGGCGAAAGATCGGCCGGCAGCGAATGATCGGGCCGCCAGCTCGGCACGGGAATGTTGTTTGCAGCGACCTGCACCGGGCCGGCCGCAGCAGACGGGTCTGCTATGCCGAACGGAACATTTGCCGGCGCCACACTTGCCGGCGCTTGCGCGGTCGCCACCGCCTGTTCAGTCGATCCAGCCGCATCCGCCACGCCGAACGGAACGTTCTCAGGCGGCTGGCCGCCGACGTCCGTCTTCGGGCGCGGAGCAAAATCCGGCAGCGGGATGCTGCGGGCAGGCAATGCCGCGATGATCGTCTCCGGCGTGTCATCCTCCGGTTCAGGCGCAGGCGCCGGAGCATCGGCGACTTCCGGAATCTGAGCGCGCTTGGCATCCTGAGGCGCGACGATGGCAATGCCAGGCAGGTTGCTGCTCTTGGCGGACGGCGCCGGCTTCACGTTACGGGGCTTTGGCGCCGGCTCGGCCATCGCCACGTCGGCGCTGTCGTCCGCCTCGTCGTCGCCACCGCCGAACAAGGCTGCCAGGAACCCACGGGATTTTTTGCCGCCGCCGCTTGCGCTGGCCAGTTCGATGGCCGGTGCGCCGGCGCCCTTGCGGGCCTTGTAGGAGGCGAGCGCCTGTTGATAACCAGGCAGCGGCTTGCCGTCGCTCGGCACATGCAGCGTCTTGCCGTTGGGGAACACGCGCGCCAGTTCCTGGCGGCTGATGCCGGGCCAGTGGCGCACATTGCCGACATCCATATGCACGAAGGGCGAGCCGGAGCTGGGGTAGTAGCCGACGCCGCCGCCCTGCATCCTGAGGCCGACGTCGCGCAGCTTCTTCAGCGGCACGCCGGGAATATAGAAATCCATCGCCCTGCCGAGCATGTGCTGGCTTTTTTCGGCGACGCCCCTGCTGCGGCTGCGCAGCATCGAATTCGTGGCCGGCGAACGATAGCCGCAGACGACCTGTATGTAGTCGGTGGCGCCGCTCTCCCGATAGGCCTCCCAGACCAGGTCCAGCAGGCGCGGATCCATCTTGGTCGGCTCGTTGCGACGCCAGTCGCGCAGGATGATGTTGATCTTTCGCAAGCCCGCCTGGTCGTAGCGGCCGTTGCGCTTGTAGACGATCTCCGCCTTTTCATGCGTGTGGAGATGATAGAGCTTCAGCGAACGTGTCTCGGCGCTGGCGCCGGTTGCCGCCGCTGCAAGGAACCCGACGGCAACAATCACCGCTGCCAGCCATCTCGGCCAGACGCTCATGTGATAATGCCGCCCGTTTTCGTGTCGTTCGATTCTGTTCAAATCAAAAGGCCTTGCAGGCTGCCGTTTTGTCCCCGGATTTGACCAAACGGATGCGTGGTGTGTGCATCCGAATATCGATCCTAATGGTTAATCATCGCTTATTGAAGCCGAAATGCGGTAACACGGTGGCGATATCCCGCCAAAAATATTGCGCAGGATATCTTGGTAAACCGCTGGTTTAGATCATGTTTTGGCGCCAGCTCGAAACACGATCTGTTACCGTCCGCCTTAATACGTGAACACTGTGGCGAACACATCATTTCGAGGCGCAGTTGCGTGGAATGATGTCCGGATGAGAACCGGCTTGGCCCTGTGACTCAGGAAGCGAGCCGTTCGACGCGGCCGGTTTCCGGGTCGATGCCGTATTCCTTGAGCTTGCGGTAGAGCGTCGACCGGCCGATGCCGAGGCGGCGGGCGACTTCGCTCATCTGGCCGTTATAGTGATCGATGGCGAGCTTGATCATTTCGAGTTCGACGTCGGCCAGCGCACGCACATTGCCGCGCTCGTCGAGCGCCCGCAGCGTGCCGAAACGAGGCTTGGCTGGTGCATCGGCGTCGGCGGCTGCGATGCCGCCAGCGGCCGATATGTTGTCGCGCGGCTGGCTGCCCGAACCCACTCCGGAAGCTGGCCACCCTGGAGTTGGCCCCCCTGAAGCTGGCCACCCTGGAGCTGGCAAGGCGATACCCGAATCGAGATTGACCGTGCCCTCGACTTGCGCCCGGATCTGCGGGAATTCTTCTTCGGTCAGCATGTCGCCGTCGGCGAGCACCGAGGCCCGGAAGACGGCGTTTTCGAGCTGCCTTATGTTGCCCGGCCAGTCATAGGCCTGCAGCATGGCAAGCGCCGCAGCCGAGATGCCTCGCAGGCGGTGGCGCGGATCGGCGGGCGCCACCTTCTCCATGAAGTGCTCGACCAGATAGGGGATGTCGTCGCGACGGTCGCGCAATGGCGGCACGAAGATCGGATAGACGTTCAGCCGGTAGAACAGGTCCTCGCGGAACTTGCCGTCCTTGACCTGCTGCAGCAGGTTGCGATGGGTTGCCGAGATCAGCCTGATGTCGACCCTGACGGTCAAGCGGCCGCCAACCGGATCGACCTCGCCGTCCTGTACGGCGCGCAACAGCTTGACCTGCACGTCGAGCGGCAGATCGCCGATCTCGTCAAGAAACAGCGTGCCGGTGTGCGCTTCGACGAACTTGCCGGTATGTTTTTCGGTGGCGCCGGTGAACGAGCCCTTCTCGTGCCCGAACAGGATCGATTCGACCAGATTGTCGGGGATGGCGCCGCAATTGACGGTGACGAAGGGTTTCGAGCGGCGGTCGCCGCTGCCCTGGATGGCGCGCGCCACCAGTTCCTTGCCGACGCCGGATTCACCTTCGATCAGGATCGGAATGTTGGACGCCGCCGCCTTGCTGCCGAGCCGGATCACCCGATCCATCGCCGGACTGTGGGTGATCATGTCCTTGAACGTCAGATGGCCGCCGCGCTGCCGTGACGAGCGCTTCACTTCGCCTTCGAGCGCTTCGACCTTGAGGGCGTTGCCGATCGACGCCTGCAGCCTGTCGGGAGAGGCCGGCTTGACGACGAAGTCGAAGGCGCCGTGACGCATTGCCGAAACGACGGTTTCGATGCCGCCCTGTGCGGTCTGCACGATGACGGGAATGTGGATGCCACGCTCGCGCATCGCCTTCAGCACGCCGATGCCATCGAGGCCCGGCATCATCAGGTCGAGGATGATCACCGACACGTCGCGCGCATTGGGTCCGTCGACGAGATGGAGACCGGCCTCGCCGCCATCGGCGACGATCGCGGTGTGGCCGAATTTCGTCACCGCCGCCTCGAGCAGCCTGCGCTGCACGGGATCGTCATCGACTATGAGTATGGAAGCTGCCATGACTGATCCGACCGTGCCCGCCCGAGAATGCGCCCTATGGATCATCTTGGCACAGGGTTCTAAATAAGCTTTCAAAAAACCCGGTGAATGAATTCCTTAGGATTTGACCGGCTTCTCGTTTCCTCGAATTTTTGTGTCTGGAAGGATCGGCAATGCGCATGGTTTTTGCTCGAAAGCTGGCGGCGGCGCCCGGTCAGGGCGTGGCGGAGCTTGGCGACCTGCCGGAATGGAATCTAGCCGATCTCTATTCGGGCATGGAGGCGCCCGAGTTGAAGCGCGACATCGCCAAGGCCGCCGCTGATGCCATCGCCTTCGAGAGCCGTTGGAAAGGCACGCTCGCCGCCGAGGCCGGGCGTGGCGGCGCCGGCAGGCTTGGCGAGGCGCTTCAGGTCTATGAAGTGCTGGAGGAGCTGATCGGCCGCATCGTCTCCTATGCCGGGCTTGTCTATGCCGGCAACACGTCGGATCCGCAGCGCGCCAAGCTCTATGGCGACATCCAGGAAAAGATGACCGATGCCAGCGCGCACCTGCTGTTTTTCGCGCTCGAGCTGAATCTCATCGACGATGGTGCGATCGAAACCGCACTCGCCGCCGATCCGGCCTTCGCCCATTACCGGCCCTGGGTGCTCGATCTGCGCAAGGACAAGCCCTTCCAGCTCGAAGACCGCATCGAGCAGCTCTTCCATGAAAAATCGATCACCGGGCGCGGGGCCTGGAACCGCCTGTTCGACGAGACGATGACCGATTTGCGTTTCGACGTCGACGGCGAGGAGTTGACGCTTGAGCCGGCGCTCAATCGCCTGCAGGACGCCGACGGCGAGGTGCGCCGCCGGGCGTCCGAGGCGCTGGCCACGACCTTCCGCAAGAATTTGCGCGTCTTTACGCTGGTCACCAACACGCTGGCCAAGGACAAGGAGATCTCCGACCGCTGGCGCGGCTTCGAGGACATTGCCGATTCCCGCCATCTCGCCAATCGCGTCGAACGCAGCGTGGTGGATGCGCTCGCCGCCGCGGTTCGCGACGCCTATCCACGCCTGTCGCATCGCTATTACGCGATGAAGGCGCGCTGGCTCGGCATGGAGGTGATGAACCACTGGGACCGCAATGCGCCATTGCCCGAGACCCCACAGGCGGTCATCGGCTGGGACGAGGCCAAGAACACCGTGCTTTCCGCCTACCAGCGCTTTTCGCCCGACATGGCGGAGATCGCCAGAACTTTCTTCGACCGCAACTGGATCGATGCACCGGTGAGACCCGGCAAGTCGCCTGGCGCCTTCGCCCATCCGACCGTGCCTTCGGCGCATCCCTATGTGCTGCTCAACTACATGGGCAAGCCGCGTGACGTGATGACGCTGGCGCACGAGCTCGGCCACGGCGTGCACCAGGTGCTGGCCGGCGGCCAGGGCGCCCTGATGGCATCGACGCCGCTGACGCTGGCCGAAACCGCATCGGTGTTTGGCGAAATGCTGACCTTCCGCTCGCTGCTCGAGCAGACCACCGACAAGCGCGAACGCAAGGCCATGCTCGCCCAGAAGGTCGAGGACATGATCAACACGGTCGTGCGCCAGATCGCCTTCTACGAGTTCGAGCGCAAGGTGCATGCCGAGCGCAGGAGCGGCGAACTGACCTCCGACAAGCTCGGCCAGTTCTGGTTGGAAGTGCAGGCGGAAAGCCTCGGGCCGGCGATCAAGCTGCGCGAAGGGTACGAGGTTTTCTGGACCTATATCCCGCACTTCATCCACTCGCCTTTCTACGTCTATGCCTACGCATTCGGCGATTGCCTGGTGAACTCGCTCTACGCGGTCTACCAGAACGCCGAGCGCGGCTTTCAGGAGAAATATTTTGCCATGCTGCGCGCCGGCGGCACCAAGCATCATTCCGAGCTTCTAGCGCCGTTCGGCCTCGACGCGGCCGACCCTGCCTTCTGGCAGATCGGGCTTGGCGTGATCAGCGGACTGATCGACGAGCTGGAAACACTGGACAAGTGATGCGCAACACTGGGCGATGCGCAACACCGGATGACCGGGTTTTCCAGAACAGTTTAGCAGCAACGCATATTGGCGATGGTCTATTCTTGTCTTGGTTATTTGTTCTTAAATAACTTTCCATGGAAGTTTTCCGTTAGATTCCCGTAAGCTGTATGATAGCGTCCGCCCTCAAGCTCAGCCGGGCACGAATGGATCCGGTCGGAAAATCCCGACCGGCCATGGCGTGTCGGCGGATGCGACAACGGTTGTTGGCCAGGGGCAAACCGGTCGCCGACAGCTCGATCGAAGCCGGCTGTTCTGCAAATTGCGGAACCACCATCGAATGGTCCTTCGCCGAGGTCATGGCTCTACAGGCCAGGGCGGACGGATCGGACTGGAGAGAGAAAGACAATGGGCACTTTTTTCTACATGCTCCTGGCGTTCCTGGTAGGTGTGTTGGTTGGCTGGTTCATTTGGGGACGCCTGCGTGGCGAACTCGACAGTTTGCGCGGCGATCTAGACCGCACGCGCAGCGAACGCGACAGATTGCGGGCCGATAGCGACCGTCTGACCGGTGAGTTGGATGCATGCGGCCGCGCCCGCGCCGATCTCGAACGCCGGCTGGGCGAGGCGAAAACCACCCAGGCGCCAACCGCGAAGGCGGCAACAGCTAAGGCGCCAGCCGCCAAGGCCGGTGCGACCAAGGCGGCGATGCAGGCGCCGTCAACGCTGATTTCGACATCCGCACCGGCCAAACCGGCGCCGAAGAAATCTGCAACGGCGAAGGCCGCAACCGCGCCACGCGCAAATGCCGCGAAAACGGCAACGCCGAAACCGCCTGCATCGAAAGCGAGCGCCGCGCCGACGACCGCGCCGGCGGCAAGCAAGGCTGCGCCATCTGCAAAGAAAGCCGCGACCGGCAAGGCAACAGCCACTGCCCCAGGCAACGCCAACGATCTGCGTCGCCTGATCGGCATCGGCCCGACCAACGAGCGGCTGCTCAAAGGGCTTGGGGTCACGACCTATGCCCAGATCGCCGCCTGGACGCCCGACGATGTCAAGCGGATCGAGGCGACGTTGAATTTCGACGGCCGCATCGAACGTGAACGCTGGATCGAGCAGGCGAAACTGCTTGCCGCCGGCGACGAAAAGGAATTTGCGCGCCGCTTCCCGACCGCGGGAGAAGCCAGCAACACCTGATCCATCGCAAGGCGGCATCTGGAACAAGGCGGCGCCCTCTGGCGCCGCTTTTGTTTTTGCCGCCGCGCCTTTGCGTCTTGGGACGCCGTTCCCTCGATTGCGCACGGTCGAGCCCCCATATAGATCGATCGCTGGTGACCGCAGCATCCGAGCCTTATGTCCCTGCCCCTGCCCTTTGCAATTTTCAGGAACGACGAGACCGCGCGGCAGCTCGTTTTCGACCGGCCGGCCGAGATAATCGCAGCGCATGGCGAGGCGGATTTTTTACCGGCGCTGGAAGCCGCGCAGGCTGCACATGACGGCGGCAAATGGCTGGCCGGTTATTTCTCCTACGAGGCCGGTTACCTGCTCGAACCCAAGCTCGTTCCGCTGCTGCCGGCCGGCCGCCGCGCCCCGCTTTTTTGCCTCGGCGTGTTCGATGCGCCGGTCGAGCAGACGGTCGCGCCAGGCGATCCGCCGGCCAGCAACGGCCCAATCTTCGACGCCAAGGCAGCCTGGTCTTCGGACGACTACGCCAAACGCTTTGCCAGGCTGCATGACCACATCCGCAAGGGCGACTGCTACCAGGGCAATCTGACCTTTCCGGTCCATGCGCAGTGGTCGGGCGACCCGCTGGTCGCCTTCAACGCGCTGACCGAACGCCAGCCGGTGAAGTATGGGGCGCTGGTCGCGCTCGGCGATCCGATCGTCTTGTCGCGTTCGCCCGAACTGTTCTTCGAGGTGGACGCGGAAGGCATGATCGAGACGCATCCGATGAAGGGCACCGCGCCGCGCGGCGCAACAAAAGCCGAGGACGATCGCCTGAAAGCGTTCTTGCGCAACGACGAGAAGAACCAGGCCGAGAACCGGATGATCGTCGATCTCCTGCGCAACGACATCTCACTGATCAGCGAGGTTGGCACGCTCGATGTGCCGGAGCTTTTCCGCATCGAGAGCTACCCGACCGTCCACCAGATGGTGAGCCGCGTGCGGGCGAAACTCTTGCCCGGCCTCGCCATCCATCAGATTTTCGCCGCGCTGTTCCCCTGCGGCTCGATTACCGGCGCACCGAAGATCCGCGCCATGGAGATCCTGCGCGAGCTGGAAAGTGGCCCGCGCGATGTCTATTGCGGCGCCATAGGCTGGATCGCGCCCGGCGGCCGGATGCGTTTTTCCGTGGCGATCCGCACCATCTCGCTCTTTGCCAATGGCGAGGCGGTCTACAATGTCGGCGGTGGCGTCGTCTTCGATTCGACAGCCGAAGAGGAGTACCAGGAGTGTCTGCTGAAAGCCCGTTTCGCGACAGGAACACTGCCGATTTCGAACTGATCGAAACAATGCGCTGGGAACCCGGATCGGGTTTCCTCCGTTTCGACCGCCATCTCGCGCGGCTTTACGGCTCGGCAAGCGAACTCGGTTTCGCCTGCGATCCGACAAGGGTCGGCGAAGCGCTGATGAATGCGGTCGGCCACCAACAGATCGCGTTGCGCACCCGCCTCGTCCTGTCGCGCAAGGGCGAAATGGCGGTGTCGGTGCAGCCCTACGAGCCGCTCGCCGCAGACAAGGTCTGGACCCTGCAGCTGGCGCGCGTGCGGCTTGATTCGAGCGATATGCTGCTGCGCCACAAGACCAGCCGCCGACAAACCTATACGCGCGCGCGCGCCGAATATCTCGCCGGGCGCGCCGACGAGGTGCTGCTCGCCAATGAGCGCGGCGAAATCTGCGAGGGCACGATCACTAATGTCTTTGCCGATTTCGGCGACGGCGTGCTGGCCACGCCGCGGCTCGATTGCGGCCTGCTGCCTGGCGTCCTGCGCGGCGAACTGCTGGATCAAGGCCGCGCCGGTGAAGCGGTCTACACGTGGAACGAACTGAAATCGGCCAAGGCGCTGTTCGTCGGCAACTCGCTGCGCGGATTGATCCCGGCGCGGCTGGGCTGAAGCATCTGGAGACAACAATGTTCGTGGTTTCGCTGAACTACAAGGTGCCGCTGACCGAGATCGACCGCCTGCAGCAAGCGCATGTCGAGTGGCTGAAGGCCTGCTATGCGCAAGGTATCTTTGTCGCCTCCGGGCCAAAGCGGCCAAGGACCGGCGGCATCATCATCGCGCGTGGTCCACGCGAAGTGCTCGAAGCCAGACTGGCGGACGATCCCTTCGCCAAGGCAGGTGCCGCCGATTACGAAATCACCGAATTCACGGCGAGAATGGCCGCCGCCGCACTGGAAGCCTACAAAGAGGCATGAGCTTCCGCCCGCCGACCCACACACCCTATGACGGCTCGTCGAAACTGTTCACCATCGGGCTGAAGCCGCTCAATCTCGATAGCTGGATCGAGGTCGACGAATATCTGCTGCCCTATCTTGCCGAGAAACGCCGGCTTTATGCGGAAATTCCCGGCAAGGTTTTTGTCGAGGAGCAAACAACGCGCGACGCTCAGCGCGAAGTGCTCGATCTGCTCGGTGCGCATCTGGCGGCGAACTTTCCTGAGACCCACAGGCGTACCGACAATGCGATCGAGGTGATCGGCGGCATCGACAATCTCGAGGGCTCAGGCACCTCAGCTTCTTTCAGCGATGCGCCGCTTGTCGCGGCCTCGTTGCTCGTCCAGGAGGATTTGATCCTGATGCGTCGCGACGAGAGCGGCTGGCGTCTGGCGGCCGGCTCGCTCTGCTTCCCGTCGTCATGGTCGCTGATCGAAAAATTCGGCAAGCCGCTGCAGCAGATCCACGCGCCGGTACCGGGTTTCGGCCCGGGCACACGCCCGGCCGATCTCATCAACCGCATGTTCGACGGCCTCCAGGGCCAAGCCGTCGAGCGCTACAACTGGTCGATCCAGGCGGGCGACGCACTCTACCACCCGCTCTCCAACCTCGAACGCGTCGACCGCGCCAGCAATCGCCCGTCGAGATTCCCGGATGGCGACATCGACGCCCATGCCTTTATCCGCGTCGAGCGGCAGACGCTGAGAAAGCTCCCCGTTTCGGGCGACGTACTCTTCACCATCCGCATCCATCTCGACCCGCTCGCCGTGCTGGAACGCCACCCCGACCGCGCGGCGCTCGCGGCGTCCTTGGCCGAACAACTTCTGGCGCTGGACGAGGCACAACTCGACTACAAGGGGATGACCGCCGACCGTGACCGGCTGGTGGAAACACTGAAAATGATCGCTGGGGGGAACAATGATCCAGCATCTTAGCAGGCCGGTCACGTTCATGGCCGCGATCCTGGTGCTGTCGACAGCAGCCGAGGCGGAGCCGGTGACTTATGCCGGCAAGCTTGGAAAGGCCGATATCGTCGTCGAATTCACCGGCGACCCCGCGGCGCCCGGCGGCCCGCTGGCCGGCCGCTATTTCTACCGCTCGAAGGGCGTTGACATCCCGCTGCAGGCCCGGTCTCAAAGGGGCAGCAAGTTCGAACTGGCCGAGGAGGAGGCATGCGGCGCCGACAATTGCGATGACGGAAAGGCCGCGCCGATTGCCGCTGTGTGGCGCCTGGCCTCATCCAGTAACGGCAAGACCCTTGAAGGCAGCTGGAACGGAAAGAAGGCGCTGCCGCTCAGATTGGAACGGGTCGCAAGTCGGCAAGTGACCGGGAACGAGCCCGGCACCCCGCTCGATCTCTACGATTTCAGCTTCATGAAGTTCTTCGCCAATGACACGCCGCTCACTATGGAAACGTCCCCTTATGACTATCTGCGGATGGACACTCAGCTCGATAACGGCAAGACGACTGGTTGGCCGGACGCAACCTACCGCTATGTCGTCGACCCCCGCACCAGGTTTGCCACGCCGCGCATTGTCGAACTGTCCGGCGACGTTCCGATCGAGGCCGCGAATGCTCTGCTGCAAGAGAGGCACTGGCGCGCAAACATCGGCGCACTGGGCTGCGTGGCGGCGCAATATGCCGGTTTCAACGACGGCGGGCCAATTGACGGTATGAACGGCGGCACGCTCGGCGGCTATGAGGACAGCACATTCGAAGTGACGTCGCTGACTCCGCGGCTGATGAGCTGGCGGGAGTCCGGCAGCATCTTCTGCGGCGGAGCGCATCCGACCAACTATTCGGACGCCTACATCATGGATGTGCGGCGCGGCGTCCTGCTTGGCCTTCAGGACATTTTCTCGGATACGGTGGATGGCAAGCCCGGTCCTTCCCTGGCCTCCTTCGTCAAGCAGCGGCGCAAGAAACCGATCGATCAGACCGATATCGATCACGAAGCCGAATGCGGCATTGACGATCTCATCGGCGAATATCTAGCGGTCAGCCTCTGGCGTGAGGGCGACAAGCAGGTTCTGGTTTTCGGGCTCCAGACCCTGCCGCATGCCATCCAGGCCTGCGCCGACGATCTGCTGGAACTGCCGGTCTCCGAGGCACGTGACCTCTTCAAGCCTGCATTCGCAAGACTGGTCGAGCCGTAGCCGGGATGGCGCGGCGTGAGGCCGGCCGTCCGCTTTTCGCTTTATTGTGACAATGATCTATGGTTTGTCGCGCCGCGGCCAAGCCGCTGTTCCGAAGCGTTTTTTGAGGGAGTAATCGATAAATGGCGAATGAAAACTGGCCCGTTTACGGTGAGATCACCGGCCCTGTAGTGATGATCGGCTTCGGCTCGATCGGACGGGGAACGCTGCCGCTGATCGAGCGCCATTTCAAATTCGACAAGTCGCGCATGACGGTCATCGACCCGCGCGACACCGACCGTAAATTGCTCGACGAGCGCGGCATCACTTTCATGCAGGATGCGGTGACCAAAAACAACTACAAGAAGCTGCTGACACCACTTTTGACCAATGGCGGCGGCCAGGGCTTTTGCGTCAACCTTTCGGTCGACACTTCCTCGCTTGAGCTGATGAAGCTCTGCCGCAAGCTTGGCGTCCTCTATATCGACACGGTGGTCGAACCCTGGCTCGGCTTTTATTTCGACGAGAAGGCCGACAACGCCTCACGCACCAACTATGCGCTGCGCGAGACCGTGCGTACTGAAATCGCGAAGAACCCGGGCGGCACCACGGCGATCTCGTGCTGCGGCGCCAATCCCGGCATGGTCTCGTGGTTCGTCAAGCAGGCACTGGTCAACCTCGCCACAGATCTTGGCCTCGACTTCTCGGAACCCGCGCAGCACGATCGCGAAGGCTGGGCCAGGCTGATGAAGAAGGCCGGCGTCAAGGGCATCCATATCGCCGAGCGCGACACCCAGCGCACCAAGAAGCCCAAGCCGATGAACGTGTTCTGGAACACCTGGTCGGTCGAAGGCTTCATTTCGGAAGGGCTGCAGCCGGCCGAGCTCGGCTGGGGCACGCATGAGGCGTGGATGCCGAAGAACGCCAAAAGCCACAAGAACGGTTCGAAGGCCGCGATTTATCTGGAGCAGCCCGGCGCCAATACACGCGTGCGCACATGGTGTCCGACGCCCGGCCCGCAATACGGTTTCCTGGTGACACACAACGAAGCGATCTCGATCGCCGATTTTTTCACCTTGCGCGGCAAGAAGGGCAAGGTGCAATACCGGCCGACCTGCCATTACGCCTATCATCCCTGCAACGACGCAGTGCTGTCGCTGCACGAGATGTTCGGTGTCGCCGGCAAGGCTCAGCCCGTGCATCACGTGCTCGACGAAAATGAACTGGTCGATGGCGTCGACGAACTCGGCGTGCTGCTCTACGGCCACGCCAAGAACGCCTACTGGTACGGCTCGCAGCTGTCGCTGGCCGAGGCGCGCAAGCTGGCGCCCTATCAGAATGCTACGGGCATGCAGGTCACGTCGGCGGTGCTGGCCGGCATGGTCTGGGCGCTGGAAAATCCCGAGGCCGGCATCGTCGAGGCCGACGAGATGGATTACAAGCGCTGCCTCGACGTGCAGGGCCCCTATCTCGGGCCGGTCAGGAGCTATTATACCGACTGGACACCGCTCGACAATCGGCCTGGTCTGTTTCCCGAGGATCTCGATACCAAAGACCCGTGGCAATTCCGCAACATCCTCGTTCGATAGCAGCGTTGCCTCGACACTCGGCCAGCTTGCAATCGCCCGGAAATCGGGCGATTGAAGAGGGGCGGCCTAGAGCCACGTGCGTCCATTTGGACGCACAAAGTACGCTCTAGCACTTTGAATGTGCGCATCGTGCTTTCCGAAAATCGGATCGATTTTCGGGCCGATGCGAGAGGAGAGGATCTTGAAGATGACGATTGCGCAAAGACTGCTTTCGGCTGGCATTGCCGCGGCCGCTACGGTCGCGTTGGCGGCCTGCACGACAACCGGCCCAGGCGAGCCGCCGGTGATCACGGCCAAGGGGGTTGAAGGCTCCTGGATCGACGCGCAGGGCACGGGCTTGTCCACCTTCAAGGGCGGCAGCTTCGCGACCGTCGCAACCGACACCGGCCAGAAGCTTGCCGATGGCAGCTACACCATGACCGGCGGCACCTCGGTCGAGATTCATGGCACTTCGCTGATCCGCCAGACGCCGATCAGCTTCAACTGCCTGATGGTCTCCACCAGCCAGCTCAATTGCACCAGCGCGAGCGGGCAGAATTTTGTGCTGACCAGGCGCACCTGAAATCCGATTCCGAATTTACTTTGCACAAGGGCGGCGGCTTCAAGCCGCCGTCTTCTTGCGCCGGCAAAGCTGATGCCGATTTCCGCTTGCATCGACTGAAACGCGATGTGAACATAGCCCAAGAGGGCTGTTACATCCCAGTCAAACAAGAGCGTTAAACGCCTCTGGTCAAGTTATCCGGGAGACGAGAATGAAGAAGATTGCTGCCATCGCCGCGCTGTCGGCATCGGCGCTTGGCCTGTCGGCAGGGGTATCCTTTGCCGACTACACGCTCAACATCCTGCACATCAACGACTGGCACAGCCGCATCGAGAGCAACAACAAGTACGAATCGACCTGCTCGGCCGAGGAGGAGACCAAGGGCGAATGCGTCGGCGGTGCCGCCCGCCTGGTCACCGCGATTGCGCAGGAGCGCAAGAAGCTGGAGGGCCAGAACGTGCTGCTGCTCAGCGCCGGCGACAATTTCCAGGGCTCGCTCTTCTACACGACCTACAAAGGCAAGACCGAAGGCGAATTCCTCAACCAGATGAAATTCGATGCCGAGGCTCTCGGCAACCATGAGTTCGACGATGGCGAGTCGGCGCTGGCGCCGTTTCTCGACATGATCCAGTTTCCGGTGCTCGGCGCCAATGTGAAGGCCAATGCGCAATCCAAGCTCGGCGACCGCGTCAAGCCGTCGATCGTGGTCGAGGTCGGCGGCCAGAAGATCGGGATCGTCGGAGCGGTCACCAACGACACGCCGGAGCTTGCCACCCCTGGCCCGAACATTGCCATTGAAGATGACGTCAAGTCGATCACCGCTGAGGTCGAGAAACTGAAGCGAGAGGGCGTCAACAAGATCATCGCGGTCACCCATATCGGCTACAAGCGCGAGCGCGACGTGATCGCCAAGATCCCGGGCATCGACGTGGTGGTCGGCGGCCACAGCCATTCGCTGCTGTCCAACACCGACCCCAAGGCGGAAGGCCCGTATCCGACGATGGTCGACAATCCGGACGGTTACAAAGTGCCGGTCGTGCAGGCGGCGTCCTATTCGAAATATCTCGGCGAGTTCAAGGTCGTGTTCGACGACAACGGCGTCGTCAAGGAGGCAAGCGGGGATCCCATCCATCTCGACAAATCGATCACGCCCGACCCCGCCGTGCTTGCCCGCATCAAGGAACTCGGCGCGCCGATCGAGGCCTTGAAGAACAAGGAAGTCGCCGAGACCACCAAGGCGATCGACGGCAGTCGCGAAAACTGCCGCGCCCGCGAATGCGAGATGGGCAATCTGGTCTCCGACGCCGTCCTCGACCGGGTCAAGGGCCAAGGTGTCGAGATCGTCATCTCGAATGGCGGCGGCTTGCGCGCCTCCATCGACCAGGGCACCGTCACCATGGGCGAGGTTCTCACCGTCCTGCCGTTTCAGAACACGCTGGCGACCTTCCAGATCTCCGGCAAGGATTTGGTTGCCGGCCTCGAAAGCGGCCTCAGCCAGGTCGAGGACGGCGCCGGGCGCTTCCCGCAGGTTGCCGGCCTGAAATATGCGTTCGACAAATCGGCGCCGCCTAACGGACGCGTCAAATCGGTCGAGGTCATGGAAGGCGGCGCCTGGACGCCGATTAAGCCGGACAAGGATTACCTGGTCGCCACCAACAACTATGTCCGCCAGGGCGGCGACGGCTACAAGGTGTTCGCCGAGAAGGCCAAGAACGCCTATGATTACGGCCCGGGGCTGGAACAGGTCGTCGCCGACTACCTAGGCGCGCACCGGCCCTATACGCCGAAGCTCGACGGCCGCATCACCGAGATCGCCGCGACCGTGGCCCCGGCCGCAGAACCTGCCAACCCTGCCGAACCGCCAAAACCTGCTGAGGCTGCGCCGGCAAAGCCAGTTGAGCCGGCAATGCCCGAAATGCCGGCCGGCTCCGGCGACATTTCCAAGACGCCGCCGGCCGTCCCGGCTGAAACAGCGCCGGCACCCGCACCCGCCGAGCCGGCCCAGCCGGCGGCACCTGCGGCTCCGGCCACACCGGCTCCGGTGACCCCTGCTCCGGCTGAGCCGGCACCGGCCGAAAGCAGCCATGTAATCGTCGCCGGCGATACCTATTGGGATCTCGCGGTGAAGGCTTATGGCGACGGCACCAAATGGAAAATAATCTCCGATGCCAACAATGCCTACGAGCCACGCCGCCTTCCGGTCGGCGCAACCTTGACGATCCCGGCGGCCTCGAAGTAATCCGGCCGCAGGAACGCAATGCACCCGCCCGGCAGACCGGGCGGGTGTTGCATTTCTGGGATAAGGTGCGGCCAGACGCAGCATTTGAAAACCGGCGCGGCATCGCTACTTTCGCCGCGGCACCGTTGGTTCGCGGTGTTGGAGAACCTCATGACGCTTGCCAACCCTGCTGAAATCAAAGCCGAGCAGACTGCCGCCTCGCCGTCGGCAGGGCGCCCTCTGGTCAGGACCGGCAAGGTCGGTGTCATGCTGATCAATCTCGGCACCCCGGACGGCACCGGGTTCAAGCCGATGTGGCGCTACCTCCGGGAGTTCCTGTCCGATCCGCGCGTCATCGAGCTCAACAAGGCGATCTGGTATCCGATCCTCTACGGCGTGGTCCTCACCACCCGGCCGAAGAAATCAGGGGCCAACTATGCCAGGATATGGAACCGGGAGCGCAACGAGTCGCCGCTGCGAACCTACACCCGCGCCCAGGCCGAGAAGCTCGGGCTCGCGCTCGGCGAGCTACCCAATGTCGTCGTCGACTGGGCGATGCGCTACGGCAACCCTTCGACCGAGAGCGTGGCCGAGAGACTGGTCGAGCAAGGCTGCGACCGCATCCTGTCTTTCCCGCTCTATCCGCAATATTCGGCGACGACGACTGCGACTGCCAACGACCAGCTGTTTCGCGCGCTGATGAAGATGCGCCGCGCCCCGGCCATTCGCAGCGTGCCACCCTATTACAACGAGCCGGCCTATATCGAGGCGCTCGCCCGTTCGATTGAAAAGCATCTGGCTAGCCTCGACTTCGAACCGGAAATTGTCATCGCTTCCTATCACGGCATTCCGAAACCCTATTCCGACAAGGGCGACCCCTACCAGGCCCATTGCCTCGAGACGACCCGACTGCTGCGCGAAAAGCTCGGCTGGGATGAAAACAAGCTGATTACCACCTTCCAGTCGCGCTTCGGCGCGCAGGAGTGGCTGCAGCCCTACACCGACAAGACGGTCGAAAGACTAGGGCGCGAAGGCGTGAAATCGGTCGCCATCGTCAATCCAGGATTTTCCGTCGACTGCATCGAGACGCTGGACGAGATCGGCAGGGAAGCGTCCGAGACCTTCCATCATGCCGGCGGCGAAAAGTTCGCACACATCCCTTGCCTCAACGACAGCGCCGAGGGCATGGCGGTAATCGAGGCGATGGTGCGGCGCGAGCTGTCCGGCTGGGCCTGAACAGATCACCCGTCTATGCACCCGCAATCCGTGATCACCTGATTGTAACATTGCTGAAACACACTTAAGTGTTTGATGGGAATCGGTCGCGTGGAATATCCAACATGGCCGGCCTTTGAGGGGAGAGCCAAATGGGTTTCAGTGGTTTTGATATCGCGCTTCTTGTTCTTGTCGCCCTTGTCGTGCTGGTGCTTATCAAGGGCATCCGAACAATTCCGCAAGGCTATAATTATACCGTCGAACGTTTTGGCCGTTACACCAAGACATTGAACCCAGGCCTCAACCTGATCGTGCCTTTCGTCGACCGTGTCGGCGCCAAGATGAACATGATGGAGCAGGTGCTCGACGTTCCGACGCAGGAGATCATCACCCGCGACAATGCCACCGTTGCCGTCGATGGCATCGCCTTCTATCAGGTGCTCAACGCGGCGCAGGCCGCCTACCAGGTCTCCGGCCTGCAGAATGCGATTCTCAATCTCACGATGACCAACATCCGCACCGTGATGGGCTCGATGGACCTCGACGAACTTTTGTCGAACCGCGACGCCATCAACGAGCGCCTGCTGCGCGTCGTTGACGAGGCGGCGCATCCCTGGGGCATCAAGATCACTCGTGTCGAGATCAAGGACATCAACCCGCCGGCCAATCTCGTCGAATCGATGGGCCGACAGATGATGGCCGAGCGCAATAAGCGCGCGCAGATCCTCGCCGCCGAAGGCCTCAAGCAATCGCAGATCCTGGAGGCCGAAGGGCGCAAGGAAGCCGCCTTCCGCGATGCCGAGGCGCGCGAGCGCTCGGCCGAGGCTGAAGCACGCGCCACGCAGGTGGTGTCGGAGGCGATTTCCAAAGGCGACGTGCAGGCGCTCAACTACTTCGTCGCGCTGAAATACACCGAAGCGCTGACCAGGATCGGCTCAGCGACAAACAGCAAGCTCGTGCTGATGCCGATGGAGGCCTCATCGCTGATCGGCACGCTCGGCGGTATTGGCGAAATCGCCAAGGAAGTTTTCCGAAGCGAAGGCACCGCCGGTGCCGCACGACAGGCCGCCCGCCCGCCGGTCGTTCGTCCGAGCGAAACCTGAGGCCACAGCCATGCTCGACCGCATTGTTTCCGAACTCGGCCCGTGGAGCTGGATGGTCCTCGGCTTCGTCCTGCTGGTAATGGAGGTCATCGCGCCGGGCATTTTCATGCTGTGGATCGGCATTGCCGCGCTGTTGATCGGCGTCGTCTCACTGCTCATCTGGGATGCCGGTTTCTGGACCTGGCAAGTCCAGGTCCTCGCCTTCCTCGCTCTGTCGCTGGTCTCGGCCTATGTCGGCAAGCGGCTGGTGGGCGGGCGCCATGATGAAACCGACCAGCCCCTGCTCAACCGTCGCGGCGCACAGATGGTCGGCCGGACGGCGACCCTTGCCGAGCCGATCAAGGACGGGCGCGGCCGCATAAAGCTGGGCGACACGTTGTGGCGCGTCTCCGGCCCTGACCTGCCGGCCGGCACGCAAGTGCGCGTGACGGGCGCCGCTGATACCGACCTGGAACTGACGGTCGAGGCGGTCTAGAAGCCCGCTAGGCAGCACCGATGCGCAGCAGGTCGTGCAGATGGACGAGCCCGATCGGCCGCCTGCCTTCGACCACCATCAGGCTGGTGATAGCCGAGTCGTTGATTGTCTGCAGCGCCGTCGCAACAAGCGTGTCGGGCGAAGCCATTTTCGGCTCTCTGGTCATCACCTGATCGACGCTCATTGCCAGGAGATCGCTGCCGATATGGCGCCTGATGTCGCCATCGGTGATGATGCCGATCAGCTTGCCGTCCGCGGCAGTCACGGCCACGCAGCCAAACCCCTTGCGCGACAATTCGAGGATTGCCTCGCGCATGCCGGTACCTGACGACACCAGCGGCAGCCTGTCGCCGACATGCATGATCTCGCGGATCTGCGTCAGGTTGGCTCCGAGCTGGCCGCCGGGATGGAACGTGCGGAAATGGTCCGGGGTGAAGCCGCGTGCCTCGAGCAGCGCGATGGCCAGCGCATCGCCCATCACCATTTGCAATAGTGTCGAGGTCGTCGGCGCAAGCCCGTGCGGGCAGGCTTCCGGTGCTCGCGGCAGCAGAAGCACAACGTCGGCCGCGCGCGCCAGAGCCGATTTTTCACCCGCGGTGACCGCGACCAGCGGGATCGAGAAGCGCCTCGAATAGGCGATGATGCCCTTGAGCTCAAGGCTTTCGCCCGACCACGAAAGCGCGATTATGGCGTCGTTTCTGGCGATCATGCCAAGGTCGCCGTGATTGGCTTCGGCAGGGTGGACGAAAAAGGCCGGCGTGCCGGTCGAGGCGAGCGTTGCGGCGATCTTCGAGCCGATATGGCCGCTTTTGCCAACCCCGGTGACGATGACGCGGCCATCGATCTGCGACACCATGCCGACGGCTCGTGCGAACGGCTCGGCCAGCCCGTTTTCGAGAGCGTCTGCCAGTGCCGCGACGCCGGCCTGCTCCGTCGCCACGGTTCTCAGCGCCGAGGCAATCGCGGCCTGCCCGTCATGCCGCTTCCTGTCTGGGGATTTCACGTTCATGGACGATGCGATTAGCGCTTCGGCGCGCGCCTGTCCAACGGAATTGCCGTGCCGAACCTCCTGATGGGCCATGCCTCAACGCTCCGTTAACCATCCCCATTTACGGTTTCGTAAGTATGGCGCGCGTGCGCCGCGCAAGCAGTGGTGCCGATGTCCGGGTTTCAGCCTCAAAACAAAATGGGACGAAAGGGCAAGGCGGTCTGCGCTTTGCTGCTGGCAACCAGTGTCTTTGCGTTGTCGCGGCCGGCACTGCTTTGCGCCCAGGAAACCGAGCTGCGCGGCGAGGTTTCGGAATCGACAATCCTGGACGAACAGCAGTACAAGATCAGGCAATCGAGCATAGCCGGAACCCAAGCCGCGCAGGCTGCTGCAACCGCCAACGACAATACGCCGCTGCCTACCTATCGCCCGGCCAGCCAAGGGGCGTTGCCTGACGACGGCACGGGCGAGGCGGCCACAACCGGCGGCACTTTCGATCAACCAGCGGCCAGCGGCGACCCATTTCCCGACAACCCTGCTCCGCCACCCCGACGGCGGCCAAGCGCGACGCCACGCGCCGCCAATGCGGCCAACGCCGAAGACGAGACCGCTGACAGCCAGAAGCGCAAGAGAGCCGCGACTGCAGCCGCGGCGGCGACCGATGACACCGATACCGCCGCTATAGACGAGCAGGATACGGTCAACCGCCGTGCCGTCACCATCGATTCCGCCGAGAGGCTCAGGCTCGACCCCGGTGCCGAGCGCACCGAAGCCATCGAAGGCCAGAACAAAAAGAACGAGGACGACCCGTTCGCCGCCACCGGCATCAAGCTCGGCTCTTTCGTAATCCGGCCGACGCTCGAGCAAGGCCTGACGTCTTCGACAAACGCCGATTCGAGCAGCCTCGGCAAGCCGGCCTTGCTGTCGGAAACGACACTGCGCTTCAACGCCGTCTCCGACTGGAGGGAGAATTCGGCGACGGTTGAGGGCTATGGCATCTTCCGCGAAACCTTGTCCGGCTATGACATTCACGAGGCGCAAGGCCGCGTCGACGGCACACTCAACATCGATCTCGACAATGATCTGCGCGCCATCGCCAAGCTGGGCTATGAGGCCGTGCCCGAATCGGCCTCGGCGCCGGACGCGGTCGTCGGCGCCGTTGGCCAGCCGGTGCGCCAGACCGTGAACGGCAGTCTCGCCGTCGAGAAGGATGCCGGCAAGATGCGCTTCGCGCTGACCGGCGCGATCGAGCACGACATCTTTGGCGACGCCAAGCTTTCGTCGGGCGGATCGCTGTCGCAGAAGGGCCGCGACTCGACGCTCTACACGGCCATTTTGCGTACCGGTTACGAGATCTCGCCTGCCATCACCCCGTTCACCGAAATCGAGATCGGCCGGCGCGCTTATGATTTGCGCGTCGATCCAAACGGCTTCCAGCGCTCCTCGACCAGGCTTGGCGCACGGGCCGGCGTCGAGCTCGATCTCCGCGAGAAGCTTACCGGCGAGTTCTCGGTCGGCTGGCTGCGCGAAGCTATCGACGACGATGCCCTGCCGGCTATTTCGGGCGCGACGGTCAATGCCGATCTCAAATGGTCGCCGGAACGCGGCACCACGATCGGGCTCACCGCACAGACGACCGCCGAGAACACGACGAATGCGGGCGAAAGCGGCGACATGCTCTATTCCGGCAGCCTCACCGGCGAGCGGCAGATCCGCGCCAACCTGACCGGAAATGCCGCTCTCGGCCTCGAATGGCGCGACTATACCGGCTCCGACGATCATGATTTGACGCTGAGCGCCGAGGCTGGGCTGACGTGGTGGCTGAACCGCTACACCGGGCTCACCACCCGCGCCAGGACTGAAAAACTGACCAGCAACCTGATTGGGCGCGACTACACGGCCAACAGTATCTTCGTCGGCTTGAAGTTGCAGCGCTAAATGCATGTCGCGCAAAAGTGTGCAGCGGTTTTGCGATAACGACTTGCCTAAAACAAGAACCTAAAGCGCGTCGCATGAGGCCGGTCGAACGCGGCGCGCTTTAGCCGATCAGCGCGGCAACCGGTGTTGAAACTACAAGGCTATGCCGCGGCGTTCTGACGGCGCGAGTTCGTCGAGAAGCGTGCGAATGACACCGGCCATGCTCGCATTCATGTCTCTGCGCCACAGTGCGAAGGCAACGTTGGCCTCGACGAAGCCTTCGGGCGAGCCGCAGTCGAACGTCCGCCCGCGGTAGTGGTAGCCGTAGAAGGGCTGTTGCTTCTGCAGCTTCAGCATTGCATCGGTGAGCTGGATCTCGTTGCCGGCGCCTTTTTCCTGACCTTCGAGTATCTTGAATATCTCCGGCTGCAGGATATAGCGCCCGTTGATGTAGAGGTTCGACGGCTCCGTGCCGGTCTTCGGCTTTTCCACCATGCCGGTGATGCGGAAACCGTGATGCGCGTCCTCGCCGCGGCCGACAATGCCGTATTTGTGCGCCTCGGCCGGATCGCATTCCTGCACGGCGACGATGTTGTTGCCGGTCTCGGCGTAAAGCTCGACCATGTCCTTCATGCAGCTTTTTTCCGACTGCATGATCATGTCGGGCAATAGCAGCGCAAAGGGCTCGTCGCCGACGAGCTCGCGCGCGCACCAGACGGCGTGGCCAAGGCCGAGCGGTACCTGCTGGCGGGTGAAGCTGGTCTGCCCCGGCGCCGGTTGCAGCCGCTGCAGGCGGGCGAGCTGGTCGTCCTTGCCGCGCTGCGCAAGCGTGTCGTAGAGCTCGAACTGGACATCGAAGTGATCCTCGATGACCGCCTTGTTGCGGCCGGTCACGAAGATGAAATGCTCGATCCCGGCATCGCGCGCCTCATCGACCACATACTGGATGACCGGCCTGTCGACGACCGTCAGCATTTCCTTGGGAATGGCCTTGGTAGCAGGGAGAAAGCGCGTGCCGAGACCGGCAACCGGGAACACTGCCTTGCGAACTCTCTTCATGTGCCAATTATCCATTTGCATGCCTGTTCGGCAATCCCGATTCGAGACATTTTCATGCCGAAATCGAGGATTACTGAACGGCGGGTCATAAATCTCAGCTGGTAAAGCATTGACGCATCTTTTCACCCCGCACGGCACCTATGGTAAACCAAATGCTAACCGGGTTCGGCGATGAATAGTCTTCCTGAGATGAAGAAGGAGGAAAAGATGTCCGTTCGCAACGCCGCAAGGCGCTTCACCAGCGTCCTGACGGCCGCCAGCCTCTCGCTTGCTTTGCTCATGCCCAGCGGGCCGGCTTTTGCCGATGCCGGCTTCCGCCAATGGGTCGCCAGCTTCCGTGCTACCGCCGTGGCGAGCGGCGTTTCCGGCTCCGTCTACGACCAGGCATTCAAGGGCATCAACGATGCTGACCCGGTGGTACTGGAAAAGGCCCGTACTCAACCCGAATTCACCGCACCCGCCTGGGATTATTTCGACAACCGCGTCCATGACCAGTCGGTCGCCGTCGGCCAGCAGATGGCAAGGAAATGGAAGCCTTGGCTGGACAGGATCGAGGCAAGATACGGCGTCGACCGCTACATCCTGCTGGCCATCTGGTCTATGGAATCGAACTACGGCGAAACTCTCAAGCGCGATGATATCATGCGCAATGTCGTGCGCTCGCTGGCGACGCTTGGTTATGCCGATCCGAAGCGAGCGAAATTTGCCCGCACCCAGCTGATCGCGGCGCTGAAGATCCTGCAGACCGGCGACATCGACGAAAGCCATCTCAGCGGCTCATGGGCCGGCGCGATGGGCCATACCCAGTTCATCCCCACCAGCTACCAGTCCTATGCGGTCGATATGGACGGCAACGGCAAGCGCGACATCTGGAATTCGATTCCCGACGCACTGGCGACAGCCGCCAATTTGCTGAGGAAGAACGGCTGGCAGGCAGGCAAGACCTGGGGTTATGAGGTCAGCCTTCCGGACGGCAAGAAGCTGCCCGGAGGCTCAAAGTCGCTGTCGCAATGGCAGGCGCTGGGGGTCAGCCGTGCCAACGGCAAGCCGTTCAAGAACGGTGCGGACAAGGCGACGTTGAAGCTGCCCGGCGGCAGCGGCGGGCCGGCTTTCCTGATGATCAAGAATTTCTCGGTCATCAAGCGTTACAACAATGCCGACAAATATGCGCTCGCCGTGGGCCTTCTTGCCGACGAAATTGCCGGCTATGGCGGGCTTGTGCAGGACTGGAAGCGACCGTTTACCAAGCTCTCCTTCGAGGAAAGGCAGGAGCTTCAGAAGCGACTTTCCGAGCACGGCTATTACGACGGCAAGTTCGACGGCAAGATCGGTGACGGATCGAAAACCGCCATCATGGCCTTCCAGGCAAAGGCTGGCTTGACCCAGGACGGGTATCCGAGCAAGGAAGTGCTGAAATGGCTCAGGCAGAACTAGAGCCGGTTGCGGGATGGAGAGGGTGATTGGTTTCGGCTGCGCGCATCCGGTTAATCGTTCGTCGCGTGCCGATCCTCGTTCTGGCGATCGCCGTTCTGGCGGTCGGCGGCGCCAGTGCCTTTCATACCGCGGCCATGGCGCAGGAGCCGGAAAGTCGTGGCTGGTCGCTGCGCGACCTGTTGTTTCCGCGCAGAAGCGAGCGGTTTGAGCAGCCGCCGCCCGAATACCAGCGAGAATTCCAGAGAACAAAGCCCAGGCCCAAGCTGAGAAAGCCCCGGTCAGTTAGCCGGCCGCCGCCGGCCGAGCCGACAACCCCAGTGGCCGAGAAGGCGCCGGGTGCACGCGTCGTTCTGGTGGTCGGCGATTTCATGGCGTCTGGGCTGGCTGAGGGGCTCGACGCCGCGTTTGCTGAAAACACCGGCGTCAGGATCGTCGTCCGTGCCAACGGATCGTCGGGCTTCGTGCGTGACGATGTCTACAACTGGCCAGAACAGGTCAAGTCGCTGATCGCTGCCGAAAAACCGGCAGCCGTCGTCGTCATGCTCGGATCCAACGACCGGCAGCAGATGCGCGTCGGCGATGTACGCGAGCAGCCGCGATCCGAAAACTGGACCAAGGAATACGAGCGCCGGACCGATGCGTTCGGCAAGGCCATCGCCGCAACCAAGGTGCCGTATCTGTGGGTCGGCATGCCGGCCTTCCGGGTCTCGAAAATGACCTCCGACATGCTGGCCTTCAACGACATCTTCCGCTCGTCCGCCGAAAGCCACGGCGGCGAATTCGTCGACGTCTGGGACGGGTTCGTCGACGAGAACGGCGCCTTCATCACCAGCGGACCGGACATCAACGGCCAATCGGTGCGCCTGCGCTCCGACGACGGCATCAACATGTCGAAGGCCGGCAAGCGCAAGCTCGCCTTCTATACCGAAAAGCCGCTGATGAAGATCCTGGGGCTGGCCGCGCCAGGAAGCGTGGTGACGGCTTCTGCCCCGGCCGGCGCTCCCGTCGAGGCGCCGGCACCTGCCGCGGCACCGATAGCTGTCGATCGCACCGTGCCGATGCTGCTCAGCGATCCGGCGCTGGACGGCGGCTCGGAACTTCTCGGCGCCGCCCCGCCGGCAAAAGCTGACAAGAATTTGCCGGGCGAAAGGCTGATCGTCGAGGGCAAGGCGCCCGACGCCTCACCGGGCCGCGCCGACGATTTCTCCTGGCCGCCCAAGACACAGCCTGCGACGGCGGCCGCATCCGATACGACGACGGCGATCCGCCAGTAAACAGAACCTCTTCGGAACGGGCTCAGCGCGGCAGCACGCTCGATCCCATCAGCGCCTCGTCGATGGCGCGCGCCGCCTGGCGACCCTCGCGGATCGCCCAGACGACCAGCGACTGGCCGCGCCGCACGTCGCCCGCCGCATAGAGCCTTTCGACGCTGGTCCTGTAGTCCCGGTCATTGGCCTCGACATTCTTCGAACGGCGGCTGTCGATGACGATCTTCATCTGCCCGTCGAGTTCCGAGATCGGCCCGCGAGCGGCTGGCCCGGCAAAGCCGATGGCGATGAACGCGAGATCGGCGCGGATGACGAATTCCGTGCCCGCGATCGGCTTGCGCTTTTCGTCGACCTCGCAGCATTTGACCCCGGTCAGCTGGCCGTCTTCGCCGATGAATTCAAGCGTCGCCACCTGGAATTCGCGCTCGGCGCCTTCGGCCTGCGACGACGACGTGCGCATCTTGGTCGCCCAGTAGGGCCAGACCGACAGCTTGTCCTCCTTTTCCGGCGGCTGCGGCCGGATGTCGAGCTGGGTGACGCGCACCGCGCCCTGGCGGAAGGCGGTGCCGACGCAGTCTGAGGCAGTGTCGCCGCCGCCGACGACGACGACGTGCTGGCCGCCGGCGACGATCGGGCGCGACGGCCATGCCACCGACTGGATCGGCTCGCCGCCGATACGCTTGTTCTGCTGCACCAGATACGGCATGGCGTCGTGCACGCCGTCGAGATCGTCGCCCGGGATGTTGGCCGGACGCGGCGTTTCGGAGCCGCCGCAATAGAGCACGGCGTCATATTCGGCGAGCAGTTCGGCGACCGGCTTGTCGACGCCCACATTGACGCCACAATGGAAGCTGACACCTTCGCCCTGCATCTGCTCGATGCGCCGGTCGATATAATGCTTCTCGATCTTGAAATCGGGGATGCCGTAGCGCATCAGCCCGCCCGGCCGGCTCTCGCGCTCATAGACGTGAACGTCATGGCCTGCGCGGCCGAGTTGCTGGGCAGCCGCCATGCCTGCCGGCCCCGAGCCGATGATCGCGACGCGCTTGCCGGTCTTCCGTTCCGGCGGATAGGGCCGGATATGGCCGGTTTCATAGGCTTTGTCGGCAATGGCCTGCTCGATGGTCTTGATGGCGACCGGAATATCCTCGAGGTTCAGCGTGCAGGCTTCCTCGCAAGGTGCGGGGCAGATGCGGCCGGTAAATTCCGGAAAATTGTTGGTCGAATGCAGGTTGCGGATCGCGTTTTCCCAGTCGCCATTGTAGACGAGGTCGTTCCAGTCCGGGATCTGGTTGTGGATCGGGCAGCCGGTCGGTCCATGGCAATAAGGAATGCCGCAATCCATGCACCGCGCGGCCTGTTTCTCGACCTCCTTGTCCGACATCGGCAGCGTGAACTCGCGGAAATGCCGGATGCGGTCGGAAGCCGGCTGGTACTTGTGCACCTGCCGGTCGATCTCGAGAAACCCTGTTACCTTGCCCATAGTCCAGTCCCTGCTGTCCGGAAGGCACGCCTGGCGACGCACCCGTTAACCTCATAAGGCAGCTGTGGCAACCTTCAGTCCGAGGTCAGGATTGTTGATGAAGATGGTTGCCGGGACGCATGGCCTCCCGGCAATTTCCAAATCTATTCCGCCGCCACGTTCATGCGCATCCGCTCCATCTCGATCAGCGCGCGGCGGTATTCGACCGGCATGATCTTCCGGAATTTCGGCCGGAAAGTCGCCCAGTCGTCGAGGATTTCGCGACCTCGTACCGAGCCGGTGTAGTGGACGTGGTTGGAGATCAGCTGGTAGAGCCGCTCCTCGTCATGGCTGGTCATATCGCCGGATACGTCGACACGGCCCTTATGGTCGAGATCGCCGCCATGGTGGAGCAGCTTTTCCATCAGGTCGTCCTCTTCCGGAACCGGCTCCAGCTCGACCATCGCCATGTTGCAGCGTTCGGCGAAATCACCCGCCTCGTCGAGCACATAGGCGACGCCGCCCGACATGCCGGCGGCGAAGTTGCGGCCGGTCTGGCCGATGACGACGACGATACCGCCAGTCATGTATTCGCAACCATGGTCGCCGACGCCTTCAACGACGGCGGCGACACCCGAATTGCGCACGGCAAAACGCTCGCCGGCAACGCCGCAGAAATAGGCCTCGCCCTCGGTTGCGCCGTAGAGCACGGTATTGCCGACAATAATGGATTCGGCAGCAACGATTTTCGTGTTCTCCGGCGGGCGGATGACAATGCGGCCACCCGACAGGCCCTTGCCGACATAGTCGTTGGCGGCGCCCACCAGTTCGAACGAGACACCGCGCGCCAGGAAGGCGCCAAAGGACTGGCCGGCCGTGCCGGTGAGCTTGACCGAGATCGTGTCCTCGCGCAGGCCCTTGTGCTTGAAGCGCTTTGCCACCTCGCCCGACAGCATGGCGCCGGTCGAACGGTCGACGTTGCGGATCGGCAGTTCGATACTGACCGGCTGCCTGGCTTCGAGCGCCGGCTTTGCGAGTTCGATCAGCTTGCGGTCGAGCACGTCGTCGATCGGATGCTTCTGCCGCTCGGTCCAGTGCACCGCCTCGTGCGGCGCATCGGGCTTGTAGAACATCTTGCTGAAGTCGAGCCCGCGTGCCTTCCAGTGCTGGATCAGCTCGCGCTTTTCCAGAAGGTCGGTGTCGCCGATGATCTGGTCGAGATGGGTGTAGCCCATCTCGGCAAGCAGCGCCCGCACCTCTTCCGCCACATAGAAGAAGAAGTTGATGACGTGCTCGGGCGTGCCCTTGAAGCGCTTGCGCAGCACCGGGTCCTGTGTCGCGACGCCGACGGGGCAGGTGTTGAGATGGCACTTGCGCATCATGATGCAGCCGGCCGCGATCAACGGCGCAGTCGAAAAGCCGAACTCGTCGGCGCCGAGCAGTGCGCCGATAATGACGTCACGCCCGGTGCGCAGGCCGCCATCGACCTGCAGCGCGACGCGCGACCTGAGGCCGTTGAGCACGAGCGTCTGGTGCGTCTCGGCAAGGCCCATCTCCCACGGGCTGCCGGCATGCTTGAGCGAGGTCAGCGGCGAGGCACCGGTGCCGCCGTCATAGCCTGATATGGTGATGTGGTCGGCACGCGCCTTGGCGACGCCGGCCGCAACCGTGCCGACGCCGACTTCCGAGACCAGCTTGACCGATACGTCGGCCGCCGGATTGACGTTCTTCAGGTCGTAGATGAGCTGCGCCAGATCCTCGATCGAATAGATGTCGTGATGCGGCGGCGGCGAGATCAGGCCGACGCCCGGCGTCGAGTGCCTGACCTTTGCTATGGTCGCATCGACCTTGTGACCCGGCAGCTGGCCGCCCTCGCCTGGCTTCGCCCCTTGCGCGACCTTGATCTGCATCATGTCGGAATTGACAAGATACTCCGCCGTGACGCCAAAGCGTCCCGAGGCGACCTGCTTGATCGCCGAGCGTTCGGGGTTCTTGCCGCCGCCCGGCAGTGGCAGATAGCGATCGGCCTCTTCGCCGCCCTCGCCGGTGTTCGACTTGCCGCCGATGGCGTTCATGGCGCGCGCCAGCGTCGTGTGCGCTTCCCTTGAGATCGAGCCGAAGGACATCGCCCCGGTCGAGAAGCGCTTGACGATATCGGCCGCCGGCATCACCTCGTCGAGCTTGACCTTCTTACGCCCGGTCTCTTGCGCAAGCTTGATCGTGAACAGGCCGCGAATGGTCTGCGCCTGCGCCGTCTCGCTGTCGATCTGGGCGGAATAGTCCTTGAACGTCTCCCACGAGCCTTGGCGCACGGCGTGCTGCAAGGTCGCCACTGCGTCGGGCGACCAGATATGGGCCTCGCCGCGCATGCGGAACATGTATTCGCCGCCGACCTCGAGGCTGTTGCGCAGCACCGGGTCGTTGCCGAAGCCGTCGGTGTGGCGGCTGACCGTTTCGGCGGCGATCTCGTCCAGCCCGACGCCTTCGATCAGCGTCGCCGTGCCGGTGAAGTACTTCTGCACGAAGTCCGACTTGAGCCCGATGGCGTCGAAGATCTGCGCGCCGCAATAGGACTGGTAGGTCGAGATGCCCATCTTGGACATCACCTTGAGGATGCCCTTGCCGATCGACTTGATGTAGCGGGAGACGACCTCGTAGGCATCGACCTCCGCTGGCAATTCGCCACGCTTGTGCATGTCGAGCAGCGTGTCGAAAGCGAGATAGGGATTGATCGCCTCGGCGCCGTAGCCGGCGAGACAGCAGAAATGATGCACCTCGCGCGGCTCGCCGGATTCCACGACGAGCCCAACCGAGGTGCGCAATCCCTTGCGGATCAAATGATGGTGCACGGCCGCCGTTGCCAGCAGCGCCGGAATGGCAATGCGATCCGGGCCGAGCTGACGGTCCGAAAGGATGATGATGTTGTAGCCGCCGGCGACCGCCGCCTCGGCGCGCTCGCACAGCCGGTCGATGGCGCCCTGCATGCCGGCCGCGCCTTCATTCGAACCGTAAGTGATGTCGATCGTCTTGGTGTCGAAACGGTCTTCGGTGTGGCCGACGGAGCGCAGCTTCTCCAGATCGCCGTTCGTCAGGATCGGTTGGCGCACTTCGAGCCGCTTGCGGCGCGAATTGCCGACAAGATCGAAGATGTTGGGCCGCGGCCCGATGAAGGACACCAGGCTCATCACCAGCTCCTCGCGGATCGGGTCGATCGGCGGATTGGTGACCTGTGCGAAATTCTGCTTGAAATAGGTGTAGAGCAGCTTCGATCTGTCCGACATTGCCGAAATCGGCGTGTCGGTACCCATCGAGCCGACGGCTTCCTGGCCGGTGGTCGCCATCGGCGACATCAACAGCTTGGTGTCCTCCTGGGTGTAGCCAAACGCCTGCTGGCGGTCGAGCAGTGAGACATCCCTGCGCAGGGCGCGCGGCTCGACCGGGTTCAGATCCTCGAGGATGAGCTGTGTGTTGGCGAGCCAGCTCTTGTAGGGATGCCTGGTCGCGATCTCCGACTTGATTTCCTCGTCGGAAACGATGCGGCCCTTGTCCAGGTCGATCAGCAGCATGCGGCCGGGCTGCAGCCGCCACTTCTTGACGATCCTTTCCTCCGGCACTGGCAGCACGCCGGCTTCCGAAGCCATGATGACGCGGTCGTCATCGGTGACGATGTAGCGCGCTGGCCGCAGCCCGTTGCGGTCGAGCGTGGCACCGATCTGGCGGCCGTCGGTGAAGGCAACCGCCGCTGGCCCGTCCCACGGCTCCATCAGCGCTGCGTGATACTCGTAGAAGGCCTTGCGGTCCTGACCCATCAGCTTGTTGCCGGCCCAGGCTTCCGGGATCAGCATCATCATGGCGTGGGCGAGCGAATAGCCGCCCTGCGTCAGGAATTCGAGCGCATTGTCGAAGCAGGCGGTGTCCGACTGCCCTTCGTAGGAGATCGGCCACAGCTTCGAGATGTCGTTGCCGAACAGTTCGGAATCGACCGAGGCCTGCCGCGCCGCCATCCAGTTGACGTTGCCGCGCAGCGTATTGATCTCGCCATTGTGGGCGACCATGCGGTAGGGATGCGCCAGCTTCCACGACGGGAACGTGTTGGTCGAGAAGCGCTGGTGGACCAGGATCAGCGCCGTCTCGAAACGCGGGTCGGTGAGGTCCTTGTAGTAGGCGCCGACCTGATAGGCCAGGAACATGCCCTTGTAGACGATGGTCCGCGACGACATCGAGACGACATAGAAGCCGTTGTCGACGCCTTTGGTCTCCTCATGGATGCGACCGGAAATGACCTTGCGCAGGATGTAGAGCCGCCGCTCGTAGTCGTCGTCGTTCTCGATCTCGGCGCCGCGGCCCAGGAACACCTGCCGGTGCACCGGCTCGGAAGCGGCGATGTCGGGCGCCTTGGACAGCGACGAATTGTCGACCGGCACGTCGCGAAAGCCGAGCAGCGGCTGGCCCTCGAGTTGCGCCACCTCGGCGATGATGCCTTCGATATGCGCCTGCAGCTCCGGGTCGCGCGGCATGAACACCTGGCCGACGGCATAGTGGCCGGGCTTCGGCAGTTCGACCCCTTGCTTGGCCATCTCCTCGCGGAAGAAGCGGTCCGGCAGCTGCACCAGCACGCCGGCGCCGTCACCCATCAGCGGATCGGCGCCGACCGCGCCGCGATGCGTCAGGTTTTCGAGCACGGCAAGGCCGTCCTCGACGATCTGGTGCGACTTCACGCCCTTCATGTTGACGATGAAGCCGACGCCGCAGGCATCATGCTCGTTGCGCGGATCATAGAGGCCGTGCGCGGCATAGCCGGTGTTGGTTCGCCGAATATTGGTCAGGGACGGATTTTTGACGGCTGCCGCTGTCGTCTGCGCGGCCTTCGTCGCAGATGGCGTCATGTCCGTCATCGTCCTGTCCTCCGTTCCGTCCCCTTCGGGCGCTGGTTTCCGTCGGGAAGCGCGTGGCTCCCCTTTCAATCTGCGGCACGTCTTGCGAAATTCTTGCCGACCGTGCGGCTTTCCGCATGGTTCGCATATGGTATTCGTACAGGCCGGAGCCAGACTGTCTAGCTGTCGCTCGCGGCAATGGCCGCAGAGGCGCAATCATATGCCAATGCGGCCAGTTTTGTGCGACAAAATAAGACAGCACTACTGTCCTAAATTTTTATGACAGAAATTTTGGATGCACACAAGACCGATTCACAAATTTCTTGAAGCTTTCGCGACAGAAAATTGCGCGGAACGCCGTGTCAGCGTAACCTTCCGTCGCTGCATCTACGCTCATGCGTTTCACTGGCTTTAGCGGATTTTCGGTATCTGCCCCTTGCGGCCGGCATGCGAAAGCGGCCAAGCTCGCACCGATTTCCCCAGCATAGGCAGACGCATGATTTTCGCTTCCGACAATTGGGCAGGCGCCCATCCCCGTATCGCTGCCGGCCTGTCGGCCCATGCCGACGGCTTCTCCACCGCCTATGGCGACGGTGCCCTCGACAAGACCGTTTACCAGCGCTTCAATGAGATCTTCGAATGCGAAGTCGCGGTGTTTTTCGTCGCCACCGGCACCGCTGCCAATTCGCTGTCGCTGACTACCTATAACAAGCCAGGCGGCATTTCCTTCTGCCATCGCGAATCGCACGTCATCGAGGACGAATGCGGTGCACCGGAATATTTCACCGGCGGTTCGCGGCTTTATACAGTCGAAGGCGCACTCGGCAGGATCGATGCCGGCAATCTGGAACGGGCGGTGGACCGTTTCGCACCCGAAAACGTCCATTCCGGGCGGCCGGTTGCCGTTTCGATCACCCAGTCGACCGAAGTCGGCACCGTCTACACGCTGAACGAAATCGCCAGGATTTCGGCGATCGCAAAGCAGCATGGACTGCCGCTGCACATGGATGGGGCCCGCTTTGCCAATGCGCTCGTCGCGCTGGAAACGACGCCGGCCGAAATGACCTGGAAGCATGGCGTTGACATCCTCTCCTTCGGCGGCACCAAGAATGGCTGTTGGTGCGCCGAGGCGATCGTGCTGTTCGACCTCGAGCGAGCCAAGGAATTGGCCTTTTTGCGCAAGCGCGCGGCCCAACTGTTCTCGAAATCGCGCTTCATCGCCGCGCAATTCGATGCTTATTTCAGGGGTGGACTGTGGCTCGACACAGCACGGCACGCCAATGCGATGGCGGCACGGCTTGCCGCGGCGATAGAAGATTCCCCTTCGGCCCGGCTGGCCTGGCTGCCGCAGGCGAACGAGGTCTTCGCAGTCATGAAAAAGGCCGAGGCCGAAAGAATGCAAGCGGCAGGGGCGGCCTTCCACGACTGGCACAGGCCGCTCGGCTACGACGGCTACATTGGCGAAGACGAAGCGCTCTATCGGTTTGTCACCAGCTTCGCGACCACGCCCGACGAGGTCGACCGTTTCGGCTACCTGCTCGCCGGATAGCAAGCCTTGCCCACCAGCAAAAAGAGCGGCGCATTGCTGCACCGCCCTTTCTTCCCGGGGAGTTGGCGTCCCGGAGTTTAGCTGCCTGGCTTAGGCGGCAGTCTTGGCCTCGATCTGCTTGGCCTTGGTCGGAGCCGAGGTGATCGCGATCTTGCGCGGCTTCAGCTCTTCGGGGATGTTGCGCTTGAGGTCGACGAAGAGCAGGCCGTTCTTCAGCGCGGCGCCGACAACCTCGACGTGATCGGCAAGCTGGAAGCGGCGCTCGAAGGCTCGGCTGGCGATACCGCGATAGAGCAGTTCGGAGCCTTCGCCATTGCCTTCCTCCTTGCGCTCACCCTTGACGGTCAGCACATTGCGGTGAGCTTCGATCGAAATCTCATCTTCCGAGAAGCCGGCCACAGCCATCGAGATGCGATAGGCATCCTCGCCCGTGCGCTCGATGTTGTAAGGCGGATACGTCTGGCCTTCCGGCTGCGCAAGCGAATCGAGCATGGTGAACAACCGGTCAAAACCGACGGTCGAACGGTAGAGCGGGGAAAAATCAACGTGACGCATGGTGTGTTCTCCTGTTGAGCAACAAGGTTGCGTATGGCCGGTGCGAAACCCGTGACGGCGTTCCGGATGGGCCAGCGGCCCCGACATTGGCGACCGCATGACAAATTTGGGAAGCCGACGACGGCATTTCAAGATTTTCCCGCGCCCGAACGGGACCGGTCCCGGCCCATGTCCCGCCGATGAACGGCAGATGAACCGTGGCTTCGGCGAGCGTTCAGCCAGGCGGCATTAAAACTGTTCTCGAGATCACGAACAGGTCGCCGGAAAGGGCGACACGACGAGGCCGAACCGGGTGTAACGTCCCTTCCTCCCGGTCGACAGAGGCCGGAAGCACGCCAAGGCTGCTTCCGGCCTTACTTGTTCGCTGCCTGGCGGTCGACCTCCCCGGCGTCCCGAATTCCTTTGCTTTTGGCGCATGGGCGTTTATGCCTGACTTGCGCCCACGCCGGCACCGACACCAACCAAAAACCGCATGACCGATCTACTCCACCAGCCCCCTCTCTTCCAGGAAACTCCGGGCAATCCGCTGCCGGAAAACGCGGCCGGCGGCTTCTTCACCACGCGCGACGGCAAGAAGATCCGCTATGGGCTGTTTGCCGCGGTTGCCCGCCCGATGAAGGGCACCGTCGTCGTCCTGACCGGCCGCAACGAGTGCATCGAGAAGTATTTCGAGACCATTCGCAACCTTGCCGACCGGGGCTTTGGCGTGGCAACCCTCGACTGGCGCGGACAGGGCGCTTCCGACCGGCTGATCGGCGACCGACAGCGCGGCTTCGTCCGGAGCTTCTTCGATTACACCGGCGATCTGGAGCAGTTCTTCGAGGAGATCGTGCTGCCCGATTGCCGAGGACCCTACTACATACTAGCCCACTCGGCCGGCGCGGTGATTGCGCTGCTCGCCGCGCCCTCGATGGCGAACCGCGTGCGCCGCATGGTGCTGATCGCACCGTTCTTCACCGTGCCGGACCTGCCGGTTTCGGTAAAAACCGTCCGCCGCCTCTGTTCGCTGTTCTGCCTTCTCGGCCTTGGCCGGCTCTATGCCGCATGGGGGCCGCGGCCCAAGGAATCGGTGCCCTTCGCCATAAACAAGCTGACCAGCGACCCGGAACGCTATCGGCGCAACACGCTGATCTACGAAACCTATCCGCAGCTGGCGCTCGGCGGACCGACGATCCGCTGGCTGAAGGCGGCCACCGAGGCATCCTTGATCGTCAGCGACCCGGATTTCATGGCTAAGATCCAGGTGCCCTTGCTGATGATCGGCGCCGGCGCCGACCAGGTCGTCTCGACCAGGGCAGTCGAAGCCTATGCGAGGCGTCTGCGCGTCGGCTCGCTAGTGATGATCGACGGCGCCCGCCATGAGATCCTCCAGGAAGCCGACCTCTATCGCGAGCAGTTGCTTGCGGCATTCGATGCCTTCATCCCCGGAACCGGCGACGCTGTTTGACCGCTTTGCCGGCGCCCGCCAACAAAGCCCGCACGGGTCGCTTGTCCGGCGCAGCCCCTTATTCCCGTTAAGGCATCGAGCGCTAGGTTGCTGCCAAAGAGAATGGAGGCCATTTGCCGGGAGAAAAACGACCATGAACGCATCGAACACGCTGTCACGTCAGGGGCATCGGCTACTGCAGATTGGCGTCGCGCTGCTGCTGTTTTCGTCATTCGAAGGGTTTGCAATACCGTATCTCGCCGCACCGCGGCTCGGACTGTCCGCGCACACGCTCAGCGCCCTGGAGGGCGTTCTCTTGCTGGCTCTAGGCCTCACATGGTCTAGGCTCAATCTCGGCGCGGCGACGTCGCGGATTGCTTTCTGGCTGCTGATCTATTCGGCTTTGGCGATCCTGGCCGCCTACGTGATCGCCAGCGCCTGGGCGGCCGGCAACGAGACTATGCCGTTGGCGGCCGGAGCCTTCCACGGAAGTGCCTTTCAGGAAGCTGTGATCAAAGGTGTGGCGTATTCGTCCGCGCCGACCGGCCTCATCTCTTTCGTGCTCATTTTGTGGGGCCTGCGTCTCTCGGACGCTTGGCCTGCCGACAGCTAATGCATGTCGCGCAGCGGTTTTGCGATAACATGCATAAAACAAGCGCGTCCCATGAGTTCACTCAAACGCGACGCGCTTTGCTTTAGGACCGTACCGCGGTTTCCGTCGGATTTGCGCAAAACAGACGCGTGGGTGCACCGGATGCTCAGCCGCGCAGCGCCGCCATCGCGGCTGCGTGCAGCTCCGGTGTCGCCGCCGCCAGGATGTCGCCGCCGTTTTCCGCCGGCCCGCCTTCGAAGGTGGTGACAACGCCGCCTGCCTTCTCGATGATCGGGATCAGCGCGACGATGTCGTACGGTTTCAATCCGGGATCGGCAACGATATCGACGCTGCCCGCCGCCACCATCGCGAAGGCATAGCAGTCGGTGCCGTAACGGGCGAGCTGGACCTGTTGCTCGAACAGGTCGTAGCGCAGGCGCGCGTCTCCCTTGAACAGCGCCGGCGTGGTGGTGAACAGCGTCGCCTCGGCGAGATTCGTCGTCTTGCGCGTAGCGAGTTTTCGGGGGCCACCGGGACCTTCATAATGCGAGCCGGAGGCATTGGCGTAGAACAACTCGCCGGTGAAGGGCTGCGACATCATGCCGGCGACGGCATCGCCGTCGACCGTCAGCCCGACCAGCGTGCCCCATACCGGCAGGCCGGAAATGAAGGCGCGCGTTCCATCGATCGGATCGATCACCCAGACATGCCGGCTGGAGATGTTTTCGCTGCCATGTTCCTCGCCGAGAATGCCGTGATCGGGGTATTGCGCTGATATCAGCGCCCGGATGGCGCGCTCGGCCTCGCGGTCGGCCTCGGTGACCGGGTCGAAGCTGCCGCGCTCCTTGTTGGTGACCGCGCCCTGGTTGCGGAAGCGCGGCAAGGTCTCGGCTGCGGCGGCACGCGCAATGCGCCGCATGAACTCGATGTTGATGTCCAACTGATTCTCCCGCTCCAGCATGTTTGGAGATACCCGTTTGCCTACGGATTTATGCCGAAACAAGGGCGTTCGGAGCCTTTCGCATGGTGCCAACTGTTGCTCGAATGCAACGCCGCCGTCATGGAAATGCAGTTTCCACTTCACAGTGAATTAAAAAAGCCGGAACGCGCCTTGACATTTGTGCAGCGCACAATACGTTTGTTCTCGGACAGGGGTTCCTGTCCATGCCCTCCTTGGGCGTTTCCTCCCTAGACTTCGACCGTGTCGTGCAAACGATGCGGTCTTTTTTTACGCTGCCGCATGAGCGGCGGTACCGCGATTCCGCGGCTATTCGGCGGCCAGCGGCAGATCCATGAAATTGTGATCGGGCATCGCCATCAGTTCGGCCGAAAACCGCGCCAGATCGTCGGCCAGTGCGTCGAAACCAGCCGATCTCTGGAACGTCCGCTCATTCATGTAGAGCCCGCGATTGACCTCGATCTGCAGCGCATGCAGATGGCGCACGGGGCGGCCATAGTGCTCGGTAATGAAGCCTCCGGCATAGGGCTTGTTGTGGGCGACGCTGTAGCCCATGCCGGTGAGCAGGCCGATCGCCGTCTCGGTCAACGCCGCCGCGGCCGAGATGCCGAAACGGTCGCCGACGATGAAATCCGGCCGCAATCCGCTGTCGCCGACCCTTATGCTTGCCGGCATCGAGTGGCAGTCAATCAGCACGGCGTAGCCGAAGCGCGCATGGGTTCTGGTCAAAAGCCGTTTCAGCGTCTCGTGATAGGGCTTGTAGACCGCTTCGATGCGCGCCACGGCTTCCGCCAGCGGCAAGCGGCCGGAATAGATGTCGAGCCCCTCGCCGACCAGCTTGGGCACGGTGCCGAGCCCGCCGGCCACCCGCGCCGAGCGGATGTTGCAGAATGACGGCACCGGTTCGGCGAACATGCGCGGGTCGAGTTCCCACGGCTCCCGATTGACGTCGAGATAGGCGCGCGGGAAGTTTGCCGCCAGCATCGGCGCTCCGAGCGCGACGGCGCCGCCGAACAATTCCTCGACATAGCAGTCCTCGGAGCGGCGGATGGCGTTGCGGTCCAGCTTGGCCATAGCCATGAACCGGTCCGGATAGTAGCGGCCGCTATGCGGCGAGTTGAAGAGGAAGGGAACGCGCTGTTCGGCGCCCGATCGGATTTCGAAGGGTGGAACGACCGAAAAATCCTCGGCTGCCGTTTTCAATTTGGACGAACCCGGGAATACCAATGCATCATGATGGGAAAGTGCCACCTCGCCGCCCGCATGTCCAGCCGCCGAAGCGCCAGCCAAATCAGGATTGTGCGGCCAACGTTCACTTGATGTTTACCGTCACCTCCTCATATACAGCATGGTTAACGGGCTTGCCGCACGGCATTGTCGGTTGGGTGATTCGGACGGGACAACATGGCACGCATTCTGCTGGCGGAAGACGACGACGACATGCGCCGGTTCCTCGTCAAGGCGCTGGAGCGCGCCGGTTATCAGGTCAGCGATTTCGACAATGGCGCCAGCGCCTATGAGCGGCTGCGCGAGGAACCTTTTTCGCTGCTTTTGACCGACATCGTCATGCCCGAGATGGATGGCATCGAGCTCGCCCGACGCGCCACGGAGATCGATCCCGACCTCAAGGTGATGTTCATCACCGGCTTCGCCGCCGTCGCGCTGAACCCTGATTCCAAGGCGCCGAAAGACGCCAAGGTGCTATCGAAGCCGTTCCACCTGCGCGACCTGGTCAACGAAGTCGAAAAGATGCTGCAGGCCGCCTGACGCGCTTTTTGTCGCGTCTTGACCGACGCCGCAAGCCAGGCGTTCTTTCCCTTTTCCCGCTATTGACGTGCCGAACCAAAAATGGTGTATGCGCGGCTTCGGATGGGCGTGTAGCTCAGCGGGAGAGCACTGCATTGACATTGCAGGGGTCACAGGTTCAATCCCTGTCACGCCCACCATCCAAATAATCCCTCAATTGGCCGTCGGTATTTTTCGTCGACTGATGTTCCCGGCCAATACCGGCCCTCAGGCCGCACCGAGGCGCAGATCGCCGGTCTCGACGTGCTCCAGAAACCAGGCATAGGTCTGTTCCAATCCGCTGCGCAGCGAGTAACGCGGGCGCCAGCCGGTGGCGAACAGACGCGACACGTCCATCAGCTTGCGCGGCGTGCCGTCCGGCTTCGTCGCATCGAATGTTATTGCGGCATCGGCGCCGGCGACCGACACGATGGTGCGGGCAAGATCGGCAATGGTGATGTCTTCCCCCGAGCCGACATTGATGTGGCTCTCGCCCGAATAATTCTTCAGCAACCAGACCAGCGCGCCGGCGGCGTCGTCGACATGCAGGAATTCGCGCATCGGCGTGCCTGATCCCCACACCTCCAGGCTCTTGCGGCCGGCGCGCCTGGCCTCGTGCGCCTTGCGCATCAGAGCGGGCACGACATGGCTGGAATTGAGGTCGAAATTGTCGCCCGGGCCGTAGAGATTGGTCGGCATCGCCGAGATGTAGTCGACGCCGTACTGGCGCCGATAGGCCTGGCACAGTTTCAGCCCGGCGATCTTGGCGATCGCATACCATTCGTTGGTGGGTTCGAGCGGTCCGGTCAGCAAGGCGTCCTCGGAGATCGGCTGCGCCGCGAATTTGGGATAGATGCAGGATGAACCGAGAAACAGCAGCTTCTGCACCTCGTTGCGGAAGGCGCTGTCGATGACATTGTTCTGCATGACGAGATTGTCCTGCAGAAAATCGACGGGAAGCCTGTTGTTGGCCAGGATACCGCCGACCTTGGCCGCCGCCATCACCACTGCATCCGGCTTGCGGTCGGCCATCCAGCGCCGCACGCCGGCCTGGTCGAGAAGATCGAGCTCGGCGCGCGAGGCGGTCAGGACCTCGCAATCCTCATCGGCCAATCTGCGCAGGATAGCCGAGCCGACCATGCCGCGATGTCCGGCCACGAAAACGCGCTTGCCCTGAAGGTCGAAGGTCATCAGCTTACCCCAATGCAGAACGGCAGCTATGCCAGTTGGCCGGCGGAGCGCCGGATCGGCTTCTCTGTTGCCGGACGCATACCGCATACAGATTTGCCCAGACAAGGCAAATCGCAAAGCCACCCGAAGCAACCTTTGGATCGGACGCTGTAGCGCTCGCGATCAGACGCCCGCTACCGTGCAGAGGCTTGTCATTCTGGCAATGGCAAGCTCGGGGTCGGCCAGCAACCCTGCCTGGTCGGCAAGGCGAAAGACATCGGCATAGTGACGGATGCCGCGCGCCGATTGCATGCCGCCGACCATCGAAAAATGCTCCTGATGGCCGTTCAGCCATGCCATGAAGACGATGCCGGCCTTGTAGTATTCGGTCGGCGCCTCGAAGATCTTGCGCGACAGCGGCACTGTCGGAGCCATCAGCGCGTCGTAGCCCGCGCGGTCGCCGTCGGCCAGCTTTGCCAGCGCCGCATTGGCGACCGGCGCGATGGCATCGAAAATGCCGAGCAGCGCGTGCGAATGTCTGTCGCCGTCGCCGGCGATCAGCTCGGGGTAATTGAAATCGTCGCCGGTGAACATCAGCACGCCCTCGGGCAGCCGATCCCTGAGCGCAATCTCCTTGCCGGCATCGAGCAGCGATATCTTTATGCCTTCGACCTTGCCGGCATGGCGTTCGATGATCGCGACCAGCGTCTCCAGCGCAGTTTCGAAGTCGCTGCTGCCCCAGTAGCCTTTCAGCGCCGGGTCGAACATGTCGCCCAGCCAGTGCAGGATGACCTTGCCGGAGACCTGGGACAGGATGCGGTCGTAGACGCCGATATAGTCGTCGGGGCTTTTGGCGACCGCCGCCAGCGCCCGGCTGGCCATCACGATCGCCTTGCCGCCAAGCCCTTCGATGAAGCCGAGCTGTTCTTCATAGGCCGCGATGACATCGTCTAGCCTGCTGGCGCCCCCCGGCGCCAGATGGTCGGTGCCGGCGCCCGACGCAAGATCGGCGCCTTCGACGCTGTGCGCCTCGGCGATCGAGCGGCGGATCAATTCTTTGGCATTCGCCCAGTCGAAACCCATGCCGCGCTGAGAGGTGTCCATCGCTTCGGCGACACGGAAGCCAAGCCGCCAGAGGTGACGGCGAAACGCCATCGTCTTGTCCCAGTCGACCGCGGGCCTCGACCACGGATCGGTCATGGCGAGGGGATCGGCAACGACATGGGCGGCGGCGTAGGCGATACGCGAGAAGCGAGCGCCGGCCACAGGCTGCACCGGCTGGCCGACAAGCCGGTAGCGGACACGGCCGGCGCCTTCCCCGGGCAAGGTGATGTCCATGGCTCTCTCCCTTGCCAACGCCTATTAAATGGAACGTTCCAACAAATCAAGATATTTTGACTCCTGCCTCGTGCAGCGAAAATTGCTGCATCGCAGCAGCCGAAAGCCCTGCTTGCCGGAGAATTGCGCCACCGAGCCGCATTTTTCCCGGCTTCGCAAAAACGCGATTGACTCAAATGCGCCGCAGGGATTAGATCGTTCCAATAAAATCGCACAAGAAACCACCGGGAGGACAGATCTGGATGGCCAGCCGGGCCAAGGCAACGATACTCGACATCGCCCGTGAGGCGGGCGTGTCCAAATCGACGGTATCGCTGGTGCTGCAAGGCAGCGGGCTGATCCGGCCCGAAACCGCGCTCAAGGTGCGCAAGGCGATCGAGGACGTCGGCTATGTCTACAACCGCGGCGCCGCCAATCTGCGCAAGGCCCATTCCAACGTCATCGGCATGGTCATCAACGATCTCACCAATCCGTTTTTCGCCGAGCTCGCGGTCGGCATGGAGCGCGTCTTCCAGTCGGCCGGAGTCGTGCCTTTCATCGCCAATACGGCTGAAAACCCGGTGCGCCAGGAAGAGGTTCTGAAATCGTTGATGGAGCAGGGTGTCGCCGGGCTCGTCGTGTCGCCGGCGCGCGGCACCACGCCTGGTGCGTTCCGTCGCCTTGAGACCGCAGGCGTTCCGGTCGTCTTCGTCATGCGCCGGCTTCCCGAAAGCCGTATCCCGGTGATCACGCCCGACAATCATCGCGGCGCCTATCTCGCCACCGCCCATCTGATCGGCAAGGGCCACCGCCGGCTGGCCTTCTTCGGCGGCTCGTCCGACCTTGTCGTCTATCACGAGCGCCTGGGCGGCTTTCGCGAGGCCTGTGAAGCGCTCGGCATCGATCCGGCCGACAGGCTGGTCTTCGAGGGCGAAACCAGCCGCAAGGGCGGTATTGCCTGCCTGGAAACCGCACTTGCCATGGCCGCGCCGCCGACCGCGGCCCTTTGCTTCAACGATGCGGTCGCCTTCGGCGTCTTGCTGGCGCTGCGCAAGCGCGGCCTGGAACCCGGCGCGGACTTTGCCGTCGTCGGCTTCGACGACGTCGCCGAGGCCGAGCACTATATGCCGGCGCTGACCAGCGTCGCGGTGAACACCGCCGGCCTCGGCGAGCGCGCCGCCCATGTCGTGCTGAAGATGATCCAGTCGCGCACCACGCGCGCCGAGGATCATATCGGCGCCGTCAACCTCGTGGTCCGGGAAAGCTGCGGCCCCGATCGCAATGGAACTCGGCGTGCAGGAATGGGAGACGCGGCATGACCGTCCGATGGGGATTGATCGGCGCCAGCACGATCGCAAGACAGTTCATGATCGGCGCCATCCGCGCGCAGAAGGACGGCGAGATCGCCGCGGTGATGAGCTCCAGCCCGGAGCGCGCCGCCAATTACGCCGGTGAAAACCGCATTCCGGCGGCGGTCTCGACGCTCGACGCCCTGCTCAAATCCGATATCGACGCCGTCTACATCTCGACCACTAACGAATTGCATCTCGAACAGGCACTCGCCGCCATCGAGGCGGGAAAGCATGTGCTGTGCGAAAAGCCGCTGGCGCTGACCAGCGCCGACGCGCGCAAGATGGTCGCGGCGGCCAGGGCCGCCGGCGTTGTGCTCGGCACCAATCACCATCTGCGCAATGCCGGCTCGCATCGGGCGATGCGCGAAGCGATCGCTGGCGGCCGCATCGGCAGGCCGATCGCCGCGCGCGTCTTCCACTCTGTCTATCTGCCGGAACACCTGCAGGGCTGGCGCATCACCAGGCCGGACGCCGGCGGCGGCGTGGTGCTCGACATCACCGTCCACGATGCCGACACGCTGCGCTTCGTGCTCGGCGACGATCCGGTCGAGATCTCGGCGTTCACACAATCGGCCGGCATGGCCGCCGGCGGGCTGGAAGACGGCGCCATGTGCCTCTGGCGCTTCGCATCGGGCGTCATCGCCCAGTCGCACGAGGGCTTTACCACCAAATTCGCCGGCACCGGCTTCGAGGTGCATGGCAGCGAAGGCTCGCTGATCGCCAAGGACGTAATGACGCAGAAGCCAGTCGGCTCGGTGTTGCTTCGCACGGCACAGGGTGAGGAGGAATTGAGCTTCGACCGCGAAGACCTCTATGCCCGTTCGCTGCGCCAATACCACGCGGCGATCCGCGGCGAGGGCCAGCCTTCCGCCACCGGCGAGGACGGCGTCTGGTCGCTGACATCAGCCGAAGCGGCATTGCAGTCGGCCAGGTCTGGCAGGGCCGTTGCCATCGACCCGAAGCTCGGGAGCGCAGCGTGAGCAAGCTCGTTTCCGCGGCTGAGGCTGCCGGCCTGATCAGGGATGGCGTGGTCGTTTCCGTGTCGTCGTCGAGCGGCCTCGGCTGCCCGGATGCGGTGCTTGCCGCCATCGGCGAGCGCTTCGACGCCGACGGCCATCCCAAGGACATCACGACGCTGCACCCGATCGCCGCCGGTGACATGTACGGCATCAAGGGCATCGACCATGTAGCCAAGCCCGGCCTGTTGAAGCGCACTTTGTGCGGCTCCTATCCGTCCGGGCCTTCATCGTCGGAACCGCCGCAGATCTGGAAGATGATCGGCGACAATACGGTCGCCGCCTATAACGTGCCGTCCGGCATCCTGTTCGACATGCATCGCGAGGCCGCCGCCAAGCGCCCCGGCGTGCTGACCAAGGTCGGGCTCGATACCTTTGCCGACCCGCGCCATCAGGGTTGCGCCATGAACGCTGCCGCCAGCGAGCCGATCGTTTCGGTGCAGCAGTTCGACGGCGAGGAATGGCTCTATTTCCGCTCGATCGTACCGCAGGTCGCGATCATCCGCGCCACCACGGCGGACGAGCGCGGCAACCTTACCTATGAGCATGAGGGTGCCTATCTCGGCGGCCTCGAACAGGCGCTGGCCGCCCGCAACAATGGCGGCATCGTCATCGCGCAGGTCAAGCGCGTCGTCGAGAACGGCACGCTGAAGCCGCACGATGTGCGCGTGCCCGGCGTGCTGGTCGACCATATCGTGGTGGCGCCCGACCAGTTGCAGACGACGCTGACGCCTTACGATCCGGCCATCTCCGGCGAGATCTTCCGGCCGCTGTCGAGCTTTCGCAACGCCGAGATGAACGTCCAGAAGGTCATTGCGCGCCGCGTCGCCATGGAGCTTGCCGACGGCATGGCGGTCAATATCGGCTTCGGCATCTCGGCCAATGTGCCGCGCATCCTGCTCGAGGAAGGCCAGCACGGCAAGGTCACCTGGGTCATCGAACAGGGCGCGGTCGGCGGCGTGCCGCTGCTCGATTTCAAGTTCGGCTGCTCGTCGAACGCCGATGCCTTCATGCCTTCGCCGCACCAGTTCATCTATTTCCAGGCCGGCGGCTTCGACGCCTCGCTGCTGTCCTTCCTGCAGATCGACCGGCACGGCTCGGTCAATGTCTCGAAGCTTTCGGCGCGGCCGCATGTCACCGCCGGCGCCGGCGGCTTCGTCGACATCACCGCGCGGGCGAAGAAGATCGTCTTTTCCGGTTTCTTCAATGCCGGCGCCAAGTTGTCGCTTGCCGGTGGCGGCATCCGCATCGACCAGGAGGGCAAGGTCAAGAAGGTCGTCGGCGAGGTCGAGCATATCTCCTTCTCGGGCAAGCGTGCCGTCGCGCAGGGACAGGATATCACCTATGTCACCGAGCGCTGCGTGATGAAGCTGACGCCTGCGGGGCTGATGGTGACCGAGTTGGCGCCGGGCATCGACCTCGAGCGCGATGTGCTGGCGCAGGCCGAGATCCCGCTCGCCGTCGCCAACGACCTGAAAGTGACGCCGGATGCGCTCTACCGGGACCGGCCGATCGGCCTATCGCTCAATGGCGGCGCGTCGCTTGGAGGCGCACATGGCTGAGCGTCTGGTAACCTTTGAAACCGACGGCGCCATCGGCATTGTCACGCTGCGCCGGCCGGAGAAATTCAACGCGCTCGATATTCCGATGCTGCGGGCGCTGGAAGCGGCATTCGACGAGGCCGAGACAGCAACCGGCGTCCGCGTCGTGCTGGTCTGCGGCGAAGGCAAGGGCTTTTGCGCTGGCGGCGACGTCGAGGCTTGGGCGGAAATGAGCGCTGCCGATTTCCAGGTGCAATGGGTGCGCTACGGCCACCGCGTCTTCGACCGGCTGGCGCGGCTACGGCAGCCGACGATCGCCGTTCTTGCCGGCCATGCGCTGGGCGGCGGGCTGGAACTGGCGGCCGCTGCAGACTTCCGCGTGGCGGAAACACAGGTGAAGCTGGGGTTCCCCGAAACCTCGATCGGCGTCGTTCCCGGCTGGTCCGGCACCCAGCGCGCCGTGCGCCGCTTCGGTGCGCAGGCAGTGCGGCGGATGGCGCTCGGCGGCGAGGTGTTTCTGGCTACCGATGCGATGGCAGTGGGGATTGTCGACCGGGTGGTCGAGACCGGCAAGGCGTTCGCCGAAGCCAAGGCCTGGGCCGGCAAGATCGCCGAGCGCGGCCCGCTCGCGACCGAAGCCGCCAAGCTGATGATTGCCATCGCCGAGGGCGAAGAGAGTGCTGCCGCGACCGAAGCGCTGGCCAGCGGCTTCATCGCGCTGACAAGCGATCTCAGGACCGGCGTCGAGGCTTTCAAGGCCAAGCAGAAGCCGGCGTTCTCAAGATTTTAGGAACCTGGAAATCACATGAACGCACCCCTCAACATCGCCATGCCCGCCGAGGCAGCCGCAGCGCCGAAAAGCTACCGGCTGCTGATCGGCGGCAGGTTCGTCGACGCCCAGGACGGCCGCACGCTGGAGCGCAGCAGCCCTGGCCACGGCTTCACCGTCTCGCGCTATGCACAAGCCGGCGCGGCGGACGTGGAGGCTGCGGTACAGGCCGCGCACAGGGCCTTCGAGACCGGCCCGTGGCCGCGCATGAAGGCCGCCGAGCGCGCCGCGATCCTGCTCAAGGCTGCTGACCTGATCGAGGCGCGGCTGGACGAGATTGCCCGGCTCGACGCACTGGAATCCGGCAAGCCGATTGCGCAGGCGCGCGGCGAGATCGGCGGCGCCGTCGATATCTGGCGTTATGCCGCGGCACTTGCCCGCACGCTTCACGGCGAAAGCTACGCCAATCTCGGCGATGCCATGCTCGGCGTCGTGTTGCGCGAACCGATCGGCGTCGTCTCCATCATCACGCCGTGGAATTTCCCGTTCCTTATCGTCAGCCAGAAACTACCCTTCGCGCTCGCCGCCGGCTGCACGGCGGTGGTCAAGCCGAGCGAGATGACCTCGGCCTCGACCTTTGTGCTCGGCGAGATCCTGATGCAGGCCGGCCTGCCGGATGGCGTCGTCAACATCCTTGCCGGGTTGGGCGCCGATGTCGGCGCACCGATGGTCAGCCATCCGCTGGTCGAGATGGTGTCGTTCACCGGCTCCACCCGCGTCGGCAAGATGACCATGGCGTCTGCCGCCAACTCGCTGAAGAAAGTCGCGATGGAGCTCGGCGGCAAGAACGGCCAGATCGTCTTTCCCGATGCCGACCTCGAGGCCGCCGCCGACGCGGCGGTGTTCGGCGGCTTTTTCAATGCCGGCGAATGCTGCAATGCCGGCAGCCGGCTGATCGTCCATGAGGCGATCGCCGACGAGTTCCTCGGCGCCGTCAATGCCCTCACCGCCAAGGTGGTTGTCGGCGACCCGCTCGACGACCGCACCAAGGTCGGCGCGATGATCTCCGCCGACCATATGGCCAAGGTCACCGGCTACGTGACGGCAGCGGAAAACGGCGGCGGCCGGATCTGTAGCGGCGGCAATCAGCTTGCTTCGAGCGCCGGCCAGTATCTTGATCCGACCATCGTTCGCGATGTCACCGAAGACATGGCCATTGCACGCGAGGAAGTGTTCGGTCCGGTGCTCTCGGTGCTGACTTTTGAATCGATTGAAAGGGCGTTGCACATCGCCAACAACACGCCCTATGGTCTGTCGGCGGGCGTGTGGAGCGCCAGCATCGATACCTGCATGTCGGTGGCGCGGAATGTGCGTTCGGGAACCGTTTGGGTGAACACGTTCATGGAGGGTTACCCCGAGCTGCCTTTCGGCGGCTACAAGCAGTCCGGTCTCGGACGCGAACTCGGCAAGCGCGCCGTCGAGGATTATACCGAGGAAAAGACAATCCAGTTTCATCGCGGCCAGCGCACCGGATGGTGGGTCGGCTGAGTTGGGAAGAACCCGGCGGGCATCCGCCGGTCGTGTAAGTTCAACAAGGGAGGAAGTACATGTTGCGCAAACTGCTTATCGGGACGGCTCTCGCATCGGGCGTTGCGTTCGCGGCCCATGCCGAGGACGTCAAGGAAGTCCAGATGCTGCATTGGTGGACGTCGGGCGGCGAAGCTGCCGCTCTGAACGTGCTCAAGCAGGATCTGGCCAAGGAAGGCTTTGCCTGGAAGGACGTGCCGGTGGCCGGCGGCGGCGGCGACGCTGCCATGACCGCGCTGAAGGCGATGGTGGCAGCGGGCAACTACCCGACCGCCTCGCAGATGCTTGGCTATACCGTGCTCGATTACGCCGCAGCCGGCGTTATGGGCGACCTGACCGAGACGGCGATAAAGGAAGGCTGGGACAAGTCCGTTCCCGCGGCCCTGCAGAAATTCTCCGTCTATGACGGCAAGTGGGTCGCGGCTCCGGTCAATGTCCACTCGGTCAACTGGCTATGGATCAACAAGGCGGTGATGGACAAGATCGGCGGCACCGAGCCCAAGACCTTCGACGACTTCATTGCGTTGCTGGACAAAGCCAAGGCGGCGGGCGTCATCCCGCTCGCGCTGGGCGGCCAGAACTGGCAGGAAGCGACAATGTTCGACTCAGTCGTGCTGTCGACCGGCGGGCCTGAGTTCTACAAGAAGGCCTTCAACGACCTCGACGAGGAGTCGCTGAAGTCCGACACGATGAAGAAGTCGTTCGACAATCTCGCCAAGCTCGTCACCTATGTCGACCCGAACTTCTCGGGCCGGGACTGGAACCTCGCCACCGCCATGGTCATCAAGGGCGATGCGCTGGTGCAGGTGATGGGTGACTGGGCCAAGGGCGAATTCAACGCCGCCAAGAAGGTCCCGGGCACCGACTTCCTGTGCTACCGCTTCCCGGGCACCGACGGCAGCGTCGTCTACAACTCCGACATGTTCGGCATGTTCAACGTTCCGGAGGACCGCAAGGCCGCCCAGATCGCCCTGGCCACCGCCACGCTGTCGAAGAGCTTCCAGTCGGCCTTCAACGTCGTCAAGGGGTCTGTTCCGGCCCGCACCGACGTGCCGGACACCGATTTCGACGCTTGCGGCAAGAAGGGCATGGCCGACCTGAAGGCCGCCAATGAACGCGGCACGCTGTTCGGTTCGCTGGCGCAGGGCTATGGCGCGCCTCCCGCGGTTGCCAACGCCTACAAGGATGTCGTCTCGAAATTCGTGCACGGCCAGATCAAGACCTCGGACGAGGCCGTGACCCAACTGGTCAGCGCGATCGAAGACGCCAAGTAAGGCACCCGCCCATGTGAATGATCTCCCCGGCGCAAGCCGGGGAGATCCCCTGCGGCGATGTTTTGCGGTTGCGCCGACCGGCACGCTTTCGTGCCGCAGAGCCCGAGACAGCAGAATTCCGGACCCGCCATACGGAATGGACAGATGAGCACAGTTGCTGAAACCAGTATCACGCTGACGCCGGAGCACGATGCCCGTCCGGGCGCCACGGTGCGCTCGCGCCTTCAGGACGCGCTGCCGAAGCTCGTGCTGGCGCCGAGCTTCGCCGCCACAATCGTCTTCGTCTACGGCTTCATCCTGTGGACGATCTATCTGTCCTTCACCAATTCCAAGACCTTTCCCTCCTATGCGATCACCGGGCCACGCGCCTATCAGCGGCTATGGCGCTGGACTTTCGAAAGCGATCCGCCGTCCTCCTGGTACACGTCGATCACCAATATGGGGATTTTCGGCTTCCTCTACATTTCCATCTGCCTGGCGCTCGGCCTGTTCCTGGCGATCCTGCTCGACCAGAAGATCCGCGGCGAAGGTGTGCTGCGGCCGATCTACCTCTACCCGATGGCACTGTCGTTCATCGTCACCGGCGTTGCCTGGAAATGGTTTCTGGACCCCGGCCTCGGCCTCGAGCAGACACTGCACCAATGGGGCTGGACGAGCTTCCATTTCGACTGGATCAAGAACAAGGATTTCGTCATCTACACGGTGGTCATCGCCGGCGTCTGGCAGGCGTCGGGCTTCATCATGGCGATGTTCCTGGCCGGCCTGCGCGGCATCGACGGCGAGATCCTGAAGGCGGCGCAGATCGACGGCGCCACCACCTTCCAGCTCTACCGTCGCATCGTCATCCCGCTGCTGCGGCCGATCTTCCTGTCCGCCTTGATCGTCCTCGCGCATCTCGCCATCAAATCCTACGATCTGGTGGTCGCGCTGACCAGCGGCGGGCCGGGCGGTTCGGCCTGGCTGCCGTCCAACTTCATGTATGAGTACACCTTCAAGCGCAACGAGATGGCCGTCGGCTCGGCCAGCGCCGTGATCATGCTGATGACCATCACCGCGATCATCGTTCCCTATCTCTATTCCGAGCTTCGGGAGAAGCCGCGATGAGCGCCGTGGCCACTCCTGCTCGCCAGAGCACTGGCGGTATCAGCGCCAGGACGGTCAACCGTATTGTCATCTACGGGCTGCTGGCGCTGTTCGCGCTGTTCTATCTGATGCCGCTGTTCGTCATGCTTGTGACCTCGTTCAAGACCATGGACGAAATCCAGAACGGCAACATGCTGGCGCTGCCGCAGGAGCCGACCTTCGCACCTTGGATAAGGGCGTGGAGCGAGGTTTGCTCGGGTCTCACCTGCGTCGGCATGAAGGGTTATTTCTGGAACTCGATCAAGATGGTGGTTCCGGCCGTCATCATCTCGACCCTGCTCGGTGCGCTCAACGGCTATGTGCTGACGAAGTGGCGCTTTCGCGGGGCGACGCTGGTGTTCGGGCTGATGCTGTTTGCCTGCTTCATTCCGTTCCAGTCCGTCCTCTTGCCGATGGCAACGATCCTCGGCAGCCTCGGCCGGTTCGGCGTCAAGCTGCAGAACGCGACCGGCCTCACCTTCGGCTTCGGCAATCCGACCGTGAATCTGGTGTTCGTTCACGTCGTCTACGGCATCGGATTCACCACCCTGTTCTTCCGCAATTATTACGAAGCGTTTCCGAACGAACTGGTGAAGGCGGCGCAGATCGACGGCGCCAGCTTCTTCCAGATCTTCCGGCGCATCATGCTGCCCAACTCGCTGCCGATCATCGTGGTGACGGTGATCTACCAGTTCACCAACATCTGGAACGACTTCCTCTTCGCTTCCGCCTATGCCGGCTCAGGCGACGTGATGCCGATGACGGTGGCGCTGAACAATGTCGTCAACACCTCGACCGGCGTCGTCGAATACAACGTCAACATGGCGGCGGCGATGATCGCCGCGCTGCCGACGCTCCTCGTATACGTGCTCGCCGGCCGCTATTTCGTGCGCGGCCTGATGGCCGGCGCCGTCAAAGGATAATCGCATGGCTTTTCTGGAAATTGACGGGCTGAAGAAGCGTTTCGGAGCGGTCGAGATCCTGAAAGGCATCGACCTCGACCTGGAAAAGGGCGGCTTCCTCGTGCTGGTCGGGCCTTCCGGTTGCGGCAAGTCCACGCTGCTCAACACTATTGCCGGCCTGGAAACCATCACCGAAGGGGAAATCCGCGTCGACGGACGCACGATCAACGATCTCCACCCCTCCAAGCGCGACATCGCCATGGTCTTCCAGAGCTACGCGCTCTATCCGAACATGACGGTTGCCGGCAATATCGCCTTCGGCATGGAGATGCGCGGCGTGCCGGCCGGCGAGCGCCAGAAGGCAATCGACAAGGTGGCGAAGGTCCTGCAGATCGGCCATCTGCTGAAGCGCAAGCCAAGCCAGCTCTCCGGCGGCCAGCGCCAGCGCGTTGCCATGGGCCGGGCGCTGGTGCGTGATCCAAAGCTGTTCCTGTTCGACGAGCCTTTGTCCAATCTCGATGCCAAGCTGCGTGTCGACATGCGCATCGAGATCAAGCGCCTGCATGCCACCACCGGCACCACCATCGTCTACGTCACCCACGACCAGATCGAGGCGATGACGCTGGCCACCAAGATCGCGGTGATGCGCGACGGCGAGGTGCAGCAGTTCGGCACGCCAGCCGAAATCTATAACAATCCGGTCAACCTGTTTGTTGCCGACTTCATGGGCTCGCCGGCGATGAACCTGATCCCGGCGACGATCGGCAGCAACGGCAGCGGCTTCTCCGTCGTCATGGAGCGCGAGGCGCGCCAGCCGATCTCGCTGCCGCTGGGCAATGCGCCGGCCGGCCTGTCGGCATTCCAGGGAAAACCGATCATCTTCGGCGTCCGCCCGGAAGCACTGACCGATCCCGAGGGTGCCGAACGCAACGCCTCGAACATCGCCCGCGCCGACTGTCACATCGAGGTCATCGAGCCGGCCGGCTCGGATACGTTCGCGGTCACCAATCTCGGCGGCAAGGCGGTGGTGGCGCGGCTGCGCGCCGATGCCAAAATCCAGCCCGGCACGGTCACGCCGCTCGCCTTCAACCTGACCAAGGCGGTGTTCTTCGATCCGGCGACCGAGAAACGCATCGTCTAACGGCCATGACAAATCCCGACATCGTCATCATCGGCTCCGGTATAGGCGGCGCCACGATCGCCTCCGGCCTTGCCGGCGGTGGCGCCTCGATCCTGATGCTGGAGCGTGGCGAACCACTGCCGGCAACGCCGCACACACGCGACACCCACGCAATCTTCGTCGATGGTCATTATCGGCCGAAGGAGATGTGGCTCGAGGCCGGCGGAGCGCCTTTCAACCCGGGCAATTACTACTATGTCGGCGGCAATTCGAAATTCTACGGCGCGGTGCTGATCCGCTACCGCAGGGAAGACTTTTCGGAGATGGAGCACTATGGCGGCGTCTCGCCGGCCTGGCCGTTTTCCTACGAGGAATTCGAGCCCTGGTATTCCAGGGCCGAGCAACTTTTCCGCGTGCGCGGTGCACTCGGCGAAGACCCGACCGAGCCGTTCCACTCTACGCCCTACCCTTTCGGGCCGGTACCAGACGAGCCGTCGATCGCGCGTGCGCGCGCCGAGTTGAAGAGCCTAGGCCTGCATCCGGCATCGCTGCCGCTCGGCGTCGACATCGAAGCCTGGCTGAAAGACGGCAGCACGCCGTGGGACGCGTTTCCCAACACCGGGACCGGCAAGGTCGACGCCCAAACGGGACCGCTGGCCGCCGCCCTTGCCGACCAGAAGATCAAGCTCGAGACCGGCGCCCATGTCGAATATCTCGAGGCATCGCCGGATGCGAGGACAATCATCGCCGTCCATTATCGACAGAACGGTACGCTGAAGAAAGTCGCGCCGAAGCTGGTCATCCTGTCGGCCGGCGCAGTCAATTCCGCCGCCATCCTGCTGCGCTCGCCCACCCCTCAGGGCAGAGGCGGTGGCAAAGGCCTGGCCAACCGTTCCGACCAGGTCGGCCGCAACTTCATGAACCACAATTCGAGCGCCATGCTGGCGATCGATCCGCGCCGCAGGAACAAGTCCGTCTACCAGAAGACGCTGATGCTGAACGATTATTATCTGTCCGACGGCAAGGGCGGCAAACCGCTCGGCAACGTCCAGCTTCTAGGCAAGATCGACGGCAACATCCTCAAGGCCAATGTCAGGCGCGCGCCCAAATTCGCGCTGGATTTCATGGCCGGCCACGCCGTCGACTGGTATCTGATGTGCGAGGACCTGCCCGATCCCGAGAGCCGCATCATGGTCGACGGCAAGGACATCGTCATGCAGTGGCGGCGCTCCAACATGCAGTCGCTCGACGGACTGACCAAGGTGATGCGCGAGAATTTCCGCGCCTGCGGCTATCCGATCGTCCTGTCACGGCCGTTTGACAAGCGCACGCCCTCACATCAGTGCGGCACGGTGAAGATGGGCAACGATCCAGCGACCTCGCCGCTGGATCCGTTCTGCCGCTCCTTCGACCACAGCAATTTGTTCGTCGTCGATGCTGGCTTCCTGCCGAATTCGGCCGCCGTCAATCCGGCGCTGTCGATCGCCGCACAGGCGCTGCGCGTCGCCGATCATATCCGCAAGACGGAGCTTGCAACATGAGCCGCCCGGCAGCGATCGTCACCGGCGGCGCGCGCGGCATCGGCCTTGCCTGTGCCGAGGCGCTGGCCAGCGCCGGCTTCGATATTCTGGTCGCCGACCTTGCTGACGAAGCCGCAGACGGGCTCGCCGCCGACATCACCGGGCGCGGCGCGAAATTCGCCTATGTCAGCGGCGACATCGCCGACCTCGACGGCCACGCAGCGCTGATTGATGCCGCGACAAGCGCCTTCGGCCGCATCGACTGCCTGGTCAACAATGCCGGCATCGGCACTGTCCTGCGCGGCGATCTGCTCGAGCTCAAGCCGGAAAATTTCGACCGGGTGCTCGGCATCAATCTGCGCGGCACCGTATTCCTCAGCCAGGCCGTCGCCAAAGCGATGCTCGGCCTGCCAAGCGATGGTGCGAGATCGATCATCACCATCACTTCGGTCAGCGCCGCCATGGCCTCGCCGGAACGTTCCGATTACTGCATCTCCAAGGCTGGGCTTTCGATGTGGGTGAAGAACCTGGCACTGCGGCTCGCCGCCGAAAATATCGCCGTGTTCGAGGTGCGCCCGGGCATCATCCGCACCGACATGACCGCCGGTGTGACCGCCAAATATGACGGGCTGATCGACGGCGGGCTGGTGCCGGCGATGCGCTGGGGCGAGAGCGAAGATATCGGTGCCGCCGTGGCGGCGCTCGCCGGCGGCAAGTTCGGCTTTTCGACCGGCTCGGTCATCAATATCGACGGCGCGCTGTCGGTGCCGAGGCTATGAACAGGTGATGCCATGACCGACTACATAATCGTCGGCGCCGGCCCGGCCGGGTGCGTACTCGCCAACCGGCTGAGCGAAGATCCGTCGCATCAGGTGCTGCTGCTCGAAGCCGGCGGCAAGGACTGGCATCCGTTGATCCACATGCCGGCCGGTTTCGCCAAGATGACCAAGGGCATCGCCGCCTGGGGCTGGTCGACGGTGCCGCAAAAGCACATGCAGGACCGTGTCTTCCGATACACGCAGGCCAAGGTGATCGGTGGCGGCTCTTCGATCAACGCCCAGATCTACACGCGCGGCAACGCCCGCGACTACGACGCCTGGGAGAAGGAAGAAGGCCTTGCCGGCTGGGGCTATCGCGACGTGCTGCCCTATTTCAAGCGCGCGGAGAACAACCAGCGTTATGCCAACGATTTCCACGGCGACCAAGGCCCGCTCGGCGTATCGAACCCGATCGCGCCGCTGCCGATCTGCGAGGCCTATTTCCGTGCCGGACAGGAGATGGGCATCCCCTTCAATCCCGACTTCAACGGGGTAGCCCAGGAGGGCGTCGGTTATTATCAGCTGACGCAGAAGGACGCGAAGCGCTCCTCCGCCTCTGTCGCCTATCTCCGGCCGATCCGCGAGCGAAAGAATCTCACCGTCAGGACCGGCGTTCTGGTGACGCGCATCGTCGTCGACAAGGGCCGCGCCGTCGGCGTCGAGATCGTCGACAGGCCGGGCGGCCAGCCAACGATCCTGCGCGCCGAGCGCGAGGTGATCGTCTCGTCCGGCGCCATCGGCTCGCCGAAGCTTTTGCTGCAGTCGGGCATCGGCCCGGCCGACCATCTGAAGGCGGTCGGCGTGACACCGGTGCACGATCTGCCCGGCGTCGGCTCCAACCTGCAGGATCATCTCGACCTGTTCGTCATCGCCGAATGCACCGGCGATCACACCTACGACAACTACGCCAAGCTGCACTGGACGGCGTGGGCCGGGCTGCAGTATCTGCTCCTGAAGAAAGGCCCGGTAGCCTCCAGCCTGTTCGAGACCGGCGGCTTCTGGTACGCCGATCCGACCGCCGCCTCTCCCGATATCCAGCTGCATCTCGGCCTCGGCTCCGGCATCGAGGCCGGCGTCGAGAAGCTGAACAATCCGGGCGTGACACTGAACTCGGCGTTCCTGCGCCCGCGCTCGCGCGGCACCGTGCGGCTGAACAGTGCCGATCCGGCCGACCGCCCGCTGATCGATCCGAATTATTGGTCCGATTCCTATGACCGCGACATGTCGATCAAGGGGTTGAGGCTGGCGCGCGAGATCATGCGGCAGAAGGCGCTGGCCCCCTTTGTGCTGCGCGAGGTACTGCCGGGACCCGACCTGCAGAGCGGCGACGAGCTGTTCGACTACGCTTGCCGCAGTTCCAAGACCGACCACCACCCGGTCGGCACCTGCCGCATGGGCCACGATGCGATGAGCGTGGTAACGCCAGATCTCAGGCTGCGCGGTATCGAGGGCCTGCGCGTCTGCGACGCCTCGGTGATGCCGCGCATCCCCTCCTCCAACACCAATGCCCCGACGATCATGATTGGCGAAAAAGGCGCCGATCTGATCCTTGGCCGCGAGCCGCTGCCGCCGGCGGTGTTTTCCACCAACCGAGCGGCATGAGGGACAAAGAATGATCAGGCACTGTGTCTTCGTCAGATTTCGCAACGATGTCGCCGACGCCGAGCGCGCGGCAATCCATGCCGATCTCGAAGCGTTGCGGGCGGTGATCGACGGCATGGGCAAGGTCGAATTCAGCGCCAATACCAGCCCGGAACCCTTCGCCCGCGGCTTCACGCACGGCTTCACCATCGACTTTCGCGACCCTGCGGCACGCGATGCCTATCTGGAGCATGAAGCGCATCAGCGAGCCGGCGCAAAACTGGTCGCGGCGCTCGAAGGCGGCCCCGACGGGCTGATGGTGTTTGATCTGGAGATCGCGTGACTATCCCATTCTCAGCGCAACGACGCCGGCAACGATGCTAAGCACCGCGGCACCTCGCCATGCCGTCATCTTCTCGCCGAGCGCGAACACCGAGATCATCATGGCGAACAGGATCGATGTTTCGCGCAGCGACGCCACCGAGGCGATCGGCGCCTTGGTCATCGCCCACATCACGATCCAGTAGGCGCCGCCGCTGAGCACGCCGGTATAGGTTCCGGCCTTCCAGTCGCGCGCCAGCACCGGCAGCGCCTGTGGGCCGCGAAAGACGACGCATAGCACCAGCGCCCACAGCGCATCGCAGACGAACAGCCAGGCGGCATAACTCGACGCGGTGGCGGCCAGCCGCGCGCCGCTGCCGTCCGACAGCGTGTAGCTGGCGATGAAGATCGATGTGCCCAACGCGAAACCGACGGCGCGCAGGTTCAATTTCTCCAGATGCGCGCCGCCGCGAAACGACAGCACCAGCGTGCCCGCCGACAACAAGAGGATGCCGAGAATGGCGAGCGGCGCCGGCATCTCGGCAACCACCACAACGCCCCCCAAAGCGGCCAGCAATGGCGCGGTGCCGCGCGCCAGCGGATAGGTCTGGGCGAAATCGCCGGTCTTGTAGGCGCCGATCAGGAACGTCCTGTAGCCCATGTGGAAGACAACCGAGGCGAGGATGTATGGCCACACTTCCGGCTTCGGCACCTCGACGAAAGGCAACGTCACCAGCGCAGCGGCACCCATGCCGAGCGTCATCAGTGTGATCGACAGGAAACGGTCGAGGTGGACCTTGACCAGCGCGTTCCAGATCGCATGCATGGAAGCGGCGGCGAGCACCGCGAAAAAGACAAACAGGCTCATCGGCGGTTCATCCGCCGCCCGTCCCGATGACGATCGGCGTCTCCAGGTCGATATCGACCCAGAGCGGAAAATGGTCGGAAGCGATTTGGCCGATATCGGCGCTGACCGAGCGCACGCGCCCGGCAAACATGCCGCCGACGAAGCAATGGTCGAGCCGGCGCTTTGCCAGCCTGCCATCGATAGTCTTCACATGGGTGTGGAAATCCGCTGTCGGTTCCATTGCGACGGCGGCGGCATCGACAAAACCGTCGAGATAGGCGGCACCGCGATGATAGGGCGCGCTGCCGATAAGGCGCCGGTACTCGGCGCTGTCCGGCTCCATGTTGAAGTCGCCCAACCAGATCGCCGCTACGGGGTTTTCTGGCTCCTGTTCGCCATTGCTCCAGTTGCGCGCCGGCTCGTCGTCAGCGCCGCTCCATGGACCGCCCTGGGACGGCGCACGGCGATGCTCGGCGAGCAAATAGTCGATCTGCTCCAGCCGCTCCTCGGCCGCGATATGCGCCAGATGCAACGACAGCACCCGCACCGGACCGGCAGGGGTGCGGATCATGCATTCGAGTGCGGCATTGCGGGTGTTGAGCGGCCGCAGCGTGCGCCTGAGCGGCAGCGTATGCAGCCGCGACCAGACGATCGGAAGCTTCGACAGAACCATGGTGCCGAATTGCCGCCGCCGGTTGACGATGCGGCCTACACGCCGGTGGCTGGCATCCATGTCGAAGGCCGGCCCGTAGACCCAATGGTAGTCGGGCAGAAATTGCGAAAGAAGTTCCGGCTGGTCGTCCTCGTTGCTGCGCAACCAGTGCCGTTCCACCTCCTGCAAGGCGATGATGTCGGCGCCGGCCACGACCTTGGCGCAACGCGCCAGGTCGTAGCGGCCATCGCTGCCGAAGCCATACTGGATGTTATAGCTGACCAGCTTCATTGCTTATTCGGCTCAGTTTCCTGCTGGCAGTAGCCGTTCGCTGACAGCCTTGCAATGTGCAGCCGGGCGGAGGGAGCTTGGGCCAGATGCTAAGTGGTCAGCGGCTGGAACCGACCGGGCGGGGATGCTGCCAGTTCCGACCAGTCGATTTCTTCCTCAAGGCGGTGGTAGGCTTCGTCGCCGATCGTTCCGTCGATGCGCAAACGCTCCAGCGCATCGCGCTGGCTCTTGATGGCGTAGAGACGCAATCTGTCATACTCGGTCGCCGCCTGGGCATCCTCGGGGTTTTCGGCGATGGCGCGCTGGGCGGCATATTGCTCTCGCACCGCCCCGGCCGCGCTCGATGTCTTGCCGCTGAGCACGTCCAGCGCCGCCTGCATGATGGCGACGCGCGCCTGCGCCACCTCCCGGTCGACCGTCCGGTCGAGGTCGAGATTGAGCAGAAGCAGCAACGGTTTCAGGCTGACGCCTTGCAGCACCAACGTGCCGAGCACGACCGTGAAAGCGGCGAGCACGATCGGATCACGGCCCGGAAAGTCGGCCGGCAAGGCGAAGGCTGCCGCAAGCGTCACCAGACCACGCATGCCGCACCAGCCGATGAGCACGCCGCCGCGGAATGTCGGTGCGTCCTTCCGCCTGTCCTCGTCGCCCAGACGGGCCAGCGCTCTGAGGATCGCGCCGCAGCCCAGAACCCAGACGAGCCGTGATACGATGACGACGGCCAGCACAGCCAGGGCAAAGACGAACGCCTCGCTTTGTCCTTGCTCGGCAAGTCGCCCGACGATGGACCGCGCTTGCAGGCCCATCAGAACGAAGGCCAGCACGTTGAGCACGAACACCGCCGTCTCCCAGACCGAGTAGGAGCTGACACGATTCCTTGCCGGCATGCGGCGCGGCGATGTACGTGCGATCGTCATGGCATAGACGACGATCGTGATGATGGCGGAAAGCCCTATCCTGTCGGCCAGGATCCAGACGCCGAAGGTTGAGGCGAATTGCACCACGGTGCCGCTCGCCGGGTCGTCGATGCGGCCGAGTATGGCGAGAGACAACCGGCCGAGCACATAGCCTGCGGCAAGGCTGCCGACCGTCGACAGCAGGATCATTGGAACGGCACTGCTCAACAGGATGGAGCCGGCGGCTGCGGAAACCGACATCCTGTAGATCAACAGCGCCGTGGCGTCGTTGAGCAGGCTCTCGCCTTCCAGGATGGCGGTGATGCGGTGCGGCACCTTGAACTGTCCGAGCACGGCCGCCGCCGCCACCGCATCGGGCGGCGCCACGATCGCGCCGAGCGCTATGGCCGCGGCAATGGGCAGGTCTGCCATCGTCCAGCCGACCAGCGCGACCGTCACGGTGGTGAAGATGACGGCGCCAAGCGCCAGCAGGATGAGCGAAACCTTGTAGCGGTTGAGATCGCGCAGCGACGTGTCATAGGCCGCGTCGAGCAGAACCGGCGCGATGAACAGAGCGAGCGCCAGCCCCGGGTCGATCTCGATGGTCGGGGCAAACGGCAGGAAGGCGATGCCGGCGCCGGCCAGCGCCAGCAATGACGGATAGGGAATCTGCAGACGCCGCGACAGCGCGGTCAGGGCGACCGCGATGAGAAGCAGGACAAGGGTGAGTTCAAAAAGCGCCATGCCTTATCGTAGCGGTGAAGCCGGTCGATTGGCACTGCAAAAACGACGACGGCTTTGGCTGTTCGTGAATGGTGAATGGCTGCGTGCAGAGCAATTTCGGCGCGTAAAGCGCATTCTTACTATTCACTGTTCACTATTCACTCTTCTCCTAATGCAGCACCAGCATGTCGCCCGACGAGAACGAAATCTCGGCCTTTTCGCCGACGGCCGGCGGCGGTGTGGCCGGACTGTTGAACGTGTCGAGCGAGACCGTGCTGCCGCCGATGCCGACGCGAACCCGGATGACCGAGCCGAGGAAATGCACCTCGGCGATTTCGCCCCAAAGGCTGGAATCGCGACCGGGGTGTCGGCCGAGCGAGATCGCCTCGGGCCGCAACGCCAGCGACAGCGTGTCGCCGGATTTCGAGCCGTTGAGCTTGCCCTTGAGCGAGACCTCTTGCGAGTTGACGCGCACCTTGCCCGAAGCGGCGTCGGTGACCGTGCCTTCGAGCACGTTCAGCGTGCCGACGAAATTGGCGACGAATTTGGTTGCCGGCCGGTTGTAGATCTCGAACGGCGTGCCGACCTGCTCGGCCTTGCCGCCATACATGACGGCGATGCGGTCGGAGATCGACAGCGCCTCTTCCTGGTCGTGGGTGACGAAGATGGTGGTGATGCCGAGCTTCTTCTGGATCGAGCGGATTTCCTCGCGCAGCGACACGCGCACCTTGGCGTCGAGCGCCGACAGCGGCTCGTCGAGCAGCAGCAGTTTCGGCTTGGGCGCAATCGCCCGCGCCAGCGCGATGCGCTGCTGCTGGCCGCCGGACAGTTGGTAGGGATAGCGGTCGCCCATCTGCGGCAGCTTGATGATGTCGAGCATCTCGGCAACGCGCCTGTCGGCATCGGCCTTCGGCATACCGGCGACCTTCAGCCCGAAGCCGATATTCTGCGCCACGGTGAGGTTCGGAAACAGCGCATAGGCCTGGAACACCATGCCGATGTTGCGCTGGTTGGGCTTGAGCCGGGTGACGTCCTTGCCGGCCACGACGATCTTGCCGGCGGATGGCTCTTCGAAACCGGCGACCATGCGCAGCACCGTCGTCTTGCCGCAGCCCGACGGTCCGAGAAAGGAGACGAATTCGCCCGGCTCGACGTCGAGGTTGAAATCCTGCACCACAATGGCGGCGCCGAAGGATTTCTGCACATGCTGGATTGAGAGGAATGGCTCGGCCATGGCTTTTTCCTTCGGGTCAGTTCGGACGGTTCGCCGATCGCGGCGCGAAGCGCGACAGGATCTGGATCAGCGACATGCAGCCCCAGGTAATGGCAAAGGCGATGATGGCAAGCGCCGCCGGCTCATAGGCGCGATTGGCGCCGACGTTCTGCAGATAGGGTCCGAAAGCAGGCCGGTTGAGCAGGCTGGCCATGGTGAATTCGCCGATGACGATGGCGAAGGTCAGGAAGGCGCCCGACAGCACCGCGATCAGCACGTTGGGCAGGATGACCCGAGTGATGATCGTGCCCCAGCCGGCGCCCAGAATCTGTGCCGCCTCGGTCAGTGTTCGTACATCGATGGTGCGAAGCCCGGTATCGACGGCGCGATACATATAAGGCAGCGCCAGCGTCGCATAACCGATGACCAGCAAGGCATTGGCTCCTGTCTCGCTGGCCAGGAACGGCAGCGGTGAGTTCGACCCGTACATTCTGATGTAGCCGAAGACGATAACGATGGCCGGAATGACCAGCGGCAGCAGCGTGATGAACTCGACGACGGGCCTGATCTGCGGCAGCCGCAGACGAATCCAGTACGCCGCCGGCACCACCACCAGCACGCCAAGGACGATGGTGAAGATGGCTGCGACCACCGAATAGATGAAGGTCGCCTGGAAGCGGGGATCGCCGAGCACGACCTGATAGGCATCGAAGGAATACGCGCCGCGCCGCATGCGCATGGAGAATTCCACGGTCGCGATCAGCGGAATGAAGAAATAGGCCGCGCCCAGCGCGAAGACGATCCAGGCCCAGAATCTGCCGGACTTCATTTGAGCCACCTCTCAGAGCGCGTCCGGAACCAGATGTAGAAGACATTGGCCAGCCCAGTGATGACGATCATGCCGAAGGCGATGGCGTAGCCGAGATGGGCATTGTGCAGCACGTCACCGCGGATCTGCGCGTAGAGCAGGATAGGGACGATGTTAAGCGAGGAGCCGGTCAGAGCGTAAGCGGTGGCGATGGCACCGAAGGCGTTGGCGAACAAGAGGATGACGGTGCCGAGGAAACTTGGCCAGATCACCGGAATGACGACCATGCGCCAGAACTGCGCCTGGGTCGCGCCAAGCGTTGCCGCCGCTTCGCCCCATTCCTTCTTCAGCCCATCGATCGCCGGCACGATGATCACCACCATCAGCGGGATCTGGAAATAGACATAGGTCAGCGTCAGGCCCCAGAACGACAGGATGTTGAAACCATGGGCATAAATGTTGAAGCCGACCAAGACGTTGAGCAGCACCGTGGCGAGCCCGAGCCGGCCGAGCGTCGCGAGAAAGGCGAAGGCCAGCGGCACGCCGGCAAAATTGGAGGCCACGCCGGAAAAGGTCAGTGTCGCCGAGCGTATCCACTCCGGCAGCCCGCCGCGCACGATGGCGATGGCAATGGCAAGTCCCGCGAAAGCACCGATCAGCGACGAGGCGAGGCTGACCTTGATTGAGATCCAGTAGGCGGCAACGATCGACGGCTGCGCCAAGGCCGCTATGTTTTCGAAAGTGAATTCGCCGGCATCGTTCCGGAATGCGCCCAGCATCAGATAGAGCGTCGGCAGGATCAAGAACATGATGGCGAAGATGAAGAAAGGCGCAACGCCAAGCCATTGCGTCGGCAGCCGCATGCTGCGGGCGTCGGCAGGAGGCGCGGTCTTCCCGGCAACAGCGTGATCGGACAACGAGATATCGGTCATGCGCCGGCTACCGTCCTGGAGGTATGCCGGGCGGCGATCTAAGCCGCCCGGCTGATCTCAAGTCTTACTTGACGTTGGCGCCGACGACGGCATCCCAGTTCTTGGTGATGGCTTCCTTGGCCTTGCCCTGCTCGTCGAGCGTCGGGAACACCGCGGCTGCATAGGACTCGGCCGGCGGCAGCTTGGCCATCACGTCAGCCGGGAGCTTGCCATTCTTGGCGAGGTCGTTGAAGCGGATCGGGTGACAATAGCCCTTCAGCCAGCCGATCTGGCCTTCGTCGGAATAGAGATATTCCAGCCACAGCTTGGCAGCATTCGGGTGCGGCGCATAGGCGCTGATCGCCTGAACATAGACGCCGGCGACGACACCGGTCTTCGGCACGACGACGTCGACCGGCGGATTGCCCTTCAGCGTATCACGGCCGGCAAGCGCGTTATAATCCCAGGTCACCAGGATTGGCGTCTGGCCTTGAGCAAGCGTCGCGGGCTTGCCGATGACCGGCACGAAATTGCCGGCGGCGTTGAGCTTCTTGAAGAAGTCGAGACCAGCCGCGCCGGCGGCTTCGCCGGCAGCCGCACCGCCGGAAAGGCCGGCGGCATAGACTGCCTGGATGGCCTGGTTCGAAGCACGCGGGTCGCCGGCGAGCGCCACGGTATTGGCGAATTCCGGCTTCAGCAGATCGGCCCAGTCGGCCGGCGCTTCCTTGACCAGGTCCTTGTTCACCAGAAACGAAAGCACGCCGTAGTAGTCGCCGGTCCAAAAGCCTTCGGCATCCTTGGCGCTGTCCGGGATCGAGTCCCAGGTTGATACTTTATAAGCCTGGATCAGGCCATCCTTCTTGGCGGTCGGGCCGAAGCTCAGGCCGACGTCGATGACGTCGGGCGCTTGCGGGCCCTTGTTGTCCTTGTTGGCCTTGATCGCCTCGACCTCGTCGCCGGAGCCGGCATCGGGGTTGAGCTCGTTGACGGTGATCCCCGGATATTTTGCCTTGAAGCCGTCGATGACCGCGCCGTAGCCGCACCAGTCATGCGGCAGCGCGATGGTGGTGAGCTGGCCTTCAGCCTTGGCTGCGGCGACCAGTTCATCCATGGACTGGGCCGACGAGATGGCAGAGGTCGCCATCAGGGCGACGGCCGAAAGGGAAAGCAGTTTTCCCGTGAATTTGAACATGTGTTCTCTCCGTTGAACTGACGCCGTTGGACGCCTGCGATGCGGTATCGTTTTCGTGTGACAGCCAGATGAAAGCTTTGTGAAAGCGATGCCCCGCAGTATGAAAAAGTAAACTCTTTTTAACCGGCTGTAGCAATCGCTTCGCGATTCTTTTTCCGGCTAACTAGTTTCGATCTTGCCTTTCATCTTTCCCCCTTTCCTTTGCCTCTTTTCCCAAGTCGATTTCCGATGCGAAAATTGTCTCAGACGGTGCCGGCGATGGCGTTTTCGAGCAGCGTCAGCGCCGCCTTCTTGGTCAGCTTGACCGGGTTGCCGCCGGCGGTCGGATCGACCACCGCCATGTCGGCAATCAGGCCCTTGCGCTTCTTGTCCATGTCGAGCCCCTTGATCAGGCCGGGCAGCGCATGCGGCACCTTGAGCTCCTTGCGCAGCTTGATGATCGCCTTGGCAAAACCGTCGAAGCCGCCCTTGATGCCGCAATAGGCGGCAAGCCGGGCGATGCGCGGCTCGATCGCCTCGCGGTTGAAGGCCAGCACGTAGGGCATGAACACGGCGTTGGTCATGCCGTGGTGGCTATCGTAGAGCGCGCCGATCGGATGCGACAGCGAATGAATCGCTCCGAGCCCTTTCTGGAAGGCGGCCGCTCCCATGGCAGCGGCGCTCATCATGTTGGCGCGGGCGACCAGATCCTTGCCGTTGGCATAGGCTTTCGGCAGGTTTTCGAAGACCAGCCTTATGCCTTCCACGGCGATGCCGTCGGCCATCGGGTGATAGCCCGGCGCGCAATAGGCTTCGAGACAGTGAGCGAGCGCATCCATGCCGGTGCCGGCGGTGATGAAGCCCGGCATACCGACCGACAGCTCCGGATCGGCAATGACGATCGCCGGCAAGAGCTTTGGATGGAAGATGACCTTCTTGGTATGGGTCGCTTCATTGGTGATGACGCCGGCGCGGCCGACTTCCGAGCCGGTGCCGGCGGTGGTCGGCACGGCGATGATCGGCGCGATCGCATCGGCATCGGCGCGTGTCCACCAGTCGCCGACGTCCTCGAAATCCCAGACCGGCCGGGTCTGCCCGGCCTGGAAGGCGATCAGCTTGCCGAGGTCGAGCGCCGAGCCGCCGCCAAAGGCAATGACGCCGTCATGCTTGCCCTTCTTGAACACGGCAATGCCGGCGGTCAGGTTGGAATCCACCGGGTTCGGCTTGACCTCGGAAAATACGCCATAGGGCACCTTGGCGTCGTCGAGGATCTTCAGCGTCGAGGCCACCACCGGCAGCCTGGCCAGTCCCGGATCGGTGACGAACAGCGGCCGCTTGATGCCGGTCGCCGCCAGCACCTCCGGCAGCTCCTTGATGCGTCCGGCGCCGAAGCGGACGGTCGTCGGGTAATTCCATTTGGAAACGAGTTTTGTCATTTCGACCTTCTTGACTGCTTTCGTGCTCTCGGATGTCGTCAATTCACAAAGGTATTGGCCACACGGTCTGACCGCATCATGTACGGAATCCAGATGGCTGCGGCCCAGACGGAACGGTAAATTCCGCGCATCGTTTCGCTGTCGAACGCATCAGCCAAGGTTGGAAAGCTCTCGCGAAAAACCAGATGCGCAGCCCATGGGTCGAGGATGACATATACCGGCATCGCGACTGCCCAAATCATGTACCAGCCCGGGAATATCTCCCAGCGCTTGAACATGAAGAACAATAACAGGACCGGGGCTGTAAGGCTTAGAACGCCTGCTGTCACCAGTTCGGCAACGAGCAGCGCACCTTGAGAAAAACTGAAGGCCTGCCAGTCGAAGCCGAGATAGTCGGTATTGTGCAGTTGTACCAACCCCAGTATCGGCGTGAGCATCAACCCGAGCATCGGCAGGACAAGCCATCCGCCGATACCCTCGGGACGCTCACCATCTGGCAGCGCCGATTGTTGTGTATCCGCCATTACTCCCCCTCAACAGCGATCGCATGCCTGTCGATCGCCACCTTAGATCACCTCGCGCAGATGGTATGATTTCGGCCTGGTCAGATTATCGTAGCCGATGGCCGACAGTGCCGCGCCCTTGCCGGTGTCCTTGACGCCGGTCCAGACCAGCGCCGGGTCGAGATAGTCGCAGCGGTTCATGAACACGGTGCCGGTCTCGACACGATCGCCGATCGCCGCCGCATGCTCAATGTCGCGCGTCCAGATCGAGGCCGTCAGCCCATAGGGGCTGTCGTTCATCAGCGCGATCGCCTCCTCGTCGTTGCGCACCTTCATGATGCCGACGATCGGGCCAAAGCTTTCCTCGCGCATGACGCTCATCTGGTGGTCGACCTGGGTCAGCACTTCCGGCGCCAGATAGGGCGAACCTTGCCTGTCGTTGGCCACCTTCATATCGATGTGCGCCCTGGCGCCCTTGCGCAACGCCTCGGCCTTCTGCTCGCGGATCAGGTCGGCGAAGCGCGCCTGCGCCATCGGCCCCATGGTGGTCGCCTGGTCGAGCGGATTGCCGACGACGTAGTTCCTGGTCTCGGCAATGAAGCCCTCGACGAATTCATCGTAGACCGTCTCATGCACATAGACGCGCTCGATGCCGCAGCAGCACTGGCCGGAATTGTAGAAAGCGCCGTCGACCAGATTGGCAACGGCATGGTCCATCTTTGCGTCCGGCAGCACATAGGCCGGATCCTTGCCGCCGAGTTCGAGGCCGAGCGTCATGAAGGTGCCCGCCACCGCCTTCTCGATGGCGCGGCCGCCGGCGACCGAGCCGGTGAAGTTGACATGGTCGATCTTGCCGGAGCCGAGCAGCCTTTCGGTCTGCGCGTGGTTCAGGACGAGGTTCTGGAACAGGCCCTTGGGCAGGCCGGCCTTATCAAACGCCTGCTGAAACCGCTCGCCGACCAACAATGTCTGTGCCGCATGCTTGAGGATGACAGCGCTGCCCGCCATCAGCGCCGGCACGATGGTGTTGACGGCGGTGAGATAGGGATAGTTCCACGGCGCGATCACCATGACCACGCCGAGTGGCACCTTCTTCACATAGCGGCGAAAGCCGTCCTTCGGATTGGAGGCCATGACCGGCTTCAGGGCCGCCTCGGCGATCTCGACCATGTAGCTGACGCGTTCCCTGACGCCGCCGAACTCGCCGCCATAGCGCACCGGCCGGCCCATCTGCCAGGCGATCTCCGGCACGATCTCGTCGGTCATGGCGACCAGCGCTTCCAGCATGGCAAGCATGTATTTGCCGCGCTCGATGACCGGCGTCTCAGCCCACTTCTCCTGCGCCGCCTTGGCACGTTCGACCGCGGCACCGATCGCCTGGTCGGTGGCAAGAGGCCGTTCGGCATAGATCGAACCGTCGACGGGGGATTTTATCTTGACCGTTTCGGTCATGCCTTGGGTCCTCGCATTCTACAATAATGTCGTTGGTTAGCGCCGCCCCTCATCCGCCTGCCGGCACCTTTTCCCGTATACTGACGGGGAGAAGGGACAAGCTCAGCGCCGGGCCCCCTCTCCCCCGTTCTTCACGGGAGAGGCTGAGGGTGAGGAGCGGCGCCAACGTTGCCAGATTATTCAATACCGCTCGAACCCCCTGTGCAGTTCCCAGTCCGTAATCCGGCGGTCGTACTCGAACTGTTCCCAGTGTGCCGTGTGGACGTAATGTTCCAGCACATCGTCGCCGAGCGCCTGCCTCAGCATTTTCGATTCCGCCAGCGTCGCGGTGGCGTCGCGCAATGTCTTTGGAATTTCAGGCAGCTGCGAGGCCTGGTAGGCATCACCGACGAAGGGCTTCTGCAGTTCAAGCTTTTCATCGATGCCGGCAAGCCCGGCCGCGATCAGCGCGGCGAAAGCCAGATAGGGGTTCAAATCGGCGCCGCCGATGCGGCATTCCATGCGGATGCCCTTGGTGCCCTCGCCGCAAAGACGGAAACCGGCGGTGCGGTTGTCCTCGCTCCACATGATCTTGGTCGGCGCAAAGGTGCCGGCCTGGAAGCGCTTGTAGGAGTTGATGTAGGGCGCCAGGAACCAGGTGAATTCCTTGGCATATTTGAGCTGCCCGGCCGCCCATTGCTGGCCGAGCGCCGACAGCGTCCACTCGGCATTTTTGTCGTAGAACAACGGCGTCTTGCCGTCGGCGCTCCACAGCGAATTATGGATGTGGCTGGAATTGCCGGCGAGCCCGTAATTGTACTTGGCCATGAACGAGATCGCCTTGCCTTCGGACTCGGCGATTTCCTTGGCGCCGTTCTTCAGGATGACGTGGCGGTCGGCCATGTCGAGCGCCTCGGCGTAGCGGACATTAATCTCTTCCTGGCCTGGCCCCCACTCGCCCTTCGAATTCTCGATCGGGATGCCGGCCGCCTCCATCTCGTTGCGCAGCCGGCGCATGACGCCTTCTTCCTTGGTGGTGATGCCGATCTGGTAGTCGCCGATATAGGGCGATGCCGTCTCGAGGCCCTGCCAGTGCTTCTTGCGGGCGGAATCGTAGGTTTCGCTGAACAGATAGAATTCGAGCTCGGAAGCGAAATAGCCGATATAGCCGCGATCCTGCAGCCGCTTGACCTGCTTCTTCAGCATGGCGCGCGGCGAATGCGCCAGGTCATCATGGGTATGGTGGTCGAGCACGTCGCAGATCACCAGCGCCGTCTTCTCCAGCCACGGAACGCGCCGCAGCGTCGCAAGGTCCGGCTTCATGACGAAATCGCCATAACCCTTCGACCAGCTCGCCGCCTTGTAGCCGGGCACCGGTTCCATATCGATGTCTGCGGCCAAGAGATAGTTGCAGCCATGCGTCTCGTCATGCGCGGAATCGACGAAATAGCGGGCCAGGAACCGCTTTCCCGCGAGCCGCCCCTGCATGTCGACGATGCAGGCCAGCACCGTGTCGACCTCGCCGCCGGAGACCGCTTGCTTCAACTGATCGAACGAGAAATTTCCGGCCATTCCTTTGGCACTCCAGCGCTTGTCGTTTCGGGTTTGTCACTTTGAAAAGGAAACGGAAACCCATGGCCGGCACGATGCCGGCCATGCTCATCAGAGAGCGTCAGGCGCCGGCCTCGCCGACAGCTATCTCGGCTGCCTTGATCGCCGCCTGGCGCTTCGCGATCTGGTCGCCGATGGGCGGACCCTGGAAGCGGCGGTTCTCGAAACCGAACCAAAGCACCGCGGTCAGCACGATGAAGCCCAGGGTGATATAGAGCACCTTGTCGTTCGGCGGCTGGATGGCGATGTAGAAGATGATCGCCATGCCGATGATCGACAGGATGCAAAACAGCTTGAACAGGCCGGCGCCGAGATTCCATGGGCCGGGATTCGGCCATTTCGCCGTTCCGAAAGCCGTCATGCCGAGCGCGATCGGAATGGTGAAGGACAGGAACAGGAACACCAGCGTCGAATTGACGACGATGGTGTAGATGTTGGTGCCGCCGATCGAAATGAACTGGGCAAGAAAGACATAGATGATCTCGAGGATCGCAGCGGTCCAGATGGCATTGACCGGCGTGCGCCAGGTTGGGCTGACTTTGGCGAGCCCGGCCGAACCGACCGGCATGCCGCCGTCGCGAGAGAACGCAAACAGCATGCGCGAGGCCGAGGTCACCGTGGCGAGGCCGCAGAGGAACTGCGAGATCAGGATTGCCAGATAGAGAAGTTCTTTCAGCCAGCCCGGTAGGATTGCATCCATTGTCGAGAAGAATACGCTCCAACCCTGCTTGGCGCCTGCCGCCAGGTCCGGAATTGCCAGAACGATCGCGCAGACCATCGCCCAGCCGATCAGCGACGACCAGAGCACGGACGAAATGATCGCCCGCGGAACGGAATGCGCTGCCTTCAGCGTTTCTTCCGAAGTATGCGCCGACGCATCATATCCGGTGATGGTGTAGACCGGCAGCAGCAGGCAGAGCAGGAACAGGTAGCTCATGGAATCCGACTGTGGGAAGACACCGCCGCCGGCATCACCCGAATAGTTGGTGAAGGTCCACAGCCGCGTGATGTCGATTGCGGGCGCAAACACTAGGCAGGCAATGATCAGCACAGCTGTTGCGCCAAGGATCAGGAAGCCGGAAGCGTCAGTCAGCATGGCGGTCAGCTTGATGCCGAAGTGATTACAGAGCGCCTGGATCGCGGTGATGACGGCGACAAATCCGACAATCTCGCCCGGAGTACCGGTAATGCCGAACCAGCTCCCGAACGTTCCAACGAAGAAGAAAGCAGTACCGATGTTGATGGCGCCGAGCACGGTGATCAGGCCGAGCAGATTGAGCCATGCGGTGAGCCAGCCAGTGAAACGGTTCCCTAGGATGGATGCCCAGTGATAGAGGCCGCCGGCGGTCGGAAATGCAGAGGCGATCTGGGCCATGGCGAGCGCGAAAAATCCCGAAACCATGCACCCGACGATCCAGCCGATGCCAGCGCCGGCGCCACCGATGGACGACGTCGCCTGCGCGAAGGAATTGATGCCGCCTGAGAGGATGCAGATGATCGAGAACGAGATCGCGAAATTCGAGAAGCGGCTCATGCTTCGCGACAGTTCCTGAGCATAGCCCATTCCGTGGAGAACTTTCAGGTCCTCCTTCTTGTCAACTTCGCTGTAACCCGGTGCTACCATTTTAAAGTCCCCTTTTGGTTTCTTAGCTGGCCGATTGAACTGACTTTCCGACTGCGCTTGGTCTGGAGGCCTTGGCCGCTTCGGGCTCCAGATTGAGAAAAATACCTGCGAGCAGATCCGCCCATTTCCGCTGCCCGGCTGCGCCGGCGATCTCGTCGTTGCGGATTTCAATCATTGCGCAGGCCAGCCCGCGCGAGCGCGCATGGCGTTCCAGCGTGAAATAGACCCGGTCGGCCGGCGAATAGGGTTCGTTGACGCCGACGCTGACGCCGGCAAGCCGCTTCAGTGTCGCGATCAGCGGCGCCGCCAGCCGGCGATCCTCGTCGTGGATGATGCCGATGTGCCAGGGCCGGCTTTTGCCTTTGTAGAGCGGCGTGAAGGAATGGATCGAGACCAGCCTGGTCTCCCGCCCGGCCGCCAGGCGCTCGTCGATGACCGTTGCGATCCGCTCGTGAAACGGTCGCCACGCCAGCGCGATGCGCGCCTCCCGCTGGTCGGCCGAAAGTCCCTGGTTGGCCGGGACCACGGTTTTTTCGCTGGCGCTGACCGTCACTATCAGGTCCGGCGCGTCGAGCGGGCGGTTGCAGTCGATGATGAGCCGCGAGATGCAGGTCTCGACCAGCGTCGCATCGAGCGCCTCGGCCATGCGGCGCGCCACCGGCAAGGCGCCGGGATCCCAGGCGATGTGGCGGGAAAGTTCCTCGGCGGCAAGGCCGAGCGTTCCGAATTCCGGTGGAAGGAAATTGGAGGCGTGGTCGCAGGTCAGCACGAAAGGGCTTGATCCGCCGGGGTTCGTCACCCTTACGGTTTCAGGCGATGCAAGGCTGGCGGGCCGTGCTGTCTCCATTGTCTGCTGTCCCCGGGGAGCGCTGTATCGTATGTTACGTATTTTGCCTCATTGCGTCCCTGCGGATGATTTCATACAGTTTGGCCGGCTTTGTCAAACGCGATTTCGATAATGCGCTAACGGCACGGCCAGGGTGGGGAAAAAGCATGGTTTCGAGCATTGCCGAACTGATCTCCGACCGTATCGGCACCATGCCGGCCGGCGAGCGGCGCGCAGCGCAAGCGCTGATCGCCAGCTATCCGCTGATCGGGCTGAAGACAGTCGCCGAATTCTCGGCTACGGCCGGCGTATCATCGCCGACGATCCTGCGTTTCGTCGCCCGGCTCGGCTTCCAGAACTATCCGGAATTCCAGTCGGCGCTGCAAGACGAGCTGGCGGCACAATTGCAGTCGCCGGCTTCGCGCACGCTCAATCCCCCCTCGCAGGGCAGCAGCGCCGTGTCGCCGATGCTGGAGGCGACCCTCGACAACATGCGCGAGACATTCCGGCATCTCTCGGACAAACAGCTTGCCGACATCGTCGCCAAGCTAGCCGACCGGCGCGGCAAGACATTCCTGATCGGCGGCCGCTTCACCGACCCGCTGGCGCGCTACATGGCCGCCCACCTCGCCATCATCCAGCCCAACGTTTTTCACCTCGGCGGGCAGGAAAGCGTCTGGCGCGACCGACTGATCGACATGGGCAAGCGCGACGTGCTGGTGATCTTCGACATCAGGCGCTACCAGGACAGCTTGGTCCGTTTCGCCGAGACGGCCAACCAGCGCGGCGTGCAGATCGTGCTGTTTACCGACCAGTGGCTGTCGCCGATCGCCCGCTTCGCCCGCCATGTCATCGCCGGGCGCACCGCCGTGCCTTCGGCCTGGGACTCATCCGCCGCGCTTTTCGTCGTTGCCGAAGCCCTGATCGGCGCGGTCACAAGGCAGCTCGAAGCCGACGGCGCCAAACGCATCCGCGAACTGGAAAGCCTGCGGTAGAGCTCCTCCGGAAAGGCACGCCTTTCGCTTCGGTCTAGTCCACTAGAAAACTGATCATCTGCAGGATCAGGATCAGCAAAAGGACGCCAAAGACAGTCGCAACCACCGCTGCCAGCAGGACGGTGCGTTGTTTCTTACCCATGGCTTTCCCCCCGACAGCATAGTCCCCGTCCACGACTGCGAATATCAGTCCCGCCCCACTGCTCGGCCACCTCCCAACTCCCCAAGACCCGCCTGCGGCTTGGGCGGAGGAGTAATGACGACTGGTTCACGTGCGAAATGAACCGCTTACCAAGGTGCTCGCTAACGGGCACGGCCGCATCATTCATCCGACCCATGTCACGGCCGAATGACCACCTTGCATTTCGGGCTTAACCATTCAGCCGCTAAGCGTGCCCCACTCCAGCTACTTTACCCATGGCAAGCATGATCGAAGTTCGGCTAACCTTGTCGACGTGAAGCCGCTTCCTTGAACCAAAGCGCGGTGAACTGCGCGGAGGAATTCGATGAGCTATCTGGACGAGCTGTTCTCAGTCGCCGGCAAGACGGCGCTGGTCACCGGCGCCGCGACCGGCATCGGCCGCATGGCGGCGACCGCTCTGGTCATGGCCGGCGCCTCGGTGATGATTGCCTCGCGCAAGGGCGAGGACTGCGCCAAGGTTGCCGGCGAGTTGAACGGACTTGGCGCATCCGGCCGGGCGGAAGGTTTTGCCGGCGACGTCTCCAGCGAGGCCGGCATTGCGGCGCTTGTGGCCGAGGTCAGGGCGCGGACCGAGCGGCTGCATATCCTGGTCAACAATGCCGGCATCTCCTGGGGCGCGCCGCTGGAAAGCTTTCCCTACCATGCCTGGGCCAAGGTGTTCGGCGTCAACGTCACCGCGGTTTTCCACCTGACGCGCGAATTGCTGCCTCTGCTCGACGCCGCCGCCAGCGATGCCGACCCGGCCCGGGTGATCAACCTCGGATCGGTGATGGGCACGCAGCCGTTGGCCGAAGATGCCTACTCCTACTCGGCCTCGAAGGCCGCGGTTCACCACCTGACGCGCATCCTGGCGATCGAGTTCGCCGCCCGCCGCATCACCGTCAACGCCTTTGCGCCTGGCCCTTTCCAGAGCCGGATGACGGCCTTCGCCACCGGCACCGAAGACCAGGCAAGACATATCGGCAACCACGTTCCGATCGGCCGCATCGGCGCACCGGATGACATTGCTGGCGCAACGCTCTATTTGTGCAGCCGGGCCGGCAGCTATGTCACCGGCGCCATCCTGCCGATCGATGGCGGGCAGTCGGTGCAACACGGGCTGACATTGTTCAAGGAATGAGACGCACGCCATCCGGCGAGTGAAATGCCGGGGGTGAAGATGGAGGACATCAGCGTGGAACCGATCAGTCTCGATGTGCTTCTGGCCAACGTCGGCAAGGAAGTCGGCGTGTCGCCATGGCGGGTCGTCACCCAGCGCATGATCGACCAGTTCGCCGATGCCACCGACGACCATCAGTTCATCCATTGCGATCCGGAACGCGCCAGCCGCGAAACGCCGTTCGGCGGCACCATCGCGCATGGCTTCCTGTCGCTTTCGCTGTTGTCGGCGATGACCTTCGAAACCATGCCGCCGCTGGAAAACAGCAAGATGGGCGTCAATCATGGCTTCGATTCGCTGCGCTTCCTGGCGCCGGTGAAGACCGGCTCGCGCATCCGCACCCGTTTCGTGCTGGCCGACGTCAAGGTCAGGCCGTCGGGGTGGGTGCAGACGGCGCACGACGTGACGATCGAGATCGAGGGCTCGAAGAAACCGGCGCTGACCGCGCGCTGGCTGACGCTGACGCTGATCGAACGCCAGCCGGAAGCGGTCTGACTCTCGTCGGGCTGAGAAGCCCGAATCTATCTGTGCCAAATCTATTTGGCTTCGGCCGCGACGTACTTCATGTGGCGACTGACCTGCAGCGCAATGTAGACGACCAGTGAACAACCGATAGGGAACACGATCTCGTTGAGGCCGGTTGCGATCGCCTGCGGCATTGCGAGAGCAGCGTCGTTCGCCGCGGCCGTCTCGATGGTCAGCACCGTGATGCCGCCGCCGAATACCGCGCCTATCAGGGCGCCTGCCAGCGCGAAATGGAGCGGACGCGGTTCTTCCTTCGATGCCAGCGACGCCAGTGCCCAGCCGAGCAGCCCGTATTCGATCGCCCGCAGCACACCGAGCGTCGTGAGCGACAGGATGGCCGGCTTTGCCGCCGCGTCCAGCGCGCTGACCATAACCTTTTGCGTCCCTTTGGCGATGCCCATCGCCAGTGGCGCCGAAATCGCACCGATCAGGCCACCGAGCGAGGCTCGCACCTTGGTGAGCGCCGTGCCGAGGCTGACGCCGGCGCAGACGAAGAACGACCAGGTCACGCCTTGCGCCAGTTCGATCAGAACCTGCGTCGTCGCCGGGTAGGCACCTGCCGCAAATCTGACGGTCAGAATGAGAGCTTCCATGGCGAAGCCGAGCGCGATCGCCAGCCATGCGACCATGACGACGCGCCTGAGCGCCATCCTGGCGCGATGAGAAAGCGGGTCCACGTCCGGCACGCCGGACGAAAGCTCAGTTCCGGTCATAACGGCCTCCCGAAACGAAATTTTTGCAGAGCCGCGAATTAGTCTTTGTCTGTAACAGTCCGATGTTGCCGGCTTTATTGCCTGGTTACATCGTTTTGTGAGGTCAAGCCTCTGCTTCACACCGCCCTTGCCCGACGCCGTACAGCGTATATATGCTGCATCCAGCATCAGTCATAAGGCAGTAGAAAGTTGCAGCTAAGCGTCCAGGAGCGCCGCGAAAAACAAAAGGCCGAACTGCGTTCCGAACTTGTCGACGCCGCGCACAAGCTTGTCCAGGAAGAAGGCTATGACGGCCTCACCATCCGCAAGCTCGCCAAGCGCGTCGGCTATGCGCCGATGTCGGTCTATTCCTATTTCGCCGACAAGCAGGACATCCTGTTCGCGCTGGCCGAGGATGCCTTCGAGACCCTGGCCAGGCGCATCGCAAATCATACGGCCGACGACCCGATCGAGGCGCTCAAGGCGGTGCTTGTCGAATACGCCGCCTTCGGGCTGGAAAATCCCAACGAGTACCGCACCGTCTTCATGACCGAAAAAGTCAAGCCGCCGACCGGCAAGACCTTTGCCGAGATGGAAGGCGGCAACCCGGCGATGAAAGTGCTGATCGAGAGGGTCGAAGCCTGCGTTGCCGCCGGCAGGCTCAAAGGCGATCCACGCGCCATCGCCACCATGCTGTGGGCGGTCGGCCACGGCGCCATCTCGCTGCTGATCACCTTCCCGTTCTACCCGTTCGGCGACCAGACGACGTTCATCACACGGATCGGCGACATCATGCTCGAAGCCATCGCCGCGCACGAGATTGCGCCGCTCACGCCGCCCGTCAACTGCTGAAGAGCGGCGCTCCTCCCGATCTGCAGGATCTTCTCCGAACGATCCGCGCCACAGCGCCGAGCGTTCGGCAATTCTCCGTACGCGTACGATTCTGCTTGAACATCGGGAGTCCAGGGCGTATCTGTACGCAATACCGTACAAGTACGAGAAATTCAATAGCTGAACCGGAGACCGACGATGAAGAAGGCAATCCTCACGCTCGCCGCCCTGCTGGCGCTCTCTAGCGCCGCATTTGCCGGCAGCAGTCAGACAGGCAAGCAAGAAGCGGCCTGCATCGACACCAAGGCTGATGTGAAGCTCGATTGCGCGCCGACCGGATCGCTTGAAAAGGCGGACGCCGCGGCCCACAAGGCCGGCAGCAAGGGCCCGAGGCTCGGCATCGGCATCGACCCGTGGATCGTGCCAAGCAGCTTCTGAGCCGACGGGCGACAACACGCGGTGATGAACCGAAAGGGCGGCAGCAATTACCGGCCGCCCATCGTGCTGCCTCAGCCCTGCTTTTTGTCACCCCGCGCAGATCACTTCTTGCGCTTCTGTCCCACCACGCTTTTGGGCTTGCCGGGTCTTGCCGGTGCGCCGGGAATGGCCGTTCCGGTGATCGACACCGGATCGCTGGCCGGGAATGTATCCTCGAGGCCTTCCTCGAGTTCCTCTTCGATATCCGTCCCAGTGCGCTGCTCGTCTTCGAAAGAGCGCACGGCCGGCGTCTTGACCGGCGACTTCGGCGCGGAGTTCGGCGGCATTTGCGTTCTCCCTCGGCTCGCCGTCGCAGAACGGGCGGGCGCGGCGAACATGCCTATGCTGCCGCGTCGCGCGCCGCCTCCGACAGAAAAGTAAAGACATAATCGGAAAAGGAACGCCAGCATTCGACGCGGAACGCGTCGGCCGCCGTGCGCAACAGCACGATTTCGACCTTGCCGAGAATGGTATGCGACGCCGCCCCGACCGGAAAGACGTCGAGCGACAGATCCTGCGGGCAGCCGGCATTGATCGTCGCCGCGGCAGCCGGACCGGTAACCGATATGGCGACGTTGCGGTGCGAGATGCCGACCGCCGAATGCAGTACGGAAATGCTGGCGCAGTCGGCGAGCGGATCTTTTCCGCTCTCGTCGATGACCAGCCATTCGTCCGGCCCGAGCCACAAGGCCGTGCGTCCGGCCTTTGCCGCCGAGGTTTTCGGCCTTTGCGGCAGGACGACGCCGAGCGCTTTCGAAAGTGCCGCAATCGAGGCTTCCGGCGCGCGCAGCGATATGCGCTCGGCCTGCGGCAGCACGGCAAGTGTAACGCCGGCGGCGGAAAGCGACTGGCCGGCGAGAGCTGGACGGCGTTCGACTGAGGGTCCGGCGGCGTCGGTTTTCAAAGCGGCTTTAGCCATTGAGGCGCTCCCCCTTCTCGTCGAAGAACACCATGCCGGTGACCTCCACCTCGATCACCCCGTCCGGCATCGGCACATAGAGCGTCTCGCCCGTGCGATCGCGGCCGCCGGCGACCAGCCCCAGCGCGATCGAGCGGCCGCAATTTTGCGACCAATAGCTCGAGGTGACATGGCCAATCATCTTCATCGGGATTGCCTGCTTCGGGTCCGCAACGATCTGCGCGCCCTCCTCCAGCACCACCTTGGGATCCCTCGTCTTCAGGCCGACAAGCTGCTTGCGGCCCTTGGCAACCAGGTCCGGCCGCGCCATGCCGCGAATGCCGACGAAATCGGTCTTCTTCTTGCCGACGGCCCAGTCGAGCCCGGCATCGTTCGGCGTCACCGTCCCGTCGGTATCCTGGCCGACGATGATGTAGCCCTTTTCGGCGCGCAGCACATGCATCGACTCGGTGCCGTAGGCACAGGCTCCGTGCTTCTGGCCCTCGGCCCATAGCGCTTCCCAGACCGCCTCGCCATAATCGGCCGGCACGTTGACCTCGAAGCCGCGTTCACCGCTGAACGACATGCGAAACAGCCTTGTCGGCACGCCGCAGATCCTGCCTTCGCGCACCGACATATGCGGCAGCGCCTCATCCGACATGTCGATGCCCTCGACCAGCGGCGCAATGATGTCGCGAGACTTCGGTCCCTGCACGGCAATCACCGCCCACTGCTCGGTGATCGAGGTCAGCCAGACGTTGAGATGCGGGAACTCGGTCTGGAGATAGTCTTCCATATGGTTCATGACCCGCGGCGCGCCGCCGGTCGTCGTCGTCACATGGAAACGGTCGGGTGCAAGCCTGCCGACGACACCGTCGTCATAGATGAAGCCGTCCTCGCGCAGCATGATGCCGTACCGGCAGCGGCCGGGCTCGAGCTTCTCCCATGGATTGGTGTAGAGCAGTTCCATGAATTTGGCCGCATCCGGCCCGACCACCTCGATCTTGCCCAGCGTCGAGGCGTCAAACAGGCCGGCCGTCTTGCGCACCGTCACGCATTCGCGGTCGACGGCGGCATGTATGTCCTCGCCCGGCTTCGGGAAATACCAGGCGCGCTTCCACTGGCCGACATCCTCGAATACAGCGCCCTGGCGCTCGGCCCAGGGATGGATCGCCGTCTTGCGGGTCGGGTCGAACAGGGGACCCCGCGCGTGGCCGACGATCGAGCCGAATGTCACCGGCGTATAGGGCGCGCGGAACGTCGTCAGCCCGACCTGCGGGATCGGCTTGCCCAACGTCTCGGCGGCAATCGCCAGGCCGTGCATGTTGGAGGTCTTGCCCTGGTCGGTCGCCATGCCATTGGTGGTGAAGCGCTTGACGTGCTCGATCGAGCGCATGCCCTCATGCACTGCCTGGCGGATGTCCTTGGCGGTGACGTCGTTCTGGAAGTCGACAAAGGCCTTGACCGTCGTATCCGATCCGGCACCGGGTGCTGCACCCAGCATGCCGCGCGACCAGCTCTCGCCGGCGTCGACCTTCGGCTTGGAGCCCTTGGCCGGCCTGCTGCCGGCGTCCTTGGCCGCCTTGGCGCCCGCTGCATAGGCCTCGTCGATCGTCGCCGACAGCCCGTCGGTACCGTTGCAGGCGCCGACCGAGACGCAGTCCTGCGCATAAATTCCGGGCACGAAGCGCTTGGTCTCGTCATTGAAGGCGACCTTGCCGCGCGATTGCGAGAACAGATGCACCGATGGCGTCCAGCCGGCCGACATCAGAATCGCGTCAACCGGGATGGTGCGCTCGCCGCCGCCATTCTTCGGCTGCACGGTCATCGACGACACCCGCAATTTGCCGCCGGCGCGGATCACCGCGCGGCCGAAATTGACCTCGATGCCGAGCGCCCTCGCCTCGTCGATCGCCGGCCCGGTCGGGTTGTCGCGCAGGTCGACGATCGCCGCCACGTTGATGCCGGCCTTTTTCAGGTCGATCGCCGCCGCATAGGCGGAATCGTTCGCCGTATAGACGCCGATATTCCTGCCGACGGCGACGCCGTAATGGTTGAGATAGGTGCGCGCCGCCGACGCCAGCATGATGCCCGGCCGGTCGTTGTCGGCAAACACCATGTGGCGCTCGATGGCGCCGGTCGCCAGTACCACGCGTTTAGCGCGAACCTGCCACAGCCGCTCGCGCGGCAGGTCGCGGCCGGGGTTCTGCAGATGGTCGCTGACGCGCTCGACCAGCCCGACGAAATTCTGCGCGTAATAGCCGAAGGCCGTGGTACGCGGCAGCACGCGGACATTGTCCATCGCGCTCAACTTGGCGAGAGCCGATTGCGCCCAGGAAAAACCGTCCTGGCCTTCGATCTTCGCGCCGCTCTCGAAGCGCAGGCTGCCGCCGAATTCCGCCTGCTCGTCGGCAAGGATGACGCGCGCGCCGGTCTCGGCCGCGGCCAATGCCGCGGCGATGCCCGCGGCACCGCCGCCAAGCACCAGCACCTCGCAATGGGCGAAGCGCGCCGAATAGTGGTCGGGATCCGGCTGGTCAGGAGCGACGCCAAGACCGGCGGCGGCGCGGATCTTGGGTTCGTAGAGGTTTTTCCACGCAGCCTTCGGCCACATGAAGGTCTTGTAGTAGAAGCCGGCCGAAAGCATCGGCGAGGCAATACTGCTGACGGCACCGACGTCGAAAGCGAGCGACGGCCAGCGGTTCTGCGACTGTGCGGTCAATCCGTCATAGAGCTCCTGCACCGTGGCACGCACGTTCGGCGTCTTGCGTGCCGCGTCGCGCTTGATCTCGACCAGCGCGTTCGGCTCTTCGGCGCCGGCCGACAGCAAGCCGCGCGGCCGGTGGTACTTGAACGAGCGGCCGACGAGATGGACGCCGTTTGCAAGCAGCGCCGAGGCCAACGTATCGCCCTCGATGCCGGTATAGGGGCGGCCGTCGAAGCTGAAGCCAGCTATCTTTGCCTGTTTGAGCCGCCCGGCGCCGGCAATGCGGAACGTGGCGCTCATTTGGCGGCTCCCGGCAGCTTTACGGGCTTCGGCTCGCCGGCCTTGTAGGTCATCAGGAACCTGTCGCTGACGGTGTCGCGCACGGCGTTGAAGAACCGCGCGCAGCCATGCATGTGCCGCCAGCGCTCATAGATGATCCCCTTGGGGTTTGAGCGGATGAAAAAGAACTTTTCAAAATCGTCGTCGCTCTCGCTGGCGATGTTTGGGGAACGCGCGATATGCGCCTCGCCGGCGTTGCGGAATTCGAGCTCCGGACGCTCTTCCTCGCAATAGGGGCAGCGGATGAGAAGCATCAATCGACTTTCTTGGATTTAGTCGACCCATCATGTGCAGAGCCGTCATGTCTGCCACGATTGGTCACAACATTTTCTTCGGCAGGGCGGTCTTCGACGAGCAATCCTACCGCCCGCAAATTCACTTTGGCTCGATCGACATCAGCCTGCGTTCGTGGTCCAGAGAAGGTTCTTCGGGAACCGATATCCAGAAACGCGTTTTCGAGTATTTTCGGTATGGCAAACGCCCATACGCAGAAAAAAGTAGGTACGCCCACAATTACAAACATGGCCAACATGACGGGATCGACCCCGTTGGCCTCATACCCGACTATTCGAACCAAAATCTCCCTGACCACTAACAGCATGAAGAGCACCGTGGCGCCCACGAGGGCCAATCCGAAAAGCATGGTGTGAGTCTTGCGCGTCATTGCGGCCTTCAGTGCGCCACCGCCGCCGCCGCCGCCTCGTCGATGAGGCGGCCGGTGCGGAAGCGCTCGATGGTGAAGGGCGCGTTGATCGGGTGCGGATCGTCCCTGGCGATCGTATGGGCAAAGACATGGCCCGAACCCGGCGTCGCCTTGAAACCGCCCGTGCCCCAGCCGCAATTGACATACAGGCCGGGCACCGGCGTCTTGGCCAGGATCGGCGAACGGTCAGGCGTCACGTCGACGATGCCGCCCCATGAGCGCAGCATCTTCATGCGCGTGAAGATCGGGAACATCTCGCAGATGGCGTCCAGCGTATGCTGCAAAATGTGCAGGCCGCCGGTCTGCGAATAGGAGACATATTGGTCGGTGCCGGCGCCGATGACCAGCTCGCCCTTGTCGGACTGCGAGATATAGGCATGCACGGTGTTCGACATCACCACGCAAGGCACCACCGGCTTGACCGGCTCCGACACCAGCGCCTGCAGCGGATAGCTTTCCAGCGGCATGCGCACGCCGGCCATGTTCATGATCACCGATGAGTGCCCGGCGGCAACCACGCCGACCTTCCTGGCGCCGATGAAGCCGCGCGTCGTCTCGACGCCGGTGACCGCGCCGTTCGGCGCCCGTTTGACGCCGGTGACCTCGCAATTCTGGATGATGTGGACGCCGCGCGCCGAGGCGCCGCGCGCATAGCCCCAGGCGACGGCATCGTGGCGCGCCGTGCCGCCACGGCGCTGCAGGGAGGCGCCCATCACCGGATAGCGCGCATTGCGCGAAATGTTGAGCGGCGGGCAGAATTCCTTGGCCTGCTCCGGCGTCAGCCATTCATTGTCGATGCCGTTCAGCCGGTTGGCGTGGACGTGCCGCTTCAGCACCTGGATGTCGTGGATGTTGTGGGCGAGCATCATGACGCCGCGCGGCGAATACATGACGTTGTAGTTGAGTTCCTGGCTGAGCCCGTCCCACAGCTTCAGCGCATGGTCGTAGATGCCGGCGCTTTCGTCATAGAGATAATTGGAACGGATGATGGTGGTGTTGCGGCCGGTATTGCCGCCGCCGAGCCAGCCTTTTTCCAATACCGCGACGTTGGTGACGCCGTGCACGGTGGCGAGATAATAGGCGGTGGCCAGGCCGTGGCCACCGGCGCCGACGATGATGACGTCGTACTCCTTCTTCGGCTCCGGTGAGGACCATTGTTCCTCCCAGCCCTTGTGACCGCGCATGGCCTCGCGGGCGATGGCGAATACCGAGTATTTCTTCAACGTCGCAGGCCTCGCAAATGACGGCCGGGCATTCACTCGAACGCCGGCGCGCGAGCTGTATCACTAGCGAAACGGCGCTGCCAGCCTTGCACTGTTTGCGACGGCGCTTGCCGTTTTGCGCCGTGGTGAAAAAGCCGCATGCGGGCTGGTTGATGCAATTGCCATCCATCACTATCCGTCGCCTGGCGATCGGAGGATTATGGCGGTGGCTAACGTCTGGTGGAATCTGACATTGCGCTTCATGCTGGAACTCGCCGCTTTGCTCGGCCTCGGCATGGCGGGCTGGAGCCTCTCAGCGGGCATGTGGCGCTGGACCCTTGCCGCGGCATTGCCGTTCGTTGCCGCCGCGCTCTGGGGTACGTTCGCGGTGCCGAACGATCCGAGCCGGTCGGGGCGGGCGCCGGTTCCGGTGCCGGGCGGTTTGCGGCTGGTGCTCGAACTCGCCGTCCTGTTCGGCGGCGCTGCCGGATTCCACCTGGCCGGTTACACGACAGCCGGCATTGCCGTCGCCCTTCTGATCGCCGTCAGCTACGCATTTTCGCTCGATCGGCTCGGCTGGCTGCTTAGGCAATAGTCCAGGCCGACACCACCTCGCAGGTATCGGGTGGTCCGCACCGCCCCGATTTGCGACCAAGCATCCAATTGCCGGCCAGAACCGGCGCCAAAAAAGGATGCAGAAAATGTTCGCACTCGCCAACAAGGTCGCCATCGTCACTGGCGCCAGTTCCGGCATCGGCCGCGCCACGGCAAAGCTCTTTGCCGAGGAAGGCGCCAAGGTGGTCGTCGCGGCCCGCCGCCAGGCGGAACTCGATGCGCTGGTTGCCGAAATCGAAGACGCCGAGGGCACCGCCATTGCGCTTGCCGGCGACGTCCGCGACGAGGCCTACGCGAAAGTCCTGGTCGACCTGGCGGTCGAGAAATTCGGCGGGCTCGACATCGCCTTCAACAATGCCGGCTCGGTCGGCAGGATGGGGCCGGTCTCTGAGCTGTCGCTGGAGGGCTGGCGCGAGACGCTCGATACCAATCTGACCAGCGCCTTTCTCGGCGCGAAATACCAGGTGCCGGCGATGGTCGAACGCGGCGGCGGCTCGTTGATCTTCACCTCAACCTTCGTCGGCTACACGGTCGGCATGCCCGGCATGACCAGCTATGCCGCGAGCAAGGCCGGACTGATCGGATTGACGCAGGTGCTGGCCGCCGAATTTGGCGCCAAGGGCGTCCGGGTCAACGCGCTGCTGCCGGGCGGCACCGACACGCCTTCGGCGACATTCAACACACCTGAATCGCGGGCGTTCGTCGAAAACCTGCATGCCTTGAAGCGCGTCGCCGAGCCAGAGGAGATCGCCCGCTCGGCGCTTTACCTGGCTTCCGATGCATCGAGCTTCACCACCGGCACGGCACTGTTCGCCGACGGCGGTGTCTCGATCACCCGCACGTGAAGCGTTTCGCGGTTGGCGTCGGCCCGCCAGCCGCAATGCCGGAAAACCGGTCTTGCTTTTCCCGGCGATTTGACGATTCCGTCTTCTCCTCGAAAACGGGTTGGAAACATGCTGCTGATCAGGACCTATATCGCTGCAAGCGCAATCGAAGGCGTCGGCGTGTTCGCCGCCGAGCCGATCCGGAAAGGGGCGCAGATCTGGCGGCTCGATCCGGACTTCGACCGGCTGATCCCGATGGAAAGATACGAGACGGCGCCGCCGCACCTCAAGGAATTGCTCGACAGATATGCCTATCCCAGTCCGGACCGGCCGGGCTTCATGGTCTATGAGGTCGACAATGGCCGCTTCATGAACCACGCCGACAAGCCGAACACCGACTTTTCGCAATATGGCGGGGCCACCGCGACCCGCGACATCGCCGCCGGCGAGGAAATAACCTGCGACTACGGCGAGTTCTTCGAGGGTTTCGAGCAGCTCCACCTGGCCACGGCGTAGCGGCGCCTATCTGGCCCAAGGCGAATTTTGTTCTTGCTTTGTGCCGGCAGCTATGCTACTAATATCGGTATGATGCTGATTCACACCAAGGACCCGTCTCTGAGGCGGGTTTTTCGTTTCGGGATTCGGCGGCCTCAAGCTTCGGTCTTTTCGGCGGTGAGTTTCACCCCTAAGGCCTTCACCACGCCAAGCAATGTCGAGAGGCGCGGGTCGCCATCGGGGCTCAGTGCCTTGTACAGGGCCTCCCGGGTGACGCCGGCATCTTTCGCCACCTTGGACATGCCACGCGCGCGGGCAACTATGCCGAGAGCATTCGCGATATAGCCGGTATCGCCCGTGGCAAAGGCGTCGGCAAGAAGTTCGGCCTGGGCCTCCGCGCGGCCGAGATGTTCGGCAGGATCAAAAGGCAAGGTCTCGTGGGGCATTTCAGATCTCCTTGGCCATTTCAATGGCCTTCCTGATATCGCGCTTCTGCGAGGACTTGTCGCCGCCGCAGAGCAGGATAACGAGCGCGCTGCCGCGCTTGACGAAGTACAGTCGGTAACCGGGACCGTAGTCTATCCGAAGCTCGCCGATGCCATCGAAGAACTTCACGTCTCCCATCAGTCCGGACTGGATACGTGCCACGCGGATCGCAATCCGCTCGGCCGCCCGCATATCGTTTAGACCCTTGAGCCAGTCCCGGAACTCGGCGGTTTGCTCAACGATGGTCACTCGTGAACTATAGTTCACAGATTGAAAAAATCAAGCCGCCATGTGGGACTGTCGTGCCCGCCCGGACGGCACCGCCTCTCAATCGGCTGTGGACAGAGCCCCTTGATTCTGCTATCAGCCGCCCCAATTCGTGGTGTAACGCGCCGCGGAGGCTTGCGGCTATGGCCGCTTGCCTGTTGATTTCAAACCCGAAAGACAGGATTGCACGTGCAGGTACTCGTCCGCGACAACAATGTTGATCAGGCGCTTCGCGCGCTCAAGAAAAAGATGCAGCGCGAAGGCATCTTCCGCGAAATGAAGATGCGCGGACATTACGAAAAGCCCTCCGAGAAGCGCGCCCGTGAAAAGGCGGAAGCCGTGCGCCGTGCCCGCAAGCTGGCCCGCAAGCGCGCCCAGCGCGAAGGCCTGCTGCCGATGACGCCGCGTCCGGTCGCGGCCGGTGCTGCCGGTGCCGGTGCTCCGCGTCCGCCGCGGTTCTGACGTCAATTTTTCGTCCTTTTCCAAGGATATCCAAGGTGGCGCGATGCGGAATCGCCGCCACCTTTTTGTTGTGAGTTCGACCCGGTCCGAGAGGACCGGTTGGGAGAGATGCCGGTTCGGAGGGGGAACGGACCAGACGGCGCAGTAAGGACAGGGCAGACATGGACGCAATCACCGTAGAGCGCAGAACCGCGTGGCGCGGCCTCGCCCTGACGGCAGCCCTGCTTTCCGGGATGGCGCTTGCCAGCTGCCAGAGTGTTCCGACCGGCGAGTTCAACAACATCGACAAGGCGCAAGGCTCGAGCGAGAACATCTCCTCGCTGTCGGCGGTGATCCAGCGCAACCCCCAGGATCCGGAAGCCTACAATGTGCGCGGCTCGGCCTATGGCCGCGGCGGCCAGTACCAGGCGGCGCTGAAGGACTTCAACACCGCCATCCAGCTCAATCCGAATTTTTACCAGGCCTATTCGAACCGTGCGCTCATCCAGCGCTTCCTCGGCGATCAGGCGAGCGCGCTCGCCGACTACAATCGCTCGATCCAGATCAATTCCAACTATGACGCCGCCTATATCGGCCGCGGCAATCTCTACCGCAGGGCGGGCCGGGTCCAGGAAGCCTTCAACGATTTCCAGAAAGCCATCCAGCTCGACACGACCGATGCGCGCGCCTATCACAATCGCGGCCTGATCTACCAGAGTCAGGGCCAGCACGCCTTTGCCATCGAGGATTTCTCGACCGCCATTTCGTTGGCGCCGGACGCCTCCGAGCCTTACAACGGGCGCGGCCTCTCCTACCTTGCCATGAACGACGAGGACAATGCCTTCGCCGACTTCAACATGGCGATCAAGCTCGACGGCAAGAATGCTGAGGCCTGGTCCAACCAGGCGTTGATCTACGAGCGGCGCGGCGACAAGGTCAGGGCCGCGAAATCCTACCGCGAGGCCGTGCACCTCAATCCGACCTACCAGCCGGCCAAGGACGGCCTGGCCCGCACCAGTGCCGGCTGAGCGGCCGGTTAATCGGGCCTCCGTTTCCGCACTCCGACAACCCTGCGTTTAGCTTCGCCTTGCTGGCGCCAAGTTTTCGGCGGAACGCTCGGCGTGCTCAGCCGTTTGTACAAGGCAATTTCGAAAGGACCCTGCCATGATCAAGAAACTCGCTTGTGCCGCTGCTCTCGCCACGACCGTCGTTGCCGCTCCCGCCAGCGCCAGCAAACTCCAGCTCGGCGTGCTCGACTGCACCATCGACGGCGGCACGGCCTATCTCGTCACTTCCAACAAGGGTGTTTCCTGTATCTTTCGTCCGCATCGTGGCGGCCCCTCTGAAGTCTATACCGGTGTGATTTCCAAGCTCGGCGTCGATGTCGGCCGGACGCATCAGGGCCAGCTGGTATGGGCGGTTCTGGCGGCGACCCGCAACCACGATGAAGGCGACCTTGCCGGCAGCTACTATGGCGTGAACGCCGAGGCCAGCGTGGTCACCGGTGGCGGCGCCAATCTCCTGGTCGGCGGCCTCGACAGCGCCTTTTCGCTGCAGCCGCTCAGTGTCCAGGCACAGACCGGCGTCAACCTGGCGGTCGCCGTCACCTCGCTCGACCTGATCCACTCGTTCAAATAACGGCGCAGCATGGCTCCCGAGCGGCGGGGAGCGTAGGTGTCGGCCTGCGAATAGCTGCCGAAGGCTCATAGATTCCGGCAGGCCCACTCCGCAGAGGACGGGCCGCCCTGATGTTCAAAGTTGGGGCGCTCGAAGATCACGGCATGGCAACTGTGTTCATGCCGTTACCGTGACCGAAGATTGCGGCGATCCAATATTGCTTGTCTTCGGTCTGACCAGAATCTCAACGCCTCGTGATCGTCCCCCATCGCACAATTTTGAAATCCGCCACGTCAACGGCGATCAAGACCGCTTGATCTCAACTACGGTTGAGGTTCTAGAAGTCCTCCCATACTGCGGCATGTACTCATTTGGACGTGAAGAACGCTCCAATACTTCAGACCAGCGTCTGAGAAAGCCTGGGGGACCGGATGACCAAGACAAGCACAAACAGGGTCGACTGGCGCGCGCTGTGGGCGAGCGGCGACCTGGCGCGCTTCTGCTTCATCAGCCTCGGCATCCTGCTGCACGCCACCAACGAAACCATGGTGGCAACGGTCATGCCGGCCATGGTCGGCGAACTCGCCGGCGTGCAACTGGTCGGCTGGTCGCTGGCGATCTACGAGCTCGGCGCCATCGTTGCCGGTGCGGCCGCCGGACGGCTGGTGAGCTATGTCGCGCTGCGCACCAACATGATGGTCGCCGCAATGCTCTATGCCGCCGGCGCGCTGGTCTGCGCCACCGCGCCTTCGATGCCGCTGTTCCTCTGCGGCCGCCTGATCGAAGGGCTCGGTGGCGGCGCGCTGGTGTCGCTCGCCTTCGTCTCGGTCGAGCGGCTGTTTGCCCGCGCGATCTGGCCGCAGCTTTTCGGCGTCATGTCGGCGATCTGGGGCGTCGCCGCCTTCAGCGGCCCCGTGCTCGGCGCGGTCATGACCGAATTCTCGTCCTGGCGCTGGGCCTTCGGCGTCTTTACCCTCGGAGGCACGGCCATGGCGCTGGCAAGCTTCATCGTGCTCGACACACCGGAAGCAACAAGGCCGCAGGCGACGGGCGGCTCGGCGCCGCCCTTTCCCTTTGCGGCACTTGGCTGCCTCGCCGTCAGCGTCGTGCTGATTGCCACCGCCGGCGTCGACATCGCCCTGCTGCGCTCGTCGCTGCTGCTCACCCTCGGCCTGGTCGGCCTGGCGCTGTTTATCTACATCGACGCACTGAAGCCGCGCTCGCGCCTGTTCCCGTCGCGGCTGTTCTCATGGCGCTCGCCGGTTGGCGCGGGCATGACCATGGTCGCCGCGTTCTCGGTGGCGACCTGCTCCTTTACCGTCTACGGTCCGCTGCTTCTGACCAGCCTGCACGGCATTCCGATCCTGACCACCGGCTACATCATCGCCGCCGAATCGATCGCCTGGTCGATCCTGTCGATCCTCGTCGCCAATGCGCCGCCGGAACGCGAGCGGCTGATCATCGTCGGCGGGGCGCTGATGATCGCCACGGGCGTCGCCGGTTTCGCCTATACGGTGCCGGCCGGCTCTATCCCGTTGATCCTGCTTTGTGCCTTGCTGCAAGGCGGCGGTTTCGGCATCGCCTGGCCGTTCGTCACGCGTGTCATCGTGGCATCGGCCAAGGAAGGCGAGCAGACGATCGCCTCGGCCGCTGTGCCGACCATGCAGCGCATCGGTTATGCCGTGGGTGCGGCACTGACCGGCATCGTCGCCAACGCCAGCGGCTTTTCCGAAGGCCTGAACCGTGAGGCCGCGGCAAGTGTCGCCGCCTGGCTGTTCCTGGCGTTTATCCCGCTCGGAATCCTGGGATGCCTTGCCGCCTTGCGGATTTCGGGGGCGACCGACACGAAGCCGGCGAAGCTGTCAATCTCCGTGGGGGAGATTGACTAGACAACGACCGTCTTCATCCGGTCGGCGATCAGCGCCGCGAGCCGCGTCGCCACCTCGTCCTTGCTCATCTCCGGCCATTCCTCGACGCCGGCCTTCGAGACGATCCGCACCTTGTTGCGGTCGCCGCCCATCACGCCCGGGGAACCATCTTCATGCGAGACATCATTGGCAACGATAAGATCGGCGCCCTTTTTTGCAAGCTTGGCCTGGGCATTCCTGACCAGGTCCTGCGTCTCGGCGGCGAAACCGACCACCAGCATCGGCCGCTTTTTGTGATGCCCGACACCGGCGAGAATATCGGGATTTTCCACCATCTGCAGCGCCGGTGGCCCCTCGCCCGCCACCTTCTTGATCTTTTCCCCGGCCGAACTTTGAGTGCGCCAGTCGGCGACAGCCGCGACGAACACTGCCGCGTCGGCCGGCAGCAGCTGCTCGACGGCGTCCTTCATCTCGACGGCCGTTTCGACGTGCAGCGTGGCGACGCCGGCCGGATCGGCAATGCCGACCGGGCCGGAGACGAGACGCACGTCGGCACCGAGCCTGGCCAGCGCCGCCGCAATGGCGTGGCCCTGCTTGCCCGACGACCGGTTGGCGATGTAGCGGACCGGGTCGATCGGTTCATGCGTCGGCCCGGAGGTGACAATGATCTTCCTGCCCGCCAGCGGCTTTGGCCGGCTGTCGAGCAGCGCCTCGATCGCGGCGACGATCTCCAGCGGCTCGGCCATGCGGCCCTCGCCCACCTCGTTGCTTTCGGCCATCTCGCCCTTCGCCGGGCCGACGAATGCGACGCCGTCCTTGCTCAGCGTCGCGCGGTTGCGGCGGGCCGCCGGATGCGCCCACATTTTCGGGTTCATCGCCGGCGCCATCAAAACTCGCTTGTCGGTGGCGATGAGCACGGTCGAGGCAAGGTCGTTGGCATGGCCATTGGCGAGCTTTGCCATCAGGTCGGCGGTGGCCGGCGCCACGACCAAAAGGTCGGCCTCGCGCGACAGCCTGATATGGCCGATGTCGTGCTCGTCCTGCCGGTCGAACAATTCGGTGAAAACATGGTCGGCCGACAGCGCCCCGGCCGACAGCGTAGTGACGAACTCCTGCGCCGCCGCGGTCATCACCACCCGCACTGCCGCGCCGCGCTCGCGCAGCCGGCGGATCAGGTCGAGCGCCTTGTAGGCGGCGATGCCGCCGCCGATGATCAGCAGGATGCGCTTGCCGGAGAGGATGCCTCGCGGGCTGGAGACGGCGACCACCGGCGCTGCTGGACTCTGCGAACTCGTCAGTTCGCGCAGTGTTTTCTCGATCTGGTCGATGCGACCGGCCGAACCGAACTGACCTTCGACCGCTGCGCGGATCATCACCCGCGCCTGGTCTTCCATCGACCGGCCATTCTCCGCCGCCAGTCGGCGCAGCAGGTCCTTGACCTCGTCATCAAGGTTGCGGATCGTGATGCTGGCCATCTGATTGCACCTTGCCCGGAATTGCTGAGTGCAATGATAGCAATGCAATCACTTTGCAACAAGCGCTAGAAAATACGCCAGGCGATATACACGAGCGTCAATGCGATCACCCACAGCGCCAGCCGGCCGGAGCGGGTGTAGCGCGCCTCGGCCTTGCCGATCGCGCGTGCGGTCCTTTCGTCGAAACGCAGGCCGTGTTCGGCCATCAGGTCGATCTCACGCGACAGCCGCTCGGTGCGGGCGGCGAGGTCCGGTGCCTGGCGGGCCAGCGCCAGCAGCGCGTTGGCACCGTCGCGCGCATCGGCCAGCAGGGCGCGCGGGCCGAGGTTGCGGGCAATCCAGCCGCTCACCACCGGCTCCGACGTCTTCCACATGTTGAAGGCCGGGTCGAGCGTGCGGGCGACGCCTTCGACGACGACCATGGTCTTCTGCAGCAGCACCAGCTCGGACCGCGTCGCCATGTCGAAGAGGTCGGTCACTTCGAACAGCAGCGTCAGCAGCTTGGCCATCGAGATGGTCTCGGCAGGCTGGCCGTGGATCGGTTCGCCGATCGCCCGGATCGCCTGGGCGAAGGCCGCGACATTGTGCTGGCGCGGCACATAGCCAGCCTCGAAATGCACCTCGGCGACGCGCTGGTAATCGCGCGTGATGAAGCCGTAGAGAATTTCGGCGAGGAAGCGGCGCTCCTTTTTGCCGAGCCGGCCGGCAATGCCGAGATCGACGGCGACGATAGTGCCATTGGCTTCTATAAACAGGTTGCCCGGGTGCATGTCGGCGTGGAAGAAACCGTCACGCAGCGTATGGCGCAGAAACGACTGGACGAGGTTGGCGGCAATCGCCTTCAGGTCGTGGCCGGCGGCGGTCAGGCCGGCAATATCGTTCATCTTGATGCCGTCGACCCACTCCATGGTCAGCACGTCACGACCGGTGCGCTCCCAGTCGACCGACGGCACACGGAAGCCGGGATCGTCCTTGGTATTCTCGCCGAGCTCCGAAAAAGCCGCTGCCTCCAGCCTCAAATCCATTTCGATCTTGGTAGTCTGGGCCAGCGTCTCCGTCACCTCGACCGGCCGCAGCCGGCGCGACGACGGGATGTACTTTTCCTGCAGCCGGGCGGCGAGGAAATAGCTTTCGAGATCGCGAAAGAAGCGGTGGCGCACGCCCGGCCGGATGACCTTCACCGCCACTCGCCTAACGACGCCGTCCTGCAGCGTTTCGGCGGTATGGACCTGGGCGATCGAGGCGGCGGCGACGGCCTCGCCAAAACTGACATAGAGCTCGTCGACCCTGCGTCCGAGCGAGGCCTCTATCGCGGCGACAGCCTCGGCCTTGGGAAACGTCTGCATCTTGTCCTGCAGCATGGCAAGATCAAGCGCGATATCGTTGCCGACGACATCCGGCCGTGTCGCCAGGAACTGGCCGAGCTTGACGTAGGACGGGCCGAGCCGCACGACCGCCTTGGCCAGCCTGTCGCCGCGCTCATAGGCAAGCGCCCGACGGCGGGTGAACAGCCGGGCCATGCGCCAGCCGAATTTCGGCAAGCCGAAGAGCTCGTCACCGGGCAAAGCCGCGATGACACCCTCGCGCACAAGCACCCAGCCGGCCCGCACGAGCCTGAAACCAGCGCCGATGCTGCTCATGGCTGGCTTTGCCCTGCCGGTTTCCTGAACTGGCGCAAGGCACGTCGGAAAATGCGGGCCAGCCTCAAAGCTTCCAGCCCGAATGAAGCGCGGCGATGCCGCCGGAATAATTGCGGAATGAGGCGCGCTCGAAGCCTGCGCGCGAAATCATCGCCGCGAAATTCTGCTGATTGGGAAACTTGCGGATCGATTCGACCAGATAGGAATAGGGCTCGTCATCGCCGGTCACCACCTTGCCGATCCGCGGAATGGCGTTGAACGACCATGCTTCATAGACCTTGTCGAGCAGCGGCATCTCGACCTCGGAGAATTCAAGGCAGAGAAAGCGCCCGCCAGGCTTCAGCACGCGATAGGCTTCGGCAAGCGCCACATCGATGCGCGGCACGTTGCGGATGCCGAAAGCGATGGTGTAGGCGTCGAAAGTAGCGTCGGCAAAAGGCAGTTCCTCGGCGTTGGCTTCGACGAAATCGGTATTTGCCGACAGGCCTTTTTTCTCGGCCCGATCGCGGCCGACGGCGAGCATCGAGCCGTTGATATCGAGAACCGTTGCATGAGCGTGCCTGCCGCTCGCCTCGACGATGCGGAAGGCGACATCGCCGGTGCCGCCGGCAACGTCGAGAACGCTCCAGCCCGGCCGCTTCGGTGGATTGAGCCAGGCGACCATGGCGTCCTTCCACAATCGATGCAAGCCGGCCGACATCAGGTCGTTCATCAGGTCGTAGCGGTTCGCCACCTTGTGGAAAACATCATTGACCAGGGACTGCTTGTCGCCTGGCCCTACCCGCTTGAAACCATAGGAGGTTTCCATGCCGCCCGCAGCAGTGGTTCTTTCAACCGACATCGTTTTGATCCGCCATAAAATCGGCGGGACCATAGCCGATCGATGGTGCGGGCGCTATTGTTTAAGGCGCGGTGTTCGGCCGCGCTTCGAAGCAGGTTCCGGAAAAGTGTCACACGGTTTTTCGACAGGAACTTGCGTCATAAGAAAAAGCCTGACGGGATAATTGAATGCCTTTGAAAGCAGAACTGCACTGCCACATCGAAGGGGCAGCGGCGCCTGAACTCGTCCTCCGCCAGGCTGAGAAATACGGCAAGGATGCCTCGCCCTACATCCAGGACGGCTCCTTCGTCTGGCACGACTTCACCTCTTTCCTCGCCGCCTACGACTTCTCGTCGGACCTGTTCCGCACCGAAGAAGACTATGCGCGGCTGGCCGACCATTACCTGACCAGCCTCGCCCGCGACGGCGCCATCTATTCCGAGGTTTTCACCTCGCCCGACCATGCCAACAAGGCCGGGCTGTCGCCAAAGGCCTATACCGACGCGCTCGGCGAAGGCATGGCCCGCGCCAAGGCGAAGACCGGCATCGAAGGCCGCATGATCGTCACCGGCGTGCGCAATTTCGGTGTCGAATCGATCGAGCGGGCGGCGCGTTTCGCCGCGCGCTGCGGGCATCCGCTGGTGACCGGTTTCGGCGTCGCCGGCGACGAGCGGATAGGCGACCTGGAAGATTATGTCAGGGCCTTCGAGATCGCCCGCGAGGCCGGCCTCGGCATCACCGTCCATGCCGGCGAATTGATGGGCTGGGAGAGCGTCGAGGCGGCACTCGACCACATCCGCCCGTCTCGCATCGGCCATGGCGTGCGCGCCATCGAGAACCCCGAGCTTGTGCGGCGCATCGCCGACGAAGGCGTCGTGCTCGAATGCTGCCCTGGCTCCAACATCGCCCTGAAACTCTTCGACAGCTTCGCCGACCATCCCTTCCCCGCCTTGCGGGCAGCGGGCTGCAAGGTGACGCTCAACTCCGATGACCCGCCCTACTTCTGGACCTCGCTGAAACGCGAATACGACATCGCTGCCGAGCATTTTGCGATGGACGACAAGGCGCTCACCGCCGTCACCAGGACGGCCATCGAGGCAGCCTTCGTCGACAGGAAGACCAGGGCGGTGCTGCTGGGCAGGCTCGGCGCCAAGGGCAGGTGAATGGTGAATGGTTCACCCGGCGCTTCGGTTCGTCAGCCGCGAGTTTTTCCGCGCAACCAAGGACTCGCAAACCAGTTCACTATTCACTATTCACCATTCACCATTCACTTGCGCAGTTGGAGAACACCATGAAGGGCGTCACCGTCGTCGACCATCCGCTTGTCCAGCACAAGCTGACCATCATGCGCAAGAAGGAAACCTCGACGGCCGGCTTCCGGCGGCTGCTGCGCGAGATCTCGCTGCTGCTCGGCTACGAGGTCACCCGCAACCTGGAACTGACGACGACGACCATCGAGACGCCGATCGAGACGATGGAGGCGCCGACGCTGGAGGGCAAGAAACTGGTCTTCGCCTCGGTGCTGCGCGCCGGCAACGGCTTGCTCGAAGGCCTGCTCGATCTGGTGCCGGCGGCGCGTGTCGCCCATATCGGCCTCTATCGCGACCATGAGACGCTGGAAGCGGTCGAGTATTTCTTCAAGGCGCCAGGCGACCTCGCCGACCGGCTGGTGATCGTCGTCGATCCGATGCTGGCGACCGCCAATTCGGCGATCGCTGCGATCGACAAGCTGAAAGGCCGCGGTGCCACCAACATCCGCTTCCTCTGCCTGCTGGCGGCACCAGAGGGCCTCGAGCGGTTTACCCAGGCGCATCCCGATGTTCCGGTCTTCACCGCTTCCATCGACCGCCAACTCAACGAAAAGGGCTACATCATGCCGGGTCTCGGCGATGCCGGCGACCGCATGTACGGCACCAAATAGATCCGTTTACCGATTGTTTACGCAAACGGCTGGTTTCCGCACTCGTTAAAGCGGCAATCACCATGTCGGACTAAGGATCGGCAACCACAAAGGCCGGTCCATGCTGCGCAAGCTCCTCATCCTTGGCGTGTTTGCCGGAACGTCGGCATCGCTGCCGATCGTGTATCAGTCCAATTCACAGGTAATCGAGCGGCTGTTGAAATCCGCCATCGGAGCCAGGCCGGCCGACACACAAACCAACCTGAATCTCGCCGCCGTCCCGGACAGGCCGGCAACGCCGCAGCCGCTCGGCCGCAAGGTCGTCGTCACCGCGGACGCGCGCGGGCATTTCATGTCGGTCTTCAAGTTGAACGGTCGCCAGGTCGACGGCATGATCGACACCGGTGCGACGCTCGTCGCCATCAACACCTCGACCGCGCGCAGGATCGGCATCTCGCTCAATTCGACGGACTTCAGCCATCAGGTCAACACCGCCAATGGTGCGATCAAGGCCGCCGTGGTGACGATTGATCGCCTGCAGATCGGCAAGATCACCGTCGAGGGCGTCGAGGCCGTCGTGCTCGATGACAGGGCGCTGCACACCAACCTGATCGGCATGAGCTTTCTGCAGCGGCTCGAAAAATACCAGGTCGAAGGCGGCAAGCTGCTGCTGGTTCAGTAGAACGTGATCCCGAACCGCAGGTCCGCGCCAGCGAAAAGTTGGGGACCAGTCTTCGGACAAGATCGTGGTCCAAAGAAAGATAGAACCCATCCGATACCGTCGGAATGGCTCTACCCGCGGGGCAGGATCCGCCGGATGACGGTTTTCTCCGTGGCCGGTTTGGAAGTGCCGATGGTATAGGCCGAAAGCACGGCGGCCGCGGCCGCTTCGGCATCCCCGGCATTGCGGGCATGGACCAGCGCCAGCGCTTCGCCGGCCCGCACTTCAGCGCCGACCGGCAACAGCCTGGTGATGCCGACGGCGTGATCGATCCTGTCGTCGGGCCGCGTCCGCCCGCCGCCAAGCCCGACCACGGCAAGCCCGATCTCGCGGGTCGCGATGCCGGTGACAAAGCCGTTCGCGCTCGCCTTGACCGCGAATTCCGTTGCCGCTTTCGGCAGATATTTTTCCGGATTGTCGACAAAGTCGACGGGACCGCCCAGTGCCGCCACCATGCGCGCGAAGATGGAAGCGGCGCGGCCGCCGGCCAGCGTCTCGGCGGCGCGGCGCAGGCCGTCCTGGTTGGACGACACCAGGCCTGCCGATTGCAGCATCTCGGCGGCCAGCGCCAGCGTCACGTCCTCCAGCCGCCGGTCGCGAAAGCGGCCGGTGAGAAAATCGACTGCGTTGCGCACCTCGACCGCATTGCCGGCGGCGGACGCCAGCGGCTCGTTCATGCCGGTGACCAGCGCCGAGGCCTTAAGGCCGGCGCCATTGGCGACGTCGACCAGGCTGTTGGCCAGTGCGGTTGCGTCGCGCGATTTCTCCATGAAGGCGCCGTTGCCGACCTTGACGTCAAGCACCAGCGAATTGAGGCCGGCGGCCAGCTTCTTCGACAGGATCGAAGCAGTGATCAGCGGCACCGATTCCACCGTTCCCGTCACATCGCGGATGGCGTAGAGCCTGGCGTCGGCGGGTGCGAGATCGGCGGTCTGGCCGATGATGGCGCAGCCGGTTTCGAGCACCGTCTTGCGGAAGCGCGCAACATCCGGCTGGCTGATATAGCCGGGGATGGCATCCATCTTGTCCAGCGTGCCGCCGGTATGGCCCAGACCCCTGCCGGAAATCATCGGCACATAGGCGCCGCAGGCAGCGACGATCGGCGCCAGCATCAAGGAGACATTGTCGCCGACGCCGCCGGTCGAATGCTTGTCGGTGACCGGACCGGGCAGATCCGACCAGTCGAGCACATCGCCGGAATCGCGCATCGCCATAGTCAGCGCCACCGCCTCGTCGCGGCTCATGCCGTTGAAGAACACCGCCATGGCAAAGGCGCCGACCTGCGCGTCGGTGACTGTGCCGGCGGTCAGACCCTCGATGAAGAACGCTGTCTCCTCAGCCGAGAGCTTCTGGCCGTCGCGCTTGCGGCGGATGATTTCCTGGGGAAGCATCAGGCGTCGACCCTGTGCTCCGGAAGCCCGTCCTGAAAAACACGCTGCAGAATGGTCGCCAGCCGCGCGCCGCCGACCGGTGCCATGTCCTTGGTCTCCTGGTGCGACAGCTCGGCTCCGGTCATGCCGGCGGCAAGGTTGGTCACGACCGAACACGCGGCGACGCGCAGCCCGAGGAAGCGGGCGAGAATGACCTCCGGCACCGTCGACATGCCGACGGCGTTGGCGCCCATGACGCGCGCCATGCGGATCTCGGCGGGCGTCTCGAAGCATGGGCCGGAGAACCACATATAGACGCCCTTGTGCAGCTTGGTACCGGTGGCCTTCGCCGCCTGCTCGATGGCGGAGCGGAGACCGGCGTCATAGGCTTCGGTCAGGCCGACGAAACGGCGGTCGCTCGGTTCGCCGATCAGCGGGTTGGAGCCCGAGAAATTGATGTGATCGGTGATCAGCATCACCGAGCCCGGGCCCATCCCGGGATCGACCGAACCGGCGGCGTTGGTGAGGATCAGCCTGGAGATGCCGAGGCCGGCGAGCACCTCGAGTGCCGGCCGCATCGCCGCCGCGTTGCCGTGCTCGTAATAATGCGCCCGGCCGGACAGCATCAGCACCGGCGTGCCGGCAAAGAGCCCCGCCACCACCTCGCCGGCATGGCCGCTGACTCCGCTTCGGGGAAACCCCGGCAAGTCGGCGTAGGAGATTCGCACCGCATCCTCGACTTGGTCGACAAGCCCGCCAAGCCCTGACCCCAGCACCAAGGCGGTAGTCGGCGCCAGCCCGTCCAGCCTTTCGACGAGGTGATCGAGCGCTTCCTTCATTTCAGCACATCGCCTTCAAACCCGTATGGCAGCAACTCGCCCATGGTCACGGTCTCGACCACGCCGCTATCATCGCAGAGATAGAACTTCGTCTCCGGCCGGCAGAATTCCGCCAGCCGCTGCCGGCAGCCGCCGCAGGGCGAGCATTTTGCCACGCGTTCGGCGATCACGGCGATTTCCGTGATTTTGCCGCCGCCGCCCATGATGTAGTTGGCAAGTGCGGTGGTTTCGGCGCACCAGCCCTCCGGATAGGACGCGATCTCGACATTGGCGCCGGTGAAGACACGGCCGTCCTCGGTGCGCAACGCCGCGCCGACCGGAAATTTCGAATAGGGCGCATAGGCCTTGGCCATGGCGGCTTTCGCCGCTTCGAACAGATCATGAGCCATAATAGATCAGCGTTCCTTGACATAAGGCACGCCGCCGGCGCGCGGCGGGATTGCCTTGCCGATGAAGCCGGCAAGCAGGATGACGGTCAGCACATAGGGCAGCGCCTGCATGAATTGCACCGGCACCTTGCCGATCAGCGGCAGCGGCGTGCCTTGCAGGCGGATCGACGCGGCGTCGAGGAAGCCGAACAGCAGGCAGGCGAACATGGCGTTGACCGGTTTCCATTTGGCGAAGATCAGCGCGGCCAGCGCGATATAGCCCTTGCCGGCGGTCATGTCCTTCACGAAGCCGCCATTCTGCACCATCGACAGATAGGCTCCGGCAATGCCGGTGAGCACGCCGGTGCAGATCAGCGCCCGATAGCGCAGCCAGGCGACTGATATGCCGGCGGTGTCGACCGCGGCCGGGTTCTCGCCGACGGCGCGCAGGCGCAAGCCGAAGCGGGTGCGAAACAGCACCCACCAGGTGAACGGCACGGCCAGGAAGGCGAGATAGACCAGCACGGAATGGCCGGAGATGAGTTCCGAATAGATCGGCCCGAGAATCGGAACGCTCCTGAGCGCCTCTGCGCCCGGCCAGATGATTGCCTCGAAGCGCTCGCCGGCGGCCAGCGCCGGCGTGCGCCCGCCTTGCTGGAACCAGGCCTGGCCGAGCATGATCGTCGATCCGGCGGCAATGAAATTGATCGCGACGCCGGAAACGATCTGGTTGCCGCGATGGGTGATCGAGGCAAAGCCGTGGATCAGCGCGAAGGCAACCGAGATGAGGATGGCCATGCCGAGGCCGAGATAGGCCGAGTGGAAGACCGAGGCGGCGGCCGCACCGGCGAAGGCGCCGACAAGCATCTTGCCCTCGAGCCCGATGTCGAAGACGCCGGCCCGCTCCGAATAGAGGCCGGCGAGACAGGCGAGCAGCAAGGGCACAGACAGGCGGATGGTCGAGTCCAGGACCTGTACGATGGCGTTGAAGAAATCCATCTCAGGCGCCCTTCCCCTTGACCGCTTCCATGCCGACCGATTTCGGGCTGAGCGAGGCGAACAACGCCTGGACGTAGGGCCGGAACATATGCTCGAGCGCGCCGGCGAACAGGATCACGAGGCCCTGGATGATGACGATCATGTCGCGGCTGATCACCGGCATCTCGAAGGCGAGCTCGGCGCCGCCCTGGTAGAGCATGCCGAACAGGATCGCCGCCAGCACGATGCCGACCGGGTGCAGGCGTCCCATCAGTGCCACCGCGATGCCGACGAAACCGGCGCCCGAAACGAATTCGAGCGCGACATTGTGCTGGTCGCCCATCGTCGGGTTGAGCGCCATCATGCCGGCCAGCGCGCCCGAGATCATCATCGCAATGATGATGATGCGGATCTCCGAAATGCCGGCATAACGCGCCGCTTTCGGGCTGTGGCCATAGGTGCGCATCTCGTAGCCGAGCTTCGTGCGCCAGATCAGCACCCACACCAGAAAGGCCATGGCTAGCGCCAGCAGGGAACTGACGTTGAATGGCGCCGAACGGATTTTGGCGCCGAACAATTCGATGACCCAGTTGAGCTTCGGCAATTGCGCGCCTTCGAGGAAGGTGCGCGTCTGCGGCGCCATCGAGCCGGGCGGCTTCAGCATCCCCACCAGCGCATAGACCATGACGCTGGCGGCGATGAAATTGAACATGATGGTGGTGATGACGATGTGCGAGCCGCGCTTGGCCTGCAGATAGGCCGGGATCAGCGCCCACAGCCCGCCCATCGCCGCGGCGGCGATAATGGCGATCGGGAAGGTCAGCCACCAGGGCAGCACGCTGTCGAAGGCCAGGCAAACAATGCCGATGCCGAGACCGGCGATATAGCCCTGGCCCTCGCCGCCGATGTTGAACAGGCCGCAATGCGCCGCAACCGCCACCGAAAGCCCACTGAAGATGAAGGTGGTGGCATAGAAAAGCGTGAACGCGATGCCTTGGCCGCGGCCGAAGGCACCCTCGACCAGGATGACGGCTGCACGCAGCGGGTTCTCGCCGACCAATATGACGACGAAGCCGGCGACGACGAATGCGACGAACAGATTGATCAGCGGGATCAGCACGTAATCGGCCCAGGCCGGCAGCTTGGCATAGGGGGTGCTCACTCGGCGGCCTCCCGGTGCTCGACGCCGGCCATCAGCAGGCCGAGCTCGCCCTCGGTCGCGTCGGGGCCGCGTTCGCCGACGATGCGGCCGGCAAACATCACCAGGATGCGGTCGGACAGCGAGCGGATCTCGTCGAGCTCGACCGAAACCACCAGCACCGCCTTGCCCTGGTCGCGCATGGCGATGAGGCGCTTGTGGATGAATTCGATGGCGCCGACATCGACGCCGCGTGTCGGCTGGCCGACGATCAACACGCCGGGATCTTGTTCCATTTCCCGCGCCAGCACGATCTTCTGCTGGTTGCCGCCGGAGAAATTGGCGGTCTTGAGGCGGCAGTCCGCCGGGCGGATGTCATATTTGACGATCTTGTCCCGGGCATCGTTACGGATGGCGTCGATGTCAAGGAACGGCCCCTTCAGATAGCGCGCGTCGTCCTGGTAGCCGAGGATCGAATTCTCGTTTTCCTCGAAGGCCAGCACGAGCCCGACATGATGGCGGTCCTCCGGCACATGGGCGAGGCCGCGCTCGCGCAGCTCGCCAGGGTCGGCGGCGCCGGTGAGGTCGATCGGCTTGCCGTCGAGCATGACCGAGCCCGAAACGGCATGCCTGATGCCGGAAATCGCCTCGAGCAATTCGGACTGCCCGTTGCCGGCGACGCCGGCAATGCCGACGATCTCGCCGGCATGGACGTCGAAGGAGACGTCGTCGACCATGGTGACGCCGCGGGAATCCTTGACCGTCAGGTTCTTGACCGCAAGCTTGACGCCGCCGGCCTTCGCCTCGCCCTTTTCGACGCGCAGCAGCACGCGCCGGCCGACCATCAGCTCGGCCAGCTCCTCGACCGTGGTCTTCCTGGTTTCGCGTGTCGCCACCATCGTGCCCTGGCGCATCACCGACACCGTGTCGGTGATCGCCATGATCTCGCGCAGCTTATGGGTGATCAGCACGATCGTCTTGCCCTGCTCCTTCAGCTGCCTGAGGATGCGGAACAGGTGGTCGGCCTCGGCCGGCGTCAGCACGCCTGTCGGCTCATCGAGGATCAGGATCTCGGCGCCGCGATAGAGCGCCTTGAGGATTTCGACGCGTTGCTGCAGGCCGACCGGCAACTCCTCGATGATGGCGTCGGGATCGACTTCGAGCCCGTATTCGCGCTCGAGCCGCTCCAGCTCGGAACGCGCCTTGGCAATGCTCTTCTTCAGCAGCGCATCGCTTTCGGCGCCGAGAATGACGTTTTCCAGCACCGAGAAATTGTCGACCAGCATGAAATGCTGATGCACCATGCCGATGCCGAGCGCGATCGCATCATTCGGTGTCTTGATCGATGCCGGCTGGCCGCCGACACGGATCTCGCCGGAATCGGCTTGGTAGAAACCATAGAGGATCGACATCAGCGTCGACTTGCCGGCGCCGTTTTCGCCGACGATGCCATGGATGGTGCCGCGCATAATCTCCAGATTGATGTCGCGGTTGGCGCGCACGGCGCCAAAGCTCTTGTCGATGCCGATCAGCTCGATTGCGGCTTGCGCCATGCAGCCTGTTCCCACTGTTATTTTTTTACCGCTTGGTCAAACGCCTAGCATGACGCCCAGTCTGTGCCAATTGGGTCCGTAGCAATTGGCCGGAGCAGGTTCACTCTCGACAAATCCCGCCATGCTTGTCAATTTCCAACGTGGCCGCAGCCTGCACAATCGCCTGATCGAGGATTTCAAATGACCATGCCCGAGGACCGGCTGACGACGCTGGAAATCCGCGCCGCCGAGCAGGAGAAGACCATCGAGGAACTGTCCGGCCAGATCGCCGAGCAGTGGAAGGTGATCGAGCGCATGCAGCGCAAGCTCGACGCGCTGGCCGAGCGCTTCCTGGCGCTGGAGGAACAGGCCGCGCCCGACGTGCCGGTGACCAAGCCGCCGCACTGGTGAGCGGGCCGACAAGACAAAACCGCCGGGCTTTCACCCGGCGGCTCGTCACTTCAGCAGTGCCAGTCGATCAATAACAGCAATCGATCAATACGGGCAGGCATTGTCCGACATGTAGTCGTGCACCTTGATGGTGCCGGCTATGATGTCGGCCTTGGCTTTTTCGACCGCCGCCTTCATCGCATCGTCGACAAGCGCCTTGTTGTTGTCGTCCATGGCGTAGTCGACCCCGCCTTCCTTGAGGCCGAGATCGTTGACGCCCGCCGTGAACTTGTCGTTCTTGGCATCCATGAAGGTGTTGTAGACGGCAACGTCGACGCGCTTGACCATCGAGGTCAGCACCTTGCCGGGCTGCAGGCCGTTCTGGTTGGAATCAACGCCGATGCCGAGCTTGCCGGCGTCGGCCGCTGCCTGCAGCACACCGACACCGGTGCCGCCTGCCGCTGCGTAGATTACGTCGGCGCCCTGGTCGATCTGCGTCTTGGCGATCTCGCCGCCCTTGGCCGGATCGTTCCAGGCTGCCGGCGTATCGCCGGTCATGTTCTGGATGACGTCGGTGGCCCCGGCCGCCTTGGCGCCGCCGACATAGCCGCAGCCGAACCTGCGGATCAGCGGAATATCCATGCCGCCGACGAAGCCGACCTTCTTGGTCTTGGAAGCCATCGCCGCCATCACGCCGACGAGGTACGAGCCTTCCTGCTCCTTATAGACCAGGGAGCGGACATTGGGCTTGTCGACGACCATGTCGATGATGGCGAATTTGGTCTCGGGGAACTCGGTGGCGATCTTGTCAAGCGCGTCAGCCCACGAGAAGCCCGCCATGACGATCGGGTTGCGGCCGTCCTCGGCGAAACGGCGCAGCGCCTGCTCGCGCTGGGTGGCGTTGCTGACCTCGAATTCCACATAGGGGATGCCGGTCTCGGTCTTGAACTTTTCAGCGCCGTGGAAGGACGCCTCGTTGAACGACTTGTCAAACTTGCCGCCGAGATCATAGAGGATCGCGGGTTGAATGTCCGCGGCGAAGGCCGGAAGAACCATTGCAGCTGCGGCCATGAGGCCGAGAACGATACGTTTCATGTGATCCACACCCCTGTCGGTTATTTGTCCATTATGCACCGCATGCCGGCCCGGTTCTCCGGCAGGCATACGGTGTCGGGCAGGAGTGTCTTCCTCCCGCTTCGGGTCAATCTGGCACGGCCCGAAACAAAATTCACGTGGAATTTTGACCCTTTGGAAAAGCATGGCGCCGCATCGCGGCGCCACAGCATATTCCTTGCGTCGGGGGCATAAAATCAGGCGGAGACGGCGGCCGGAATGGCGCAGGTGACGCCGGTTCCCTGCAGGCCGCAATAGCCGTAAGGGTTCTTCGCCAGATATTGCTGGTGGTCTTCCTCGGCGAAGTAGAATTCCGGCGCCGGCGCGATCTCGGTGGTGATCTTGCCGCGTCCGGCACCGCGCAGCGAAGCCTCGTAGGCATCGCGCGAGGCGAGCGCCGCCTGGTACTGCGCGTCGTTGAACGTATAGATCGCCGAACGGTAGGTGGTGCCGACATCATTGCCCTGGCGCATGCCTTGCGTCGGGTCGTGGCTTTCCCAGAACAGCTTCAAGAGCTCGGCATAGGACACGATCTTGGGATCGTAGATGACGAGCACGACTTCGGCATGGCCTGTCAGGCCCGTGCAGGTTTCCTGATAGGTCGGGTTGGGCGTGACGCCGCCGGCATAGCCGGCCGCCGTGACCCATACGCCCTCGACTTGCCAGAACAGGCGCTCGGCGCCCCAGAAGCAGCCCAGCCCGAACGTCGCCATTTCCATCCCTTCGGGATAAGGACCCTTGAGCGGCCTGTTCGAGACAAAGTGCTTCGATGCCGTCGGGATCGGCCGGTCGCGGCCGGGCAACGCCTCGGAGGGTTTCGGCAGGTTGAGCTTCTTGTTCAGCATGTCGCTAAGAAACATGTGTGGCTTCCTTTTCTTCTTGGTTGAGCCTTCCTGGTACGGGATCACCGGGTCAGGCTGGAAATGTCAGGTTGCGGCGAACCGCCCGCTGGGGCGCTGCCGCCTGTAACCGATGGCATAAAGAATGAACGCCAGCACCGCGAACACGGCAAAGCCGGGCTGGCTGAGCACCCAGGCGATGGCACCGTCCCACAGCAGCGGGTTGACCTTGTCGCGGACGAAGCTTTCGAAGGCGCTGCGCGTATCCGGCGAAACCGCGAGCCAGCTGGTGTTGAGCGGAGTCATCACCAGCGCCGAAGCCGCCACCGAGCGGGTCGCATCGAGCACGGCCATGATGACCGAAACCGAAAGCGCGATCATTGCGGCAAGACGGAAGATAAAGCGGAACATCCGGACCCTTCCTCCCCAGGAGTTTATCAGAATGTCGTGTGGACTGTTAAATAGGATCTGCGTGCTTTATCCGCAATCGCGACACGCGAAGTTGAACCTGCGGCAGCCGGGTTCGCCGGGACCGGTGGCGCGCCGGGGACGGCAAGCACACCTCGGCCGCTCCTTTCGATAGGCTCCCAACGGGTGCCCCGGCGACATGGGCTGAGCATCCGTATCCGGCAAAGCGAATAGGCTGCTGTTATGTCTTGGCATTCGGCACCGGATCGACTAGATGAGCCCCGCGTCTGTTGCTTTGACGGCTCAGGCGCGGGGAAAGGGTATCCGCTGGTTGACGGCGCCCACGGCCGGAATTCCGGCACCGGAATCCCAAAGGAGATGCATCTCCCCAACCGGCGCGGCGAAACCGGCCGCGTCGAAAATGCTAAAGAGACGGAGAGGTGGCCGAGTGGTTGAAGGCGCACGCCTGGAAAGTGTGTTTACGGGAAACCGTAACGCGGGTTCGAATCCCGCTCTCTCCGCCAGTTAAATCTCACCGGCTCGCCGAGTCTGAAGGGACACTGGACGGCGACTGCCGCTGCGATGCAGTATCTTGAGGCAGGCAGAGGGGGGCGCGAGCGGCTTTCATCTTCGCCGCACTCTTACCTCAGATCAGCCCACAACCGATCGGCCCGCGCTTCACCAGAAGCACGGGCTTAGTCGACACGGCACTGTCGCCGCCCCGTCTAGCGCGGGACCGCTTGTATTTCCGAGACTGAGCGCTCTGTTTCGGCGGAGAAAACCACGAAGGCAAAGATCAGCACGGCGGCAGCGACAATCATTGAGCCAGTGGCGACAATCGGCTCGAGCGCCGGATTTCCCTGCAGCATCAGGTAAAGCGCCGGCAGCATCACGACCAGGCCGAGATTGTAGACGCCGTAGTGGATCATCGCGCTCCTGCGGGCGGCCTTCGCCGGGTTCAGGGCATAGTAGCCGCCGAATATTGCACTGGTGACCCATCCCAGCAGGTTGATGTGCGCGTGAGCCGGAAACGCGCCGTGATCGCCTGAAATTGCCATCTGCAGGCCAGCTGCAATTCCCAGAATAAGAAAGACGATGGCTGTCTTGAAAAAGAGCTCCGAAACCTTAGGCATGTCATTCTCCCAAACCCGTTTTGCCGCCGCATCATGCTGTGGTTCCGGCGACCTTGCCAAGGGGACCGTCAGACCTGCATTTGTCGCCGGCCTGACAGCCCGTTGGCGGCCGGCCGCCGGGCCTGGCCGGTTGCGAGATCGGCCGGCAAAAAATATGCGCTCACGCTAATTTGATTGCAATATCACCCGCCAGGCTTCCATGTCGTTCTCACAAGGGAAGTGCCCTGCACGATGGTGGTGCCATACGCGCCAAAGGTCTGCCCGTCAGTGTTGCAGCAAGGCCTCGCCGAACTTCTCCCACAGCTGTGCGCAATCTGTTGCTCTGAGGCTGGGGGTTCCGACTGGGCCATATCTGATGACGGCGGCGTGAACATCATAGCCAACGATAGGTGCATTGGCGACAAAGTGGATAGCCTCGCCCAATCGGCGGGGGCCAATTGGCGCATCGGTTTTGTTGGTGATATCGAAGACACCACGAATATCCGCTTCCTGATTCCTGGCTGCCAACGCAGCCGCCATTACCCTTTCTTGCATCATCGAAATCTCTCCTATCGGTCTAAGTCTAAGAACCGCGGCTTGTGCCGGTCCGGCAGCTGACAACCGGCAAATCGAAGTGCCTTTTGCAGCATCTCGATTGGCTCTTGCTGCGAGCCACTCCGCCCGCTCCCGCGGCAAGCCGATAAGGCAACTGCCAGCGAAATCCGCAGGCACATCCACGGTCGCATCAAACACGGCCCACGTGCCAGTCGGCTCCTGAACGGGCAAAAACCTCATAACAGCGCCTGCTAATATACTATGCCGACTGTGAGGACGAGACTTTTTCCTGCATCAACTAAACGAATGAGAGCTGGTGTCGAAGTGCCGGGCGACGCTCGTCGAAAACAAATCGTCGGCGACATCGCCTGGATCGAAGGTGGGCCTGAGCAGCGATCCGGCCGCATTCGAGGTTCGCCGACAGGGACAAGCACAAGACGCAGCGCCGGCACGCCTCGTCAAATGTTACTTTCTGCCCTGCGGATAGATCGTCTCGCCGCGCTTCAGCATCTCCACGAACGCCGCGATCTTCTTCTTGCGTCCGGCTTCGGTTTTCATGTTGTGGATGCGGAAGGCGAGTGCGAAGCGGTTTTGGCCGCTGAGCTTTGCCAGCATCTCTTTCGCCGTGGGCTCGGCGTCTACTGCCGCCTGGAGGTCGTCGGGGATCTTCATCTCCTTGCCGCTCTTGTAGGCGCGCGCCCAGCGGCCGTCGGCCTTGGCCGCATCGACCTGCCTCAGCCCGTGCTCGGTCATCCGGCCCTCCTCGATCAGCCGGGCGACATTGTCGACATTGATCTGGCTCCAGGTGCTCTTCCTGCCGCGCGGGGTGTAGCGCTGCAGGTAGCTTTTGCCGTCCAAGGCCTTGCGCACTGCATCGATCCAGCCCCAGCACAACGCCGCGTCGATGGCTTGCTTCGGCGTGATCGACGGCAGTCCCGAATCGAGCTTATGGATCTTGATCCAGACTTCGTCCTCGCTGTCGTGATGCTCGCCAAGCCAGGCATGGAAGCTTTCGGCATCCCTGAACTCGCGCACCTTGGCGGGGTCGACCTTGACGGGCGCCATCAGCCGGTCCGCCCATGACGCGAGCGCGTAACGACGCCAAACCGCTTGCCGGCCGCGCGCGCGCTCACCTCAGCTCCGAGTTCGCAATCCGCAGGCCTGGTGATTCTCGCCGGCACGCATTCAGCCCGCACGATTGGGCGTTCCGAGGACATGGGATTTCGGCGGCAGCATGACGTTGTCGAATGTCTGCGTGAACATCGCCGCCGCAAAGAAAGCGACGGCGCGCAGGGTTTCGGTGCCGGTGTTGACGAGGTCGTGCCTGACCGGCGTCGGAAGTACCAGGACGCTGCCCGGCCCGACCGGGTGGGTGGTGCCGCCCTCAATGTGTAGCTCGCCGGTGCCGGCGATGATGTATTGCGTCTCTTCGGTGGCGTCGCTGTGCCAGCCGAGCCGCTTGCCGGGCTCGATCTCGTAGACAATGACCGAGGACTGGGTGGTGCCGTGCCCGCCGTAAACCGCGAAAGCGCCGGCCCATTTGACCGACGGATCGTCCTCTGCCCAAACCAGCGAACGTTCGAGCCTGTCGGATGCGACGACTGCTGTCATGGCTTCGTTCCTCTCAGCGAATTGCGAACACGAATCTAGATGATTTTTCTGGTCTGCGTCAGCAAAACTGGCTGCTGACCGTTCCCTCGTGCATTGCGCGTGACGATTTGTCGGGCCGCGATCCGACCTATTCTACTCTCGGGCCGGATCACTGAGCCGATACCCCAATGCAACCAAGCCTTTACCTTTTAGTCAGTTTTGAGTTGCCCCTGCGTTGCGTTCGTGGTCCGGTACAACCAGGGCGCTCAATGCGGCATTCGGCAACGGTCGCCTCACCGACCGTCAGGGCAACACACCGTCGAGCCAATACAGGAGATAGCAATGGGCATTTTCGACAGTATCAAAGGTGCGATTTTCGGAAACGCGGTTGCGGGCGAAGCGCCGCCGGCGCAACCGTCTCCCGCGCCTGCTTCGAGCACGGCCACCCAGCCGACGGCGCCTACCCGATCCGCCCCGGCTGCAACCCCGGCTCCGGCCGCGCCGGCCGCGCCGTCCTCTGCCCCTGACATCGCTGCCATTCTCGACAAGGCGGTGGCCGCGAGGGGGCAGAAACTCAACTGGAAGAATTCGATCGTCGACCTGATGAAGGCTCTGAATATCGACAGCAGCCTCGGCGCCCGCAAGGAGCTTGCCCACGAGCTGAACTACACCGGCGATATGAACGACACTGTAACGATGAATCTGTGGCTGCACGACGCACTGATGAAAAAGCTGGCCGAGAACGGCGGCAAGCTTCCGAGCGACCTGGCCGCCTAGAGTCACAAGACAAGCAATTCCAGGAAAACGTGTGAACGGTTTTCCGTCCGGAATTGCGTCAAACAAAAAAGACAGACCGGTTCTGCCCGCACCGTGGTTCTTGCTGCGCCGGCTTCGGCCGCAACCGAGCAGACCACACTGCCAAGCATCAGACTGCCCGTAAATAAAACTGAGACCGATCCCGGCCGCCGGGATTGGGTCCATGGCGAAGTCGCATGGCACAAAAGCGCTGCCCTCGCGCCCGGATTGCCTCCCGCAAAACCGACGATTTCGGTCGCTGCCCACGCGCTGGTAGGACCACCATTTTGCTGGCGAAACGCGACGTTCGGCGTATCATTCTCTCGGGAGAGGGTTGATGGTGGGAGGAAGCCAATGAACGTGGTGAAGCGGGTGACGGTCGCCGACTTGACAGCCCAAGAGCTTGTTTCATCTGCGCTTTCACGGTTCGGTGCCGGCGACACCATATCGACGAGGGCGATGCTGGACATCGTTCGCAGGACGGCTCCGGCCTGCGGCAACAGTGACGACGATCTGGTCGAGCTTATCGTCATGACGGCGGTTGGTAGGACCATGGGCGTCGTGTTCGACCATCGCTCCCATTAAAACAATCTGGAACGAACATCAGGCTGCGCCCAGGAGCAGTGGCGGGCGGTGGCAGCGCCGCCAAAGAGGCCGGCCTGTTTGTGCGTGAAGGTCGGCCTGGCACCAAGCCCTTGCTTTGAGCAAAACCGCTGCTCATGCCGGGTCATGCCCGAAGCCGGTAGTTGGGCGACACGCTCGAAGGAACTCGCTGAAATCTTGCCCGTTATGCTCTCGTTGAGATGAGGAGAGCTGCCATGGCCGACGACAAAACCGAGACCGACAGTCGCGACCGCTCACGAGTGGCGGGCGGCGAAGACTACGAGGTACGTCACTTCGCCGAGGAAGCGGGCATTACCCCTGAGCAGGCGCGCACGCTGATCAAGCGCCACGGCACCGACCGCAAGGTGCTGAACGAAATCGCCGAGAGCATAAGAGCGTCGTAATGGCTGACAAGAAAACCGCAATGGCCGACCGCAAGACGCGCGATCTGGACGAAAAGCAGGCTCTGCGCCTGGCCGAAACCACCGACGTTTCGCCGAAGCAGGCGAAGGATCTGATGCGCAAGCACGGCAAGGACAGCCCGAAGGTCGAGAAGGAAGCCAAGAACTTCAAGGCCGAGGGCTGAGCTGCCCAGCCGGTTGGACGCGCGGCATGGGGCCGCGATCCTGCGGCTTATCGGTTTTCTAACAAATTCGGCCTATCCCTTCCGCTATCGCGGCTCAGGGATGCCATATGCGCGGGATATCTGGTGGGGCGAGGCCGTCGATAGACGACATACGGCATGTGAGGCTGATGTTTTGCCTGGTGGCGGCGGTCGTGATGGCGGCGGCGCTCCTCGCCTTTGCCCACTCCCTCCTGCAGGATCCCGATAGCTGGTGGCACATCAAGGTCGGCATGGATATGCTGGCAAGCCGCACATTCCCCACCGTCGACATCTATTCCTACACTTTTGCCGGCCAGCCATGGATCGCCAAGGAATGGCTTAGCCAGGTTCTCCTTGCAATTGCCTTTCAAGCCGGCGGCTGGAACGGCGTGGTGCTGCTGGCGGCTGCAGTAATCGCGCTGACGGCCTTCTTGACGTCGTGGTATCTCAGCGCGTGGTTGAAGCCGACGCTGGCGATAGGACTGACGCTGGTTCTCGCGCTCTTGATCGGGCCAATCTATGTCGCCCGGCCGCACATCTTTACCTTGCCCATCATCGTCGTCTGGACCGCTGGTCTTTTCCAGGCCGCACGCAACGAGAAAGCACCGCCCTTATGGCTGCTGGCGCTGCTTTGCCTGTGGGCCAATCTCCATGCCACCTTCACCTTCGGTTTCGTCATCGCCGCCTTCGCCGGGCTCGATCTCGTCATGCGCACACGCTTGTCGAACCCCCGGCTGCTGGCCAAGTGGATCGCTTTCGGGCTGCTTTGCCCGCTGGTCAGCCTGCTCAATCCCTATGGCGTCAAGGCCATACTCGCCACATTCACCGTGGCCTATGGCAATGAGGCGGTGCCTTACATTGCGGAGTGGCAACCCTTCGACGCCGCGCGGCACACCCTCCAGGAGGTAGCCCTGCTGGTGGCGCTTTTCGGGCTGCTCGTGTCGAGATTGCGCATTGGCTGGGCCAAGGCGCTGTTCCTTGTCTTCACGTTGCACGTCTATCTCACCCACATACGGTTCATGTACCTGTTCTTTCTTCTCGTGCCGGTGGTCCTTGCCGTCGAGGTCGCGCAACAATATCCAGCGCTTTCAGCCGAGAAATGGGCGGCGGAAAAGCGTGACGGACTTGAACAATTTTTCGCACGGCAATTTTCCAGGATTTGTGCTGGACTTGCCGTTTTGCTGGTTTTGGCGGCTGCCGCCTTGACGAGCTATCCGGTCGCGCCGAGCCAGAAGACCTCGGCGAGGGATGCACTGGCCTTTGCCCAAACCCATAATCTGTCGGGCAATCTGCTGAACTCCTACGATTTCGGCGGCACGCTGATTTTCCATGGTATCAGGACGTTCATCGACGGCCGCGCGGATCAGCTCTTCCTGAATGGCTTTACGGAAACGGATGAGCAGACGGGGCACAGCCGGGGCAAGCCGATCCTGAAAGCCCAACTCGACAAATATACGATAGGCTGGGCGTTGTTGACCGCCGACGACAGCCGCATTCCGTTCTTCGACGAACTGGGCTGGAAGCGGGCCTATGCGGACGATTACGCGGTGATCTACACCCGCGCGGACTGAGCCCCGGCAGCTTCGCGCGCCGGTGCGCACCTCCCTCCTGAAGCTTCGGCCAGCGCCGAGGCGGCGAAATCCTTATGGGATTTTGATTTCTTTGCTCCGCGTCCCGTCTCGAACCTTTATGGCACTTTGATCCATATTCACAGGAGCGGTGTATCCAGCCGCCCATATGATGCGGCGACGGGTTGGGCAGTTTTGTCCAAATTAAAAGAACAAACACGATATAGGAAAATGCATTATGGACATATTTGTTGTCGCGATTGGAATCGCGTTCTTTGCTCTATGCTTCGGCTACATCAAAGCCTGCGACAAGCTGTAAGTTTAGGGGATCGTAACATGCTTTTCGACTATATCCTCGGCGGCGCCGTGACCTTGTTTCTTCTCGCCTACCTGACATACGCCCTCGTTCGCCCGGAACGCTTCTGATCTCCGCTGGCAAGGAGCCAACCCCATGACAATCAACGGATGGCTGCAGATCCTCGTCTATTGCGGGATCGTCGTTCTGCTGGCCAAGCCGCTCGGCGGCTACATGCATCGCGTTTTCAGCGGCGAGCGCACATTCCTGTCGTCAATTCTGGCCCCGCTCGAGCGCGGGCTCTACCGCATATCAGGGACCAGCGAGCGCGAGGAGCAGCACTGGACCTCCTATGCGGCCGCCCTGCTGTTCTTTAACCTGGCCGGCTTCCTGGTGCTCTATTTCCTGCAACGGCTGCAAGGCGGCCTGCCCTACAATCCGGCCGGCATGACCGCCGTCGAACCTGAGCTGGCCTTCAACACCGCCGCCAGCTTCATGACCAACACCAACTGGCAGAACTACGGCGGCGAAAGCACGATGTCCTATCTCGTGCAGATGGCCGGCTTGACCGTGCAGAATTTTCTGTCGGCGGCGACTGGCGTCGCCATTGCGGTCGCATTGATCCGCGGCTTTGCCAGAGCCTCAGGCAAATCGATCGGCAATTTCTGGGTCGATATGACCCGCGGCACGCTCTACCTGCTTTTGCCCTTTTGCATCGTGTTGACTCTCGTCTATGTCTATCTCGGCATGCCGCAGACGCTCGCTGCCTACGTCAACGCGACGACGCTCGAAGGCGCGCAACAGACTATCGCGGTCGGGCCGGTCGCTTCCCAGGTTGCCATCAAGATGCTCGGCACCAATGGCGGCGGTTTCTTCAACGCCAATGCAGCGCACCCGTTTGAAAATCCCGACGCGATCTCGAACCTGATCCAGATGGTGACGATCTTTGCCCTCGGCGCGGCGCTGACCAATGTCTTCGGCCGCATGGTAGGCAACCAGCGCCAGGGCTGGGCAATTCTGTCGGCGATGGGCGTGCTGTTCATCGCTGGCGTTGCCGTCTGCTACTGGGCGGAAGCCGCCGGCAATCCGCTTGTTCATGCGCTGGGTGTCGACGGCGGCAACATGGAGGGCAAGGAGAGCCGCTTCGGCATCGCCCTGTCGGCACTGTTTGCCGTCATCACCACGGCCGCATCCTGCGGCGCGGTCAACGCCATGCATGACAGCTTCACCGCACTCGGCGGCATGATCCCCATCATCAACATGCAGCTCGGCGAGGTCATTGTCGGCGGCGTCGGCGCCGGCTTCTACGGTATCCTGATGTTCATCGTCATTGCCGTTTTCGTCGCCGGGCTGATGGTCGGACGCACGCCCGAATATCTCGGCAAGAAGATCGAGGCCAAGGAGGTCAAGATGGCTATGCTGGCCGTGCTCTGCCTGCCGCTTGCAATGCTGATCTTCACTGCTATCGCGGTGGTGCTGCCGACCGGCGTTGCTTCCATCGCCAATGCCGGCCCGCATGGCTTCTCCGAGGTTCTCTATGCCTACACCTCGGCCGCGGCGAACAATGGCTCCGCCTTTGGCGGCCTCAGCGGCAACACGCCCTGGTACAACGTAACGCTCGGCATCGGCATGCTGATGGGCCGGTTCCTGGTCATTATTCCGGCGTTGGCGATTGCTGGCTCGCTGGTTGCGAAGAAGACCGTCCCTGCCTCCGCCGGCACCTTCCCGACCGATGGTCCGCTGTTCGTCGGGCTGCTGGCCGGTGTCATCCTGATCGTCGGCGGCCTGACCTTCTTCCCGGCCCTGGCGGTCGGACCGATCGTCGAGCACCTGGCGATGATTCACGGTCAGACATTCTGAAACGGCGATGCCCTGGTTCAAGATCATACCTCGAAAGGTCCGGCATCGCCCCGAGCCGGAGGGGGAGAAAACGCCCCCTCCTTTCCCGACGCTGTCCACATTCCTCGCTATTGCGGCAGCCTTGATCATGATCTGGCTGCTGGCTTACGGGCCGCCGCACCTTCGTTCGGCACACGATCGACCGGTCAACAACATCGACACTGGAGCTACCAAATGAGCCCGTCGAAATCCGTGAGCATCATGGATACCCGCATTCTGTGGCCCGCTATCGGCGGTTCCTTCAGAAAACTGAACCCGCGCACCTTGATGCGAAACCCGGTGATGTTCGTCGTCGCCGTCGTCTCGGCGCTCACCACCGTGCTGTTCGTCAAGGATCTCGTTACCAGCGGCGGCGATCTTGGCTTCACGCTGCAGATCATCATCTGGCTGTGGTTCACCGTGCTCTTCGCCAATTTCGCCGAAGCGGTGGCCGAAGGCCGCGGCAAGGCGCAAGCTGACTCGCTGCGTCGGGCGCGAACCGAGACGCAGGCCAAGCTGTTGAACGGTGGCGACCGCAGCAAGTTCAAACTGGTGCCCGGCACCAGCCTGAAGGTCGGCGACACCGTGCTTGTCGAAGCCGGCGACATCATCCCCTCGGACGGCGAGGTGGTCGAAGGCGTGGCGTCGGTCAACGAGGCGGCCATCACCGGCGAATCCGCACCGGTCATCCGCGAATCCGGAGGCGATCGTTCGGCGGTGACCGGCGGCACGCAGGTCTTGTCCGACTGGATCCGCGTGCGCATCACTGCGGCTGCCGGTCATACGTTCCTCGACCGCATGATCTCGCTGGTCGAGGGCGCCGAGCGCCAGAAGACACCCAACGAGATCGCGCTCAACATCCTGCTCGTCGGCATGACGCTGATCTTCGTGCTGGCGACGGCGACGATCCCGAGCTTCGCCTCGTATTCGGGCGGCTATATCCCGGTGACCGTGCTGGTCGCCCTGTTCGTTACCCTGATCCCGACCACAATTGGCGCCCTGCTGTCGGCTATCGGCATTGCCGGCATGGACCGCCTGGTGCGCTTCAACGTGCTCGCCATGTCGGGGCGCGCCGTCGAGGCGGCCGGCGATGTCGACACGCTGCTGCTCGACAAGACCGGAACCATCACGCTGGGCAACCGTCAGGCGACGGCATTTCGTCCGGTCAAGGGCGTCACCGAACAGGAACTGGCCGACGCGGCTCAGCTTGCCTCGCTTGCCGACGAAACGCCGGAAGGCCGCTCGATCGTCGTCCTGGCGAAGGAAAAATACGCTATCCGCGCCCGCGACATGGCAAGCCTGCACGCGACTTTCGTGCCCTTCACCGCGCAAACCCGCATGAGCGGTGTCGATCTGGAAGGCTCCTCGGTCCGCAAGGGCGCAGTCGATGCGGTACTTGCCCACGTCAACCTCTCGACCGTTGCCACAGGCAGTATGCGCCCCGGCAGCGACACCGTCCGCGACCTTCAGGCGATCGCCGACGAGATCGCCAAATCGGGTGGCACTCCACTCGCGGTCGAGCGCGACGGGCGCCTGCTCGGCGTCGTCCATCTGAAGGACATCGTCAAGGGCGGCATCGCAGAACGCTTTGCCGAATTGCGCCGCATGGGCATCCGCACGGTGATGATCACCGGCGATAATCCGATGACCGCGGCGGCGATCGCGGCGGAAGCCGGCGTCGACGACTTCCTTGCCCAGGCGACGCCCGAGGACAAGTTGAAGCTGATCCGCGACGAGCAGGCCAAAGGCAAACTGGTCGCGATGTGCGGCGATGGCACCAACGATGCGCCGGCCCTTGCGCAGGCCGATGTCGGCGTTGCCATGAACACCGGCACGGTCGCGGCGCGCGAGGCCGGCAACATGGTCGATCTCGACAGCGATCCGACCAAGCTGATCGAGATCGTCGAAATCGGCAAGGCGCTGCTGATGACGCGTGGCTCGCTGACCACCTTCTCCATCGCCAACGACGTGGCCAAGTATTTTGCCATCATCCCGGCAATATTCGCCGCCTTCTACATCGCCCCGGGCCAGACCGCCGGGCCGCTGCAAGCGCTCAATGTCATGCATCTGGCGACGCCGCAGAGCGCTATCCTCTCGGCCATCATCTTCAACGCGCTGATCATCATTGCGCTGATCCCGCTGTCGCTGAGGGGCGTCAAATACCGCGCGGTCGGCGCCGGTGCGCTGCTCAGCCGCAATCTCATTGTCTATGGCCTTGGCGGCGTCGTAGTGCCCTTCGTCGGCATCAAGATGATCGACATGGCCATCACCGCTCTCGGTCTCGCCTAAGGAACCACGTCGATGCTCAATCAAATCAGGCCCGCGATCGTCATGATCGTCTTCTTCACCATTCTGACGGGTTTGGTCTATCCGATCGGCATGACCGGCATTGCCCAGGCGCTGTTTTCGCGCCAGGCCAATGGCAGCCTGATCGAGAAGGACGGCAAGCTCGTCGGTTCCGAGCTGATCGGCCAGGCTTTCGAAAGCGACCGCTACTTCCATGGCCGCCCGTCGGCTGCCGGCGACGGCTACAATGCCGCCGCCTCGGGCGGCTCGAATCTCGGCCCGACCAACCCGAAGCTCATCGACAGGATCAAGAGCGACGCCGAAAAGCTGAGAGCCGAAAACCCGAGCCAGCCGGTACCGATGAATCTGGTCACCTCGTCCGGCAGCGGCCTCGATCCGCATATCAGCCCCGATGCGGCCTATTTTCAGGTTGCCAGGGTGGCCAAGGCCAGGGGCGTCGATGAATCCAGGATCAAATCGCTTGTCGACAGCCATGTCGAAGATCGCGAATTGGGATTCATCGGCGAGGCGGTAGTCAATGTGCTGGCCCTCAACCTTGCGCTGGACGATGCCATGAAACAGTGAAGGACCGGCGCCGGGATCGACACCGAAGCCGGCGCCGTTCATGATTGACCCGTATGCCAGACGACAGACGCACCGCCGAAACCAGGCCCTCTCCCGACGCGCTGCTCGAGCATGCCGAGCGGGAGGAGCGCGGCCGCCTGAGGATATTTCTCGGCGCCGCCCCCGGTGTCGGCAAGACCTACGAGATGCTGATGTCGGGCCGCGCCAGGCTGGCCGACGGGGTCGACGTGGTGATCGGCATCGTCGAGACGCACGGCCGCAAGGAAACCCAGACGCTGGTCGAAGGCTACGAGGTCATTCCTCGCCTTGAGATCGATTACAAGGGGCGGATCCTTGAGGAGATGAATCTCGACGCCATCCTCGCCCGGCACCCGGCGCTAGTTCTGGTCGACGAACTCGCCCACACCAACGTCGCCGGCAGCCGTCACCCCAAGCGCTATCTCGACGTCCAGGAAATCCTGACGCACGGCATCGATGTCTACACGACGCTGAATATCCAGCACGTCGAGAGCCTGAACGATGTCGTGGCGCAGATCACCCGCGTCAGGGTGCGGGAAACTGTCCCCGACTCCATAATCGACCAGGCCGACGACATCGAGATCATCGACCTCACCCCCGACGATCTGATCAAACGGCTTGAGGAAGGCAAGGTCTACATCCCCAGCACCGCCCAGCGCGCCATCGAGAACTATTTCTCGCCGGGCAATCTGACGGCGCTCCGGGAATTGGCGCTCCGCCGCACTGCCCAGCGGGTCGACGAGCAGTTGCTGACCCACATGCGGGCCCACGCGATACCCGGGCCTTGGGCGGCGGGGGAAAGGGTTCTCGTCTGCGTCGATGCGCGTCCGGGCGGGGCGGCCCGTGTACGCTATGCGCGGAGGTTGGCCGACCGGCTCCGCGCCCCTTGGACGGCGCTTCATGTCGATACCCCTCATTCAGCGGCCATGCCCGAGGAGGACAAGGATCGGCTGGCGACGCAGCTGCGCCTTGCCGAGCAGCTCGGTGCCGAGGTGACGACCATTCCGGGTCAGAACGTCGCGCAAGACATCGTTCGGCATGCGACGGCGAACAACTTCACCCATATCGTGATCGGCAGGCCGACCCGATCGCGTTGGCGGGAATTGATCGAAGGCTCGCTCACTTACGATCTCATCCGCAATGCCGGCGACATCAGCGTCCATGTCATTTCGGGAAACGAACGCAACGCCGAGGCGACTTCGAGGACCGTCAAGGCGGCGGACGAGCAGTGGCAGTTCGAGATCTGGCCCTATCTCAGGGCCACGGCCTATGTTGTTGGCTCGCTCGCCTTCGCCGTCCTTCTCGACCAGTTTCTCGACGTCCGCAATCTGGCGATCATCTTTCTCATTGGGGTCCTGACGTCGGCGGTGACCGGCGGTCTCTGGCCGGCTTTGTATGCCTGCCTCATCAGCGCCATTGCCTTCAACTATTTCTTCCTAGAACCACGCTACACGCTGACGATCGAGGATCCGGAGAGCATCGTTGCGCTGGCTGTCTTCCTGGTTGTTGCGGTCATTGGCAGCAATCTAACAGCGCGCGTGCAGCGTCAGGCGGTCGCCGCGCGCTCGCGGGCACGCGCCACAGAAGATATTTATCTCTTCTCAAAGAAGCTCGCCGGCGCTGGGACGCTTGATGACGTTCTCTGGGCGACTGCCTTCCAGATCGCCTCGATGCTGAAGCTGCGCGTGGTGCTGCTTCTGCCGGAGAACGGCACGATTGCGGTCAAAGCCGGCTACCCACCCGACGACACGCTGGCCGAGGCCGACATCGCAGCAGCCCGCTGGGCCTGGGAGCATAACCGCGCCGCCGGGCGCGGCGCCGACACGCTGCCCGGAGCAAAGCGCCTCTATCTGCCCTTGCGGACCGGACGCACGGCGGTAGGCGTTGTCGGCCTCGACAACGACAAGCAAGGTCCGCTGCTGACACCCGAGCAGCAGCGTCTGCTCGATGCGCTCGCCGACCAGGCGGCGGTCGCCATCGAGCGCATCCAGCTCGTCGCCGATGTTGACCGGGCCAAGCTTGCGGCCGAGGCAGACCGTCTGCGCTCGGCCTTGCTCACCTCCATTTCCCACGATTTGAAAACGCCGCTTGCCGCCATCATGGGCGCGGCCGGAACACTCAGGGACTTCGAGGCCGCGCTTCCCGAGCAGGACCGGGCGGAACTGCTGTCGACCGTGCTCGATGAAGCGGAGAGGCTTAACCGCTTCATCGCCAATCTGCTCGATATGACCAAGATCGAATCCGGCACGATGGAGCCGAACTATGCGTTTCACTATCTCGGCGACATTGTCGGTTCAGCTCTGTATCGGGCCCGCAAAATCGTCGGCGAGCATAAGACCGAGATCGACATTCCATCGGATCTGCCGATGTTGCGGGTCGACCCCGTTCTGTTCGAACAGGTGCTGTTCAACCTCCTCGACAATGCTGCAAAATACGCGCCGCCAGGTTCGACGATCCGCCTGCAAGCCTGGGCCGACAACGGCTTCGTCATCCTGCAGATCATGGATGAGGGACCAGGCATTCCGCCAGCGGATCTAGAGCGCGTTTTCGACACTTTCTACCGTGTGCGCAAGGGTGACCAGGTGCGTGCCGGCACGGGGCTCGGCCTGTCGATTTGCCGCGGCTTCATCGAAGCGATGGGCGGGACGCTCTTGGCGGCAAACAGGTCCGACCGCTCGGGGGCGGTTTTCACCATCAGGATGCAACTGGTGCCGGCGGAACTGCCCAATCTCGGCGAACCCGAGACGGGCCATCAAAATATGGACGATCTGGCATGACGAGCCTGGACGTCAGGATATTGGTGGTCGACGACGAACCGCCGATCCGGAAACTGCTTCGCGTCGGGCTTGGCAGCCAAGGCTATGCGATCAGCGAGGCGCCGAACGCCAGGGCGGCGATTGAACTCATCGCGACGGAAAAGCCGGACCTTGTGCTGCTCGATCTCGGCCTGCCCGGCATGAGCGGGCATGAGCTGCTCCGCAAATGGCGGGATGATGGCCTGGACATTCCCGTGGTTATTCTTTCCAGCCGCACCGACGAGGCCGGCATCGTCTCGGCCCTCGAACTCGGCGCCGACGATTATGTCACCAAGCCATTCGGTATGAACGAGCTTGTCGCACGCATCCGCGTCGCGCTTCGCCACAAGTTCCAGCAGCAGGGTGAGAGACCGGTGTTCCAGACCGGCGACCTCTCCGTCGATCTGGTGAAGCGCGTCGTCAAGATCGAGGACAAGGAGATAAAGCTCTCGCCGAAGGAATACGACATTCTTCGCACCTTGGTGCAGCACGCCGGCAAGGTTCTCACCCACCAGTTCCTGCTGAAGCAGGTCTGGGGCGATTCCACCGACGTTCAATATCTCAGAGTCTATGTCCGGCAACTCAGGCTAAAGATTGAAAAGACGCCCGACCAGCCCCGCTATATCACGACCGAGACCGGCGTCGGATACCGGCTGCGCGAAGTCGATTGACGCGACGAGCATCCGAAGCCGAAATGCCTCTTCCAATCTGCTTCAAATCAGCGGCGGCCATGGCGTCGCCGGACAAAAGCCCTATATTAAAAGAAGATTGGTTTTGTGCGGGAATGAACGAATGCCACGGCTTCGTCTATTGACGTTTTTAGGGTCGGCAATGCTGACTGCGTCGATGCTGTCGGGCGTAAATCCTGCTGCATCGGCACAGGTCGGCAGTCCCGCCGATCGCAACGTGTTGATCCAGCAAGACCAGTTGCAGATGTTGGAGAACAGGCTGCGGCGGCAGCAATACCAGCAGCAGCAACAGCAGTACCGTGCCCTGGATCGCCAAATCCCAATACCGCAACGGCAGGAGGTGCCGCAGATGAGGCCAACTTGCCAGTTGCTGCCGTCAGGGAGCGGCTTTGTCAGCACCTGCCGCTGACGACCGGTCCCTTTCATTTATTTAGCCGACTTATATACTGGGGAAACCGCTCCGCCTGCGCCCCATTGAAAGCGGGCGAGTTTGCAACGCTGCCCTTGCCGTCTGGGCACCGATTCGACTGGATTATCGAATGGCAGCCAGCAAGAAGAAGGTTGTACGCAAGGCAAGGAAGGGCGACGGGGTTCGCCAGGTCGCGGCGATTCCCTTTCGGCTGAACGAGCATGGCGATGTCGAGGTGATGCTGGTCACATCGCGAACGACGAGGCGCTTCATCGTACCGAAGGGCTGGCCGATGAAGGGCAAGAGCGGCCGCAAGGCAGCCACCATCGAAGCACAGGAAGAAGCCGGTGTTCTCGGCAAGACACTGAAACAGCCTGCCGGCACCTACCACTACTGGAAGCGGCTGGCGAACCGCTTCGTTCGCGTCGATGTCGTCGTCTATTTGCTTGAGGTAACCGAGGAACTTGCCAAGTGGCAAGAAGCCAAGAGACGGCAGCGGGCATGGCTGACGCCGACCGACGCGGCGTTGCTGATCGACGAGCCGGATCTTTCGACGCTGGTGAGGAACATCAGGATTGCCGAACTGGAGCATAATCCCAAAAAGCAGAGTCCGGCGTTCGGAAAAGATCCCGCTCAATAGAAGATGGAGGCATGCCCCAACTGTGTCGGGATGGAATTGGTTTCCAGCGCCCGCCGCCCCCGTCTCTTGAACCGATGCCTCACTGACTGCCATCGTCTTCCTCGGGCAGAGGCCGCGCCGGCGTGCCGGTATAGGCCCACAGCCATTCGCGCGGCAGTGGCCCTTTGTTGCGTTCGCTCTCCTGCGACTGTTCCCATGCATGTGCGAGGATGCCGACGGAGCGCGACAGCACGAAAAGGCCCCGCGTCAGCGGCGGCGGGAAGCCGAGCTCGCCGTAGATGACGGCCGTGGCGCCGTCGATATTGAGCGGGATTTTTTTGCCCTTGCGCCGCGAAACCTCGGCCTCGACCATCTCGGCGATATCGGCGAAGCGCCCGCTGACGACGCCGCGCGCGGCAAAGTCACGGGTCAGCTCGATGAGGCGGGGCGCCCGCGGGTCGACCGGGTGGAAGCGATGGCCGAGCCCGGGCACATAACCGTCCTCCCCAGCAAGGAAATGATCAACCCGCAGCGACACGGCGCCCGTGAGGGGCACGCCGGCGTCCACTTCAGCGGCGATGTCGCCGTAGAAGGAAAGCGCCTGTTCGCCGGCGCCGCCATGCACATCGCCAAGCACGTTGATGGCAGATGCCATGGCGCTGTTGATGCCGACGCCGCACGTGATCGCCATGCGGGCGATGGCGATCGACGGCGCCTGCGGCCCATGGTCGACGGCAGCACCCAGCGCGATGCCGAGCAGCGCCGCCTGCTCCTCGCTCGGCAGTTCGCCGCGCAGCATGAGCCAGATCATTGCCGGAAAGCTGACGCGACCGATCAGATCCTGGATTTCATAGCCGCGCAGCCGGATGACGCCGGGGCGCATCTCGATGATGCCGGTCTGCCACCATTCCTCGCCGCGCGCGCGGCCAGCCTTGTTTTCCGTGTCGCTCATGGCTTCTTTTCCGTGCCGCTCATGCCTTCGCTCTTTTCTTGGCGCGTGGCGGCAGGTTGGCAAAAACTTCGTCCATATGCTCGCCCAGCCCCGGCGGCGGCCTGCTCGGCAAAGGTGCCTCGCCATCGACCATGAAGCCGCCGCGCACCACGGTCAGCGGCCTAGCCATCCCGGACACGGCCTGGAAGCGTACCGTCATGCCGCGCTCGATCACTTGTCTCTCTTGCAGTACCTGCGGGATTGTCAGCACCCGGCCTGCCGGCACGCCGGCGCGATTGAACGTCTCCTCCCAGGCGGCGGCCGAGCCGCTCGCCAAGGCATCCTCGATCAGCGCTTTCAATGCAATGCGGTTCTGCTTGCGCGTTTCGCGCTCGGCAAAGCGGACATCCGACGCCAACTCCGGCCGACCGATCAACCGGCACAGTGTGACGAACTGCTCTTGCTTGTTGGCGGCGATGTTGAGCAAGCCGTCGCCGGTGCGAAACGCGCCAGACGGTGCGGCCGTCATGTTTTCATTGCCCATCGGCTGCGGCTCGACGTCCGCCGTCAGATAGTTCGACACCGGCCAGCCGAGCGCAGAAAGCGTGCATTCGAGCATCGACACGTCGAGGAACGCGCCCTCGCCAGTCGTCTTCTGCTTGACCAGTGCGGCGGTAATGGCGAAGGCTCCGACCAGCCCGCCAAGCGTATCGGCGACGGGATAGCCGACACGCAGCGGCGCCGTTTCCGGTGTACCGGTGATGCTCATGATGCCGGAAAGACCCTGGATAATCTGGTCGTAGGCTGGATTGTCGCGCATCGGCCCGGTCTGGCCGAAGCCCGATATCGCACAGTAGACAAGGCTTGGCCGGACCTCCTTCAGCCTGGCATGGCCAAGCCCCAGCCGGTCCATTACGCCGGGGCGGAAATTCTCGACCAGCGCGTCGGCCGAAGCGACCAGATCGAGGAAGCGTTCGCGGTCGGCCTCCTGCTTGAGATCGAGCGCCACCGAGCGTTTGCCGGCATTCTGCGCCAGGAACGAAGCGCCCATGCCCGCCCGGTTGAGCTCCGGCGAGGCGCCGAGCTGGCGCGCCAGATCACCACCTTGCGGCGTCTCGACCTTGATGACGTCGGCCCCGAGCAACGCCAGCTGGTAGGCGCAATAGGGGCCGGCCAGCACATTGGTCAGGTCAAGGACGCGGATGCCGGAAAGCAGGTCTGTCATGACGTCACGAACAGCTCAGGCATCGCCCGGCACGTGCTCCGGTCCACGCATGCGCCTGTGCTCGATGTAGGCCCAGATATGCGGTCCAACCAGGCCGATGAAGGCCAGCGTCAGCAGCGTCAGCGACAGCGGATGCTTGTAGAACACCGTCCAATCGCCGTTCGAGATGGTCATCGCGCGGCGGAACTGCGTTTCCGCAAGCGGCCCGAGAATCATGCCGATGATGACCGGCGCGGTCGGGAAATCGAAACGCCGCATCAGGAAGCCGGCGGCACCGAGCAGATAGAGGATGACGAGGTCGATCGGCGATTGCGAGATACCGTAGGTGCCGACCGTGGCGAACACGAGGATGCCGGCATAGAGCTGCGGCGCCGGGATCTTCAGCAATCGCACCCAGAGCCCGATCAGCGGCAGGTTGAGGACGACGAGGATGACATTGGCGATGAACAGGCTGGCGATCAGCCCCCACACCAGGTCGGCCTGCGTCGTCAGCAGCAGCGGCCCCGGATTGATACCGTAGCTCTGGAACGCCGACAGCATGATCGCGGCCGTCGCCGAGGTCGGCAGGCCGAGCGTCAGCATCGGCACCAGCACGCCGGCCGCGGATGCATTGTTGGCGGCCTCCGGCCCGGCAACGCCCTCGATGGCGCCGACGGTGCCGAACTCCTCCTTGTGTCTGGAGAGTTTCTTCTCGATCGCATAGGAGAGGAAGGTCGGGATTTCGGCGCCGCCGGCCGGCATGGCACCGATCGGGAAGCCGATCAGGGCACCGCGCAGCCATGGCTTCCACGAGCGCGCCCATTCGGCCGCGGTCATGTAGAGCGAGCCCTTCAACGGCACGATATCGTCCTTGCCGGCATAGCGGCGCGAGGCCATGTAAAGCGTCTCGCCAACGGCGAACAGGCCAACGGCGACGACGATGACGTCGACGCCGTCCAACAATTCGCTCATGCCGAAGGTGAAGCGCGGCTGCCCCGTCTGCAGGTCGACGCCAATCATGCCGACGACGAAGCCGACGAACAGACTGGTCAGGCCGCGCACCGAAGACGAGCCGAGCACCGCCGAAACCGTGATGAAGGCCAGCACCATCAGCGAGAAATATTCGGCCGGGCCGAAGGCCAGCGCGAATTTGACGACGATCGGCGCCAGGAAGGCAACGCCGATCGTGCCCAGCGTGCCGGCGACGAAGGAGCCGATCGCCGAGGTCGCCAGGGCCGCACCGCCACGGCCGGAGCGGGCCATCCGGTTGCCTTCCAGCGCGGTGACGATGGTGGCGCTTTCGCCAGGCGTGTTGAGCAGGATCGATGTCGTCGAGCCGCCATACATGGCGCCGTAGTAGATGCCGGCAAACAGGATGAAGGATGCCTCCGGCGCCACCTGATAGGTGATCGGCAACAGCAGCGCGATGGTCAGTGCCGGCCCGAGGCCGGGCAGCACGCCGATGGCAGTCCCCAGCGTGGTGCCGACCAGGCACCATATGAGATTGATCGGCGAGAAGGCGACCGAAAATCCGTGCGCGAGATGGCCAAGCGTTTCCATGGCGTCAGCCCCTCAGCATGGCAACGATCGAATCGACGGTCGCATTCAGCTGGTTTTCGATGAAGCCGGCACCGATATTGACGCCAAGCGCCCTGGCAAAGCCGAAATAGGCGGCCAGCGCCAGGATCAGCCCGAGCAGCACGTCACGCAGCGGACGCCGGCTGCCGAAACCGTGGCAGATGAGAACGAACATGATGACAGATGCCGCGGTAAAGCCGAGCGGCTGGATCAGCACCAGATTGGCGATCAGTCCGAGGGCGACGATGCCCATCGCCTTCCAGTCGGTCGGCGTCTCCTTTTCGTCCTCCGGCTGCCATCCGCCCCGCAAGGCGGCAATGATGAGCAGCAGCGACAGGATCATCATCCCGGTCATGGTGATGTAGGGAAAGACGGTCGGACCGACCTTGGAATAGAGCGGCGAGACCGGGATTGCCAGCGTCTGCCAGGCAACCGCACCCGCACAGGCGAGGAGCCCAACGCCGATCAGCAGTTCGGGCACTGCAAGGCGCGGCGGCGCCTGCTGGTCGCTGGTGCTCATCATCGTCCTCCCAATGCCAGCCCCGAGGGCCGGTTCTCCCTGGACCGGTCTCACTCGGCCGATCTCGGCCTAGTTTCACCTCCGGCGCCGCGTATGTCCATGCGGCTGGCGAAAATCGGCAAGGGTTGGGCGCAGGCCGCCCCTTGCCGAGAGCATCACGCCAGGCCGAGGTCCTTGAGGATCGTCCCGATGCGGGCCGTGTCTTCGGCGACGAATTTCGCATAATCGTCACCGGTGAGCAGGATCTGCGTCCAGTTACGGTTCTTGCATTCGGTGGCCCAGGCGTCGCTCTTGGCCATGGTCTCGATCAGCTTGATCATTGCTGCCTTGTCGGCGTCCGAGACGCCGGGCGGTGCGAAGACGCCGCGCCAGTTGAACAGCTCGACATCGATGCCGGCTTCCTTCATCGTCGGCGCATCAATTCCCTCCTGGCGTTTATCCGCGGAGATGGCCAGCAGCCGCAGCGCACCCGCCTTGACCTGTTCGGCGAACTCGCCATAGCCGGAGATGCCGGCCGCGACCTGGTTGCCGAGCAGCGCCGACAGCGCCTCGCCGCCGCCGGCAAACGGCACATAGGAGAGATTGGTGGCCGGAACACCGACGGTCTTGGCGATGAGGCCGAACAAGATGTGGTCCGAGCCGCCAGCCGAACCGCCGGCGACCGGAACCTGCGTCGGGTCGGCTTTGAGGGCGGCAACAAAGTCGGCCGCAGTCTTGAATGGCGAGGCGGCCGGCACCACAAGCGCCTCGAACTCGCCAGTAAGGCGGGCGATTGGCGTGACTTCGGTAAGGTTGTTAGCCGCCTTGTTGGCGATGATCGCGCCGACCATGACCATGCCAGCCACCATCAGCGCATTGCCCTTGCCCTTCCACTGGTTGACGAATTGCGGCAGGCCGACAGTACCGCCGGCGCCGCCGACATTGGTGATCTGCGAGCCGGAGATCAGTTTTTCGCTGCGCAGCACCTGGTCCATGGCGCGCGCCGTCTGGTCCCAGCCGCCGCCCGGCGCCGCTGGCACGAAAATCTGCAGCTGCGGCGCGTCCTGCGCGAAGGCGGGAATAAAATGCGATGCCGCGAGTCCGGCAGCACCTGCTGCCGCGGTGCTCATCAAGAATCGGCGTCTGTTCAGCATGGGATTCCTCCAAATCGCGACACCTCCTCCGGTGCCTGCCAGAAACGTGGCCTGACTTCAGACCCGCTCGATAAAATTCATGCAGAGTTTGCGTCTTCCTGTCAAAGACAGAACACGCCGCATGCGGCACAATCGGCCTGCACGATTTTCAGGCTGGCGAACCGGACGCCCGAAGACGACGTGGCAGGCAGTGCCAAACAACATCCGTCAGGGTTGCCGCTCCAGCAGGATGGTCGGCTTGCCTTGGTAGACGGTTCGCAGCACTTCGCCATAACCACATTTTGCCGCGACGTTCAGCGATCCGGTGTTTTCCGGATCGATGATGCAGACGGTCTTCGCGGCGCCGAACGTCTCGTCGCCCCAGGCAAGCACCCGTGCGACGACTTCGCTGGCCAACCCGTGGCCATGCGCGCCCAAAACCAGAGCCCAGCCGGCCTCCGGAATGCCCTCGATCGACGGCGTCATGTCGCGTTTCAGATCGTGAAAGCCGGCCTCGCCGATGAAGCGGCCAGTCGCTTTTTCCTCGATCGCCCAGAAGCCGTAGCCCAGAAGCGACCACAGGCCGGCGTGGCGCAGGAAGCGCATCCAGCTTTCCTCCCGCGTGCGCGGCTTGCCGCCGATAAAGCGGGTGACGGCGGGATCGGCCCACATCGCGACATAGGCGTCGAAATCGTCAAGCCGGTGCGGCCGCAGGACCGTGCGCGAGGTCTCAATTACTGGGGCGACAATTGTATGCGGACTGGCCATGGTCATGTCTCGGTTGTTGCCCGTGCAGGTCTTCCAAAAGTGGGGACAGCGACACGCCCGAGACGGGAAATCCAAATCCGTTGCGAAAAACAAGAGCCAAGGCTGTGTAGATCATCTTCCAGGCTGATGTGAATCCTGCCAGGCGGTGTTAGTTTTTCTCCAGTACTGGTTCAGGCGCGTTGGGTTCCGGCGCTGCCGTCCGACAGAGGGAAAACAGCATGGACACGACCGACCTTGTGCTTGCCATCTTCCATCATCTGCTGGTGTTTTCGCTGGCAGGCATCATCGGCGCCGAGTTCGTCCTGATCCGCAGCGACTTGTCCGCCGCGACGCTGAAGCGGCTTGTCGGCATCGATCGCCACTACGGCATCATCGCCATGCTGATCATCGTCGCCGGCATCGGCCGCGTCATCTATGGTCTCAAGGGCTGGGAATTCTACGTCTACAACTGGATGTTCTGGGCAAAGATGGCCGCCTTCGCAATTGTCGGCCTGTTGTCGATTATCCCGACCGTCCGATTCCTGTCCTGGAACAGGCAGGCGAGCGCCAGTCCCGGCTTCCAGGTGCCTGCGGCGGAGCTAGCGTCCGTTCGCAGCTATGTCCGCACCGAGGCCTTCATCTTCCTCTTGATCCCGGTGTTCGCGGCGGCGATGGCGCGCGGCTACGGTTATTAAGATAGGTCGGAGGAAGGGCATCGCGCGGCCCAACCTTTCCACTCATTTGCGCGGACAAACGTGCAGTTTGCCGTTCGAGGCTGATTGTCATTTGTCGGGTTGCGCTAGTTATTGCTCCATCTACATTCGGTTTTGAGAGGAACTCCGCGCAGCGGTTGGTAATTCGTATCCTGGGAGGAATCACGATGAGAAAATTCGTCGCCGCGCTGGCTGCCGTTGCGGCCGCCATGCTTTACCCACCGGCCGCTGGCGCGCAGACCTACCCCGAACGCACGATCAGCATTGTCGTGCCGTTTTCGGCCGGCGGCCCGACTGACACCGTCACGCGTCTTGTCGCGGAAGCCATGTCGAAGGACCTCGGCCAGCAGGTCATCGTCGAGAATGTCGGCGGCGCCGGCGGCACACTGGGCGCGGGCCGCGTCGCAAATGCCGAGCCTGACGGCTACACGCTGCTCCTCCATCACATCGGCATGGCGACAAGTGCTACGCTCTACAGAAAGCTCGCCTACGACACGCTGAACGCATTCGAATATGTCGGCCTCGTCACCGAGGTGCCGATGACCATCGTCGGCCGCAAGGACCTCGAGCCGACCGATCTGAAGGGGCTGGTCGACTACGCCAAGGCTAACAAGGACAGCATCACCGTTGCCAATGCCGGGATCGGTGCCGCCTCGCATCTGTGCGGCATGCTGTTTATGAGCGCCATCGGCACGCCGCTGGTCACCGTACCATATAAGGGCACCGGCCCGGCCATGACCGATCTTCTCGGCGGCCAGGTCGACATCATGTGCGACCAGACGACCAATACCACCAAGCAGATCCAGGGCGGCACGATCAAGGCTTATGCCGTAACCTCGCCGCAACGGCTAGACGTGCTGCCGGACGTGCCGACGACGATAGAGGCCGGTCTTCCCCAGGTGCAGGTCGGCATCTGGCACGGCATCTATGCACCCAAGGGCACGCCGGCCGAGATCACCGAACGCCTGTCGAAATCTCTGCAGGTGGCGCTGAAGGACCAGAACGTCGTCGCCCGATTTGCCGAACTCGGCACCAAGCCGTCGCCCGAGGCCGATGCCACGCCGGCCGCGCTCAAGGCCAAGCTGGAAAGTGAGATTGCGCGCTGGAAGCCGATCATCGAAGCGGCCGGCCAGTACGCCGACTAAAGGTTTTTAACGGGGCGCCGCCGGCGCCCCGTTTTTACACCGGCATCGGCACGCCCGTGAGGCGGGCCGGGAGGACGTCATGAAACCTTTCGCAATCGACAGAGCCAACGGCATATGCGCCGCGCTGTTGATCTTTATTGGCGTCTTTTTCGCGCTGCAGTCGCTGGGCCTCGAAATCGGCACCGCCTTTCGCATGGGGCCGGGCTATTTCCCCCTGGTTCTGGCGATCGTGCTCATTCTGCTCGGCGCCGTCATCCTAGTCGAGGCAGTGCGCTTCGAGAGCGAGCCGATCGGTTACATTGCGTGGCGCGGCATGCTGTTCATCCTGCCTGCTCCGATCTTCTTCGGCCTGACGGTGCGCGGCCTCGGCTTCATCCCATCGATCTTCCTGGCGGCGCTGATCGCATCGTTTGCCAGCGGCCGCATGAAGCCGCTGACCGCGCTCGTGCTGTCGGCCGGCCTGACGCTGTTCGCGTTCGCCATCTTCAGCTACGCACTCGGCCTGCCGTTCCGGCGTTTCGGCCCGTGGTTGCCACTGTCGTTGTGAGGAGATGAAATGGAACTCCTCAACAATCTCGCACTCGGCTTTTCGACGGCCACATCTTTGGCAAACCTCGGTTTCTGCCTGATCGGTGTCCTTCTCGGCACGCTGATTGGTGTCCTGCCCGGTATCGGCGCCACCGCAACCATTGCCATGCTGTTGCCGATCACCTTCCAGATCGGCGATCCGGTTTCCTCCCTGATCATGCTCGCCGGCATCTATTACGGCGCGCAGTATGGCGGCTCGACTACCGCTATTCTCATCAACATGCCCGGCGAATCCTCGTCGGCCGTCACCGCCATCGACGGCTACCAGATGGCCAGGAAAGGCCGCGCCGGGGCGGCACTGGCGACCGCGGCGATAGGCTCGTTCTTTGCCGGCACGGTGTCGACCTTCCTCGTCGCCATCTTTGCCCCGCCGCTGACGGCGATAGCGTTGAAATTCGGTGCTGCCGAGTATTTTTCGCTGATGATTGTCGGTCTGGTCTCGTCCGTCGCGCTCGCCCACGGCTCGATCGTCAAGGCGCTGGCCATGGTCGTGCTCGGCCTGCTGCTCGGCCTTGTCGGCACCGATATCTACACCGGTACACCCCGTTTCACGCTCGGCATCCGCGAATATGCCGACGGGCTGAATTTCGTCGCAGTGGCGGTCGGTGTCTTCGGCGTCGCCGAGATACTGCGCAACCTCGAAAACGAGCATGAGCGTTCCGTGCTGATCCGAAAGATCTCCGGCCTTATGCCGACCCGCGAAGATTTTCGGCGCATGGCGGCTCCCATCGTGCGCGGAACGATCATCGGTTCGGCGCTCGGCATCCTGCCGGGAGGCGGCGCGATCCTTGCCGCCTTTGCCTCCTACACCGTCGAAAAACGTGTCTCGAAAAATCCCGGGGAATTCGGCAAGGGCGCCATCGAAGGCGTCGCCGGACCGGAATCGGCCAACAATGCCGGCGCCCAAACCTCCTTCATCCCGATGCTGACGCTCGGCATTCCGGCCAACCCGGTAATGGCGCTGATGATCGGCGCTATGATCATCCAGGGCATCGTGCCCGGCCCCAATGTCGCCATCGAACAGCCTGCGCTGTTTTGGGGTATCATCACCTCGATGTGGATCGGCAATCTGATGCTGATCATCTTGAACCTGCCGCTGATCGGGCTTTGGGTGAAACTTCTTACCATCCCCTACTACGTGCTCTTCCCGATCATCATGGCGTTCTGCTCGATCGGCGTTTACAGCGTCAACACCAACGTCTACGACCTCTATGCCGTCGCCTTCTTCGGCTTGCTTGGCTACCTCCTGACCAAGCTGCGCTGCGAACCTGCGCCGCTGCTGCTCGGCTTCGTGCTCGGCCCGCTGCTCGAGGAAAACCTGCGCCGCGCCATGATCCTCTCGCGCGGCGATCCGAGCACCTTCGTGACGCGGCCGATCAGCGCCAGCCTGCTCCTCATCGCGCTTGCCGTGCTCGTCATCGTGTTTCTCCCCGCGGTCAAGAAGAAGCGCGAGGAGGTGTTTGTCGAAGAGAGTTCCTGAACGTGGACGGCGCCACATGCGAGGAACTTCACAGTCGCTTGCCGGGCACTGACTCAGTAGCCGCTTCTCCTGGCCCGAGCGGCGCGATCTCCACCAGCGGTGCAGGCACGCTGGTCGTCTTTTCCTTGGCCTTGCAGATATCGGCGATGACGCAGGCCGGGCAATCCGGCTTGCGCGCCTTGCAGACATAGCGGCCGTGCAGGATCATCCAATGATGCGCGTGCCGCATATATTCATCCGGAATGATCTTCAGGAAACCTTGCTCGACCTGTTCCGGCGTCTTGCCCGGCGCCAGGCCGAGCCTGTTACCGATGCGGAAGATGTGCGTGTCGACCGCCATCGTATGCTGGCCGAATGCCACATTGAGCACGACGTTGGCGGTCTTGCGGCCGACACCCGGCAGCTCGACCAGTTGATCGCGATCCTCAGGCACCTCGCCGCCATGGTCGCGGATCAGCGCCTCCGACAGCGCGATGACGTTCTTGGCCTTGTTGCGCCATAGCCCGATGGTGCGGATATGGTCGCCGAGCTTGGCCTCGCCCAGCGCCAGCATCTTTTGCGGCGTGTCGGCAATTTTGAACAGCGCCCGCGTCGCCTTGTTGACGCCGGCGTCCGTCGCCTGAGCCGAAAGCACCACCGCCACCAACAGCGTGAAGGCGTTGATATGTTCGAGCTCGCCCCTCGGTTCCGGCCGCTGAACGGAAAAGCGCCGGAAAATCTCATGCACCTCGGCCGCGCTGTAAAGCGCCCGCGATCTTGCGGGCCGCGGACGCCGCTTGGCGTTCGAGCCGTCGCGGCGGCCGGGCAACAGGTCTTTTTTTAGCGCAGAAGAGTTTTTGGGCTTGGGGCTTGTCATTGCCTTCCTATAATATTCCCCAATGAGCGACACAAACGCCTCATTTCAGGCCGACGAGCCATTTTTCCAGGCGCTGCTGACACCGCACCGGTCGCTGGGCAAGACCGGCTTTGCCATACTGATGGGCGCCCTGCTGTTCGGCTGGCTGGTGACCGGAGCTTTTTTTCTGTCGCGCGGCGCCTGGCCGGTGTTCGGCTTCTTCGGCCTCGACGTGATCGCCGTCTACATCGCCTTCCGCGCCAATTATCGTGCCGCCCGGGCTCGCGAGGAGGTATCGGTGTCGCGCACCAGCCTCGACATCCGCAAGACTGCCCCGTCAGGCAAATCGGAAGCACACCGCTTCAATCCGTTCTGGGCGCGCTTTTCGATCGCCCGCCACGCCGAGATCGGCATCACCAGAATGGCGGTCGAGGCGCAAGGAAAAACCGTCTCGATCGGCGGCTTTCTCAACCCCGCCGACCGCGAGAGTTTTGCCACCGCATTTTCGCGCGCTCTGGCAGCCGCTAAGGCGCGCTGAGCCAGCGTTTCAGAACCGATAGCGCAACAGCCTGCCGATCTTGCGCAATGCTGGAATGTATTTCCAAAGGCGAACAAACAGTTTCGCGAACCAGCGCATGCGAGCGGCATGTTCCGGCTTATAGGCAGGGATGTCCTCGACGAACCGCAGCTTCGGAACGGCTCGCTCCAACTCATGCGGGTTCTCGATGCTCCAATGGACCTCGGCACCGGTGGCGCGGAAGGAGGAATTGAGGCGAATGATCTTCAGGCCCAGGCGACTATAGGCATCGAAAACCAGTTCGCCGCTCGAAAGATGTCCCACCAAACGAGAAAACAGTTGCTGCCCCTCTTCGGCGCCCAGGTAGGGAGTCAGGCCTTCCGCCACGACTATGGCCGGGCGATCCCGAGGTACTTCGTTCAGCCATCCCGGTTCGGTGACCGACGAAGCGATCAGGTGGTAGTGATCCCGCACGGGATAGAGCTTGCGCCTGAGGTCGATGACTTCGGGATAGTCGACGTCGAACCAGTCCACGCCGGCTGGCGGATCGATACGGAATACGCGCGTATCGAGCCCACACCCGAGATGCAGTACGATGGCGTCAGGATTTCGGGCGAGAAAGTCCTGAACGCAGACGTCCAGCGTCTTTGCCCTGATTGCTAGACCGACGCCGAGATTGTTGTCGACCTTGAGCCGTGAGAAATCATAGTCGATGTTGCGCACCGCCTCGTCGGCAAAGTAGTCCCTGAGCAGCGAATTGGGCAGCCGGCTCTCCAGCGCCTTGCCGTAAAGTGTCAAAAGCAAAGTCTCCTTTGCCCCGGTCAGGTTTACTTTTTCACCAGCCACGACCGTCCTCCCCATTCAAAGCCCAGCTCTATCTGGGTACATGCCGCGGGAAAGCAAGTTTCGGGTGGTGATCGGCGCCGCGAAGGACGATATTCGCACTCAAGGAGATACTGCCATGAACGCCCAAATGCCTCTCAAAACGACAGCAATCCTTCAGAAAGACATCACGCCTGAAGGTGGAGACTACGAAATCGTCCGTCGTGCCATCGAAAAGATCAGCCTCGACTATCGCGACCAGCCTTCGTTGGAAGTGCTGGCCGAGGAGGTCGGCGAGACGCCGACCGGGCTGCAGAAGCTGTTCACCCGCTGGGCCGGCCTGTCGCCCAAGGCTTTTCTGCAGGCCGTCACCCTCGATCATGCGCGCAAGCTGCTCGATGCCGGCATGCCGCTGCTTGAAACCTCGTTCGAACTCGGCATGTCCGGCCCAGGCCGGCTGCATGATCTGTTCGTCACCCACGAAGCGATGTCGCCGGGGGATTACAAGACCCGCGGCGCAGGGCTCACCATCCGCTACGGCTATCATATCTCGCCTTTCGGCATCGCGCTGATCATGGTGACTGACCGCGGCCTCGCCGGCCTCGCCTTCAACGACCCCGGCGGCGAGCGTGCGGCCTTTGCCGACATGTCCAGCCGCTGGCCGAATGCGACCTATGTCGAGGACATGGCGGCGACGGCACCCTATGCCGCGCGCATCTTCGATCCGTCGCTGTGGCGCGCCGACCAGCCGCTGCGCGTTGTCATGATCGGCACAGACTTCCAGGTCCGTGTCTGGGAGGCCTTGCTGCGCATTCCGATGGGCCAGGCCTGCACCTATTCCTCGATCGCGGCGCGCATCGGCGCACCGAGTGCCAGCCGGGCTGTCGGTGCCGCGGTCGGTGCCAATCCGATGTCCTTCGTCGTGCCGTGCCACCGGGCTCTCGGCAAGTCCGGCGCACTCACCGGCTACCATTGGGGTCTGACCCGCAAACGCGCCATCCTCGGCTGGGAGGCGGGACAGGTCTCTTCTTGAATAGCCAACGAATGGAACGATTGGAGCGATGCAAGGACCGCTAGGGTGACAAGCAGCGATCTTACGGAGTAGCTTCCCGCGCAATTAGAGTGGTATGCGCTAGCGGGAGGCACTTCTTGATCGTCGTCATCGGCTCCATCAATCTCGATCTCATCGCCAGTGTCGACCGCTTGCCCGGTCCCGGCGAGACCGTGCGCGGCTCCGGTTTCGCTACTGCCCCCGGCGGCAAGGGCGCCAACCAGGCGCTGGCCGCCGCCCGCGCCGGCGCCAAGGTGCGCATGGTCGGCGCGGTCGGCAAGGACAGCTTCGCCAGCGACGCTCTGGCGCTGCTGCGCGACGGCAAGATCGACCTGTCCGGCGTCGGCGAGACCTTTGCCTCGACCGGTACCGCGTTGATCATGGTCGGCGCCGACGGCGAGAACGTGATCGCCGTTGTGCCGGGCGCCAATGATTCGGTCGTGCCGGGTGACCTTTCCAAGGCTTTCGTAAAAAACGACGACGTCGTGCTGCTGCAACTGGAGATCCCGCTGCAGACCGTCGAGGCAGCACTCGACGCGGCAAGGACAGCCGCCGCGATCACCGTGCTCAACACCGCCCCTTTCCATGGCGACGCGGCCGGCTTCCTCGGCAAGGCCGACTATGTCGTCGCCAACGAAACCGAGTTCGACCTCTATGGCGAGGCGCTGTCGTTGAATGGCCGCGACCGCCCGGCACGGATGCGCGACTATGCCGCGAGAACCGGCCGCACCATCGTCGTCACGCTTGGCGCGGACGGCGTTCTGGCGGCAACGCCGGACGATCTCCTGATGGTTCCGGCGCTGAAGATCAGTCCGCTCGATACGGTCGGCGCCGGCGACACGTTCTGCGGCTATTTTGCAGCCGGGCTGGCAGCCGGCCTGCCGCTCGACCAGGCGCTTGCCCGCGCTGCCGCAGCCGGTTCGCTGGCCTGCCTGAAAGCCGGTGCACAGCCGGCCATCCCGCTGGCCAGGGACGTCGATGCCGCTCTGCAGAAATCTACAGGCTGAAGCCGGATGACAGCCATGCGCCCGACGACCAAGCATGCGGTGCCGCCCGCCGGCGACATCTGCCGCCTGTCTGCCGTGGCGCTTGCCGGGAAGATCCGGCGCCGGCAGCTTTCGGTGCGCGAAGTGGTCGCGGCATTCCTCGACAGGATCGAGGCGGTGAACCCGCTGGTCAACGCTATCGTTTCATTGCGTGAGCGTGCCGACATCCTGCGCGAGGCCGACAGCGCTGACGCTCATCTGGCGCGAGGTGGAGATACCGGATCGCTGTTCGGCCTGCCGATCGCGATCAAGGATCTTGCGCTGACAAAAGGCCTGAGAACCACCTTCGGCTCGCCGATCTTCGCCGATTTTGTGCCTGAGGAAGACGACTTCTTCGTCGAGCGCGTCCGCAAGGCCGGCGCGATCATCATCGGCAAGACCAACGTTCCCGAATTCGGGCTCGGCTCCAACACCTACAACACCGTGTTCGGACAGACGCTCAACGCATTTGACCCGGCGCTGACCGCCGGCGGCTCGAGCGGCGGTGCGGCGGTCGCGCTGGCGCTCGACATGGTTCCCGTTGCCGATGGCAGCGATTTTGGCGGTTCCCTGCGCAATCCCGCTGCCTACAACAATGTCTATGGCTTCCGTCCATCGCAGGGATTGGTGCCGGCCGGCCCTGACCTTGATGTGTTTCTTGCGCAAATGGGCGTCGAAGGGCCGATGGGGCGTAAGGTGCGGGACATGGCGCTGCTGCTCGACGTGCAGGCCGGCTACCATCCTCGCGCGCCGCTGTCGCATGATAAGCCAGGCTCGTTTCTCCAAGGGGTGGAAACGCCGGCGGCCGGCGGGCGTATCGCCTGGCTCGGCGATCTCGAAGGTCATCTGCCGGTTGAAGCAGGCATTCTACAGCTTTGCGAGGCAGCACTCGGCCGGTTCGCGGGTGTATCCTTCGAGGCCGAGCCGCTGATGCCGGAATGCGACTTCGAAGCGCTGTGGCAGGCATTTGTAACGCTTCGGCAGGCGAGCAGCGGTTGTGCGCTCAAGGCGCATTACGACGATCCCTCGAAACGCAGCCTGCTGAAGCCGGAGGCCGTGTGGGAGGTGGAACATGCACTGCGCCTCACCGCGCCGCAGATCCATGCCGCCACGGTGAGGCGCTCGTCCTGGCACCGAATACTGCTATCGCTCTTCGAGCGTTTCGACCTGATTGCGCTGCCAGCCGCACAGGTCTTTCCCTTCGATGTCGTCACCCACTGGCCAAGGGAAGTGGCCGGGCGTGCCATGGACAGCTATCACCGCTGGATGCAGGTCTCAGCGCTCGCCACGCTGGGCGGCTGCCCGGCGGTCAACGTACCGGCGGGCTTCGACGCCAGGGGCAGGCCAATGGGCATGCAATTGATCGGGCGGCCGCGCGGTGACCTCTCCGTGCTGAGGGCGGCTGCCGCCTATGAGACAACGCTGCCATGGCAGGCCGGCGCCTGCTGAAATCAACTCCGCATTGTCGGCGCCTCGCCGGCTTGCACGCAACTCATCGCCATGCATTGATCGCGACAGCGCGCCGCACGAGCGGCATCTGTGGAGGGAAAAAATGTCGTTGGAACTCTACGCCACCTATGTCGTCGCCTGCATCGTCATCATCCTGGTGCCGGGGCCGACGGTGACGCTGATCATTGCCAACAGCATCCGCCATGGCTCGCGCGCAGGGCTCGCCAATGTCGCCGGCACCCAGGCCGGGCTAGCCATCATGATCGCCATCGTCGGCATCGGATTGACTTCGCTGATCGCGGGCATGGGCCACTGGTTCGAGTGGGTCCGGCTGATCGGCGCCGCCTACCTGATCTGGATGGGCGTGCAGATGTTCCGCTCGAAAGGCAAGCTGAACGCCGACGGAACGGCAAAAAGGCCACGTGGCGGCTTCTTCCTGCAGGGCCTGCTGGTGGCGATCAGCAATCCAAAGACGCTAGTGTTCTTCGGCGCCTTCTTTCCGCAGTTCATCGCTCCCGAAGGCAATTACGCACTACAGATCGGCGTCATGGGTCTCACCGCGATGATCTTCGCCGCAGTCTCGGATTCGACCTACGCGCTGGCCGCCGGCCGCGCCGGACGCCTGCTGTCGGCCGGCCGCCTCAAGCTCTTGTCGAGGATCAGCGGCAGCTTCCTGGTCGGCGGCGGCCTGTGGCTGGCCTTTTCCAAGGCGAAGTAACGGCCGCGAGCCCGGCGACGCCAACAGCAACATCCTGGAATAGGAAAGCCGATTGAAAGTCGGCCTTCAGGCCACCACATGGATCAACAGTTGGGGATTCATGTCTATGCCGTGGAGTTACGCGGATTTGAAAAGGAACGCGTTTGGCGTGATCCTGTTCATCGCTTTGTTCGCGGCGATGGTTCCGTCGGCTCTGAACAAATGGGCGAATGACGCAAGTCCGATCCGATCGGTCGACCCGGTCGATGCGACGATCAAAAGTGGACAGGGTAAAGGGCGCAATATCCAATATCTGCTGGTCCTTGAGAACGGTTCGACGGTCCTCGTTTACGACGACCTCCCGCATCTGATCGGCTCGCGCGTAGGCATCGAGCGCGTCACGCGCGACAATGGCTTCGTCTTTTACCGGTTTGCAAATTGAACGACGATCGATCGATAAGCTGTTTTCAAAGGTGACGCGAGTGACATGGCTTTTTCGGGGAATCGCTCTTGAACAAAGCCCCTATGCTACTCAACTCTAAGGTATGGGGCCGGCAAATCTTTCTCTTAGAACCCGCATTCTTTTGCTTCGGGAAGAGTTTCGCGACAGAGTTGTTGGCATCACAATCTTGTGTGCGCTCGCTCTCGCGATCGCTGTGCCGATTGTAACCAGGCAGAACAGTCCGATCACTGGCACACAACTCGTAGGAGGCACCGTCGAAGATGTTGCGACGATGCCTCTAAATCCGAGGGGTTCCGTCGGACATGGACTTTATTATAGATATGAAGTCCGCCTCTATGAGGGCAACGCTCGGATATTTGTCGATGGTGAGGTGGAAACACCCCACATGATTGGATCGGAAGTCTCGATCGAAGAACAACAACGCCAGGACGGTACCACCACCTACCGCCTGCTCAACTACTGAGCAGCCCTAAAGCCGCCCCAGCCGTTCCAGCAACAGCGCGAAAAACGCATCATGGTCGATGTCGCGCATCACCATGGCGTTCTTCGGCCGCTTGGTCACCCCCCACCAGTCGATCACCGTCATGCCCATGGTGAGCTCCGAGGCGGTTTCCACGCTGACATTGCAGTTGCGCCCCTTGAACAGCTTCGGCTTCAGCAGATACGCGATCACGCAAGGATCGTGCAGCGGGCCGCCGTCGGTACCGTATTTCTCCTCGTCGAAACGTTCGAAGAATTCCAGCATGTCCGCGGTGGCCGTGCCGACCCTGGTGCCGAGCTTGCGGAAGGCCTTCGTACGCTTGGCGGTGGTCAGCGCCTTGTGGGTGACGTCGAGCGGCATCATCACGATCGGAATGCCGGATTTGAACACGACATCGGCAGCATGCGGATCGACATAGATGTTGAACTCGGCGGTCGGCGTGACGTTGCCGCCCTCGAAGAAGCCGCCGCCCATCAGCACGATTTCCTTGATGCGCGGCGCGATTTTCGGCTCGCGGATCAGCGCCAGCGCAACGTTGGTGAGCGGCCCGAGCGCGCACAGCGTGATCGTGCCGCTCTCCTCGTTCATCAGCGTCTCAACGATGAAATCAACCGCATACTCGTCCTGCAGTTTCATCTTTGGTTCGGGCAGTTGCGGCCCGTTGAGGCCGGTCTTGCCATGCACTTCCTCGGCGGTGACGAGTTCGCGCGCCAGCGGCCGGATGGCGCCTGCATAGACCTTGACGTCCGGCCGGCCGGCCAGCTCGCAGATCTTGCGGGCGTTTTTTTCGGTAAGTTTCAGCGGCACGTTGCCGGCCACCGCGGTGATGCCGACGATCTCCAGCTCGGCGCTGCCCAGCGCCAGCAATATGGCGACGGCATCGTCCTGGCCGGGGTCAGTGTCGATGATGATCCTGCGGGATTGGGGCATTTCAATTCCTTGTTTTGGCAAGTCTTTTTGGGCGGGACGTGTGACGGCTTGAAGTCTGCCGGGCGGCGGACCATATCAAGACCATCGGGAAAAATGCCATCCGGGTTTTTCCACTTTATGTCGCTCTTGAGAGGACACTGTAACATGAGCCGAATGACGCCTTTTTCCAGCCCGCTTCTCCTCGGTTTCGATTCCATGGAAAAGACGCTGGAGCGGTTGGCAAAGTCCGGTGACAGCTATCCTCCCTACAACATCGAGCGCCTCAGCGGTGCCGACGGCAAAACCGAAAGGCTGCGTATCACGCTCGCCGTTGCCGGTTTCGCGGAAAGCGATCTCGATGTCACAACGGAGGAGAACCAGTTGGTCGTGCGCGGCCGTCAGAACGACGACACCGAGCGCGAATTCCTCCACCGCGGCATCGCCGCGCGCCAGTTTCAGCGCTGTTTCGTGCTGGCCGACGGCATGCGGGTGATTACGGCGGAATTGAAGAACGGCCTTCTGTCGATCGATCTCGATCGGCCGGAATCCGAACGGCTGGTACGAAAAATAAATATATCGGTGAAAGACTGATTTTTGCCGATAGCTCTCATGCGGGATGGCCTTGAGCGGCGTCTCGCGGCAAGGAGGCTTGAAATGACCAGAACTAACGAAAATATCATCATGACCAGCGGCGAATTCGCCCATCTCGGCGAAGGTTCTGTCGCCTATCTCAGGAAAGTGTCGAGCGACGATCTGCGCGGCCGTTTCCCGGGCCTCGGCGAAATCGCGCCCGGGCTGGAACTGTGGGCCCTGTTTGCCGCCAATGGCCAGCCGATCCTGCTTTCGGACGCTCGCGACCGGGCACTGGCTGGCGCGCTGGAAAACGATCTGACCCCGGTCGCTATCCACTAACGTCGTTATCCACTGACAAATACGGCGCAGCGATCTGGTTGGAAACGGACAGGGCCGCTCACGGCGGCCCTTCAACGGATTTAATCAAAACCTCAGGCGGCGTGCGAGGCCTGTGTGTCCGACAGCAGCGCGTGGATGGCTACGGCGTCGCGCGTGCCCCTGATCTTGGCAACCGTGTCGGCGTCGCGCAGCACCCGCGCAATGCGCGACAGCGCCTTGAGGTGGTCGGCGCCGGCGCCTTCGGGAGCCAAAAGCAGAAACACCAGGTCGACCGGCTGATCATCGAGGGCCTCGAAGTCCACCGGTGTCTCCAGCCGGGCAAAAACGCCGGCGATCCGCTTCACCCCGGCCAGCTTGCCGTGCGGAATGGCGATGCCGTTGCCGACGCCGGTGGAGCCGAGCCGCTCGCGCTGCAGGATGGTGTCGAACACCTCTCGCTCCGGAATGCCGGAAATCGCCGCCGCCCTTTCGGACAGCAATTGCAGCAGCTGCTTTTTGGAGTTCGCCTTCAACGCCGGCATGATTGCCGGAATGCTGACGAGATCGCTCAGATCCATGCTTGAAATCCCTTGTTCGCCTGCCGTCGCCAGTCCCCACGCTCGCGTGCGGCTGGTTTTTACCCCTGCGCGACCTTGGCCGTGGACGGGTCGATCCAGCCAATATTCCCGTCCGGCCGGCGATAGACGATGTTGAGATGGTCGTTTCCGGCATTGCGGAAGACCAGGACCGGGCTGTCCTTGGTGTCGAGTTCGATCACCGCTGACGCCACCGACATGGTCCGCAGCGTCATGGTCGATTCGGCGACGATGGCCGGCGCGAAATTCTCCGGTATGTCCTCCTCGTCGTCGGCAAGCGGCGCCATCACCGTATAGGCGACGTCGGTGAGCTCGCCGTTGCTATTGCCTGAATTGTGCGACTTCAGCCGGCGCTTGTAGCGCCTGAGGCGTGTTTCCAGACGGTCCGCCGCGGTATCGAAGGCAAGCGTTGGATCCTGGGCATCGCCGGTCGCCTGCAGCGAAGCACCGGAGTCCAGCCGGATCATGCAATCGGCCGTGTAGCGCGACCCCGATTTGACGACTACGATTTGCCCTGAAAAGCCCCGATCGAAATATTTCCCGATCACTTCCCCGACACGGTCGTTGATGCGCGTACGGAACGCATCGCCGATATCCATGTGTTTTCCCGATATGCGCAGTGTCATCTGAAAACTGACCTTCCTTGCTCAGGCTTCAAACTGTCCCGAGTTTATACTCGTGGTCCGCGCGCACAAGCTTTTGCGGCGTCACTTGCGCCGATTTTAGATCCGAACTTTCCGGTTGATCACAAGCCGCCTTCTTGGCCGTCCCGTGGCCTACATCGTGACGGACCATCTCTCGTGCGGGCATCGGCGAACTCAAATCCACTCGCCAGCCCGTCCCATGCGGGCGGGCTTCTAGCCACTTCGTCGCCGCTTGTCAATGAAGGGCGAAAGCTGTGGAAATTCCGCCGGAGATCAACGGCCGGCGCTGGCCAAAGCGCGTTTTTCGCGCCGCCGCTGCACCGAAGAGGGTATGTTCATGCCTTCCCGGTATTTGGCCACCGTGCGCCTGGCGATGTCGACGCCGCTTTCCCGCAGCATGTCCACGATGGCATCGTCGGAAAGCACATCGATGGCTTTCTCCTCGTCGATCAGCTGCTTTATGCGGTCGCGCACCGCTTCCGACGAATGCGCATCGCCGCCACCTGACGAAGCGATCGAGGCGGTGAAGAAATAGCGCAGCTCGAACACGCCGCGCGGCGTCAGCATGTATTTGTTTGCCGTGACCCGGCTGACCGTTGATTCGTGCATGCCGATGGCGTCCGCCACCGTGCGCAGGTTGAGCGGCTTCAGGTGCCGCACGCCGTGGACGAGAAAAGCGTCCTGCTGGCGCACGATCTCAGAGGCCACCTTGAGAATGGTCTTCGCCCGCTGGTCGAGGCTGCGCGTGAGCCAGTTGGCGTTCTGCAGGCATTCGGCAAGGAAATCCTTTTCCGCCTGGTTTTTCGCATGTGGCGTGACCTGGGCGAAATAGATGTGATCGACCAGCACGCGCGGCAGCGTCTCGGCATTGAGCTCGACCGTCCAGCTGCCGTCATTGGCTGCACGCACCTCGATGTCGGCCACGATCGCATCGCTGGCACCGCGCGAAAACGCCATTCCCGGCCGTGGGTCGAGCGCCCGGATCTCGGCCAGCATGTCGAGCAGATCCTCTTCGTCGACGCCGCAAATCCGCTTCAGCGTCTGGAAATCGCGCCGTGCCAGGAGTTCGAGATTGGCGATCAGCGCCTTCATCGCCGGATCGAGCCGGTCGCGCACGGCCAGCTGCAGCAACAGGCATTCGGCGAGGTCGCGGGCGAATATGCCGGCGGGCTCGAATGTCTGGCAGACCGCCAGGACCGTTGCCATCGCCGTGGCGTCCGCGCCGAGGCGGGCGGCGATCTCGGCCATATCGGCACGCATGTAGCCGGCCTCGTCGAGGCCGTCGGCAAGCTCGCCGGCGATCAGGCGCGCCGCCGGATCGGCAAAGGCGAGCGCCACCTGCTCGCCGACATGGTCGCGCAGCGTGATGGCCGCCGCCGCCATATCCGCGACGTCGAAGCCGTCGGAGGAAGAGGTGGAACCATTGCCGGACGCCGATTTCCATTGTGCCGTCAGGTCGGGCCCGAGCCGCTCGCTCGTACCAGGATCGTCAGGAAACAGGTTTTCCAGCGACGTATCGAGCTTTTCCGAGATCGCCTCGGCGCTCCATGCCGTTTCCGCCTCGAACCAGTCGCCGTCGGCAGCCGGTTCCGATGCGGCGTCGCCCTTCTGCGCCTGGTCGCTGGCGGCGTCCTCCTGCGGTTCGGCGCGTTCCAGCAAGGGATTGCGTTCGATCTCGTCGTCGATGAAGCGTTCCAACTCGAGATGGGTGAACTGCAGCAGGCGGATCGACTGCATCAGCTGCGGCGTCATCACCAGCGACTGCGACTGTCGTAGCTGTAGTTTTGCCGCCAACGCCATGGTTCGGTTTCAAACGCCCCGTCTACGCACCCGCACTGCTGGAAGGAATTTTCCAGGCCAGCATAGAAACTGGCCCGGCTTTTGCTTGTCAAGGCGAGGAGCGGTAAAACTCGCCTGCCGACGCGTTTTCAGGCAGAAAATTGAAGAAAAAGCTGTTGGACTACGCCGGAAATCCCGTTCGAACCGGAATTTCGCATTTAGAGTGTAAATCCCTCGCCGAGATAAAGCCGCCGCACGTCGGCATTTGCGACCACTTCGTCGGCTCGACCATGGGTCAGCACCTGGCCGGCATGGATGATGTAGGCGCGGTCGATCAGGCCAAGTGTCTCGCGGACATTGTGGTCGGTGATCAGAACGCCGATGCCACGTGCCGTCAAGTGGCGCACGAGTTGCTGGATGTCGGCGACGGCGATCGGATCGATGCCGGCGAAAGGTTCGTCGAGCAGCATATAGGCGGGGCGGGTTGCCAAGGCGCGGGCAATTTCGAGGCGTCGCCGCTCACCGCCGGAGAGCGACAGCGACGGAGCCTTGCGCAGATGGCTGATGTGAAACTCCTCGAGCAATTCGTCGAGCAGGCGCTCACGCTCCTTGCGGCTCTTTTCGACGACCTCGAGCACGGCCCGGATGTTTTGCTCGACATTCAGGCCGCGAAAAATCGACGCTTCCTGCGGCAGATAGCCGATGCCGAGACGGGCGCGGCGATACATCGGCATCGACGTGACGTCGAAACCGTCGATTTCGATCGTGCCTTCATCGACCGGCACCAGGCCGGTTACCATGTAGAAACAGGTCGTCTTGCCGGCGCCGTTGGGGCCGAGCAGCCCAACCGCCTCGCCGGCGCGTACGCCCAGCGTCACGCCGCTGACGACTTTGCGGCCCTTGTAGCTTTTGGTCAGCCCCTTGGCGATCAAGGTTCCCTTGAACTTTGCCGCTTCGACGGTGACCCTGGCCGGTGCCGCAAGTTTGCTGGCGGCGCGCCCTGGAAGACGCGCCAGCAGCGACGATATGCCGGTCATCAGGGTTTCGCTGCTCCAGACTTCGCCGGCGGCGTGATCGACATCATGACGCGGCCGCCGCAAGCGTCGACCTGGGCAAGGCCGCTCTTCATCTGCACGGTAAGCTTGCAGCCGACAAGCACGTTATCGCCTTGCGAGAGCACGACCTTGCTGCCCGAAAGCACCAGCACTTCGGTCTTCATGTCGAAGGTGCCGCGGTCGCCGGTGGCAACCTGATTGTCCGATTTGATGTAGACCTTATCGTCGACCTCGAGATGGTCGATGTTGGCGGATCCGGTCATCGCCGCGGCACCCGCGGGCTGGGCGCCTTTAGCGGCGCCTGCATCCCTGACGTAATAGACCGTCATTTTGCCGGCCTTGAGCACGGTTGGACCCTGGACGACGTTGACGTTGCCGGTGAAGACGGCGACGCTTTCCGCCTGGCGCACCTCGAGCTTGTCGCTTTCGATCTGGATAGGCTTGTCGCCCGACAGCCTGAGGCCGGACATTTGGCTGGTGGCACTGGATTGCGCCAGCGACGGCGCCGTCCCGAAGGTCAGCCCCAAGGGCAACCCGAGCGTCAACGCCGAAATCGCGGCGAGGCGCCGTGCCGAACTACTGAACCGCATTGGTCTCTCCGCTCTTTGCCTCTGCCGCCTTCAAACTGGCGGGATCGATGTCGACGCGCACCTTGTTCTCGAAAACCAGGACCTTGCCATTGTCCTGGACCGACATCGAATCCGCCCTGATCCGCGACCCGCCGCGGCTGACATCGACGGGCTCGCTTGTCTTCATAGTGCCTTCGCCCATGTCGAGATAGACTGATTTGAATTTTGCCACCACACCATCCGTGGTCGACACGGTCACATCGCTGGTCAGGCTGAGCGTGTTGCCGTCGCGATCATAGGTGCCGTGCGTGGCATCGATGGCGGCCGTGTTGTCGGTCGCAATCGGCAGCTTGGCCTTGATGCCCTCCAGATCGATGATGCCTTGTTTGCTGACATCCTGTATGGCGCGCAGGGCTGTCATCGAATAGGGCAGGTTCTGTTTGGTGAAGCCGTTGAGCTTGGGGTTCGCCATCACCAGCTTGCCATCGGCAAAGGCGCCGCCGTCGGCCTGCACCTCGATTGCAGCGGGAGCCATGAGATAGGAATAGACGGGAAACGCGACCGCAATCACGGCAGCGACCAGCGGCACGGCCAGCTTGAGGACACGGACCCGGCGCGAATGACGCTGCGCAACGTCAAACGCGTCGACCCGCGCCCGGCCTGCGGCCTTGGGAGCCAACTCCGTCTCGGTGTTGGTCGGTTCGATTGGTCCCGCTAACATGACTGCTTCTTCTAAACCCCTGCCCGCCAAGCCGCCCTATAGGTGGGGTGCCGGCGCCCTCAAGCAAGCACAAGCCGAGGAAAACCGCAAAAATGTGACAGCCGCCCCTGTACAATGAAAATGGCCCCAGCGCAGCCTGTACCTCATACCAGATATGGGCGCACAGTGTTAGAGCCTGTGGAACGTGACAGGTTGAGGCTTGCCGCGAATGCCTAACGGCCTTTGGCGCAAGGCCGTCAGGAAACGGTAGCCGGGCGCGAATGGTTGCTTTAAAAGCATCTGCTCCCACCGACTACGAGGCTGACCATGGTATTGAGAGCCGACGACCTGATCGACCGCCGCCGCTTGCGCCGCAAGCTGACATTCTGGCGTGTTGCGGCGATTATCGTCGCAGCAGCCGGACTGATCGCCTTCTCGGCATGGATCTATGGTGACGACTTCACCGGCGCGGCTGTCGACCACATCGCCAAGGTCAAGATCGAAGGTACCATCACCGAAGACGAAGAACTGATCAAGCGGCTGGAGGCAATCCGTCAGTCGCCGCGCGTCAAGGCTGTGATCCTGTCGATCGATTCACCCGGCGGCACCACCGTCGGTGGCGAATCGATCTATGAGGCAGTGCGCAAGCTTGCCGCCGAAAAGCCGGTGGTGGCCGAGGTCGGCACGCTCGCGGCTTCGGCGGGCTATATGATCGCCACCGCGGCCGACCATATTGTCGCACGCAAATCCTCGATCGTCGGCTCGATCGGCGTGCTGATTCAGTACCCGGACGTCAGCGGCCTCATGGACAAGCTCGGCGTCAAGCTGGAGGAGGTGAAATCCTCGCCCTTGAAGGCCTCGCCTTCTCCCTTCAAGCCGACCAATGACGATGAGCGCGCCATGGTCCGCAAGCTCATCCTCGACAGCTACGACTGGTTCGTCGGCATCGTCGCCGAGCGCCGCAACATGACCAAGCCGGAGGTGCTGGCGCTCGCAGACGGGTCGATCTTCACCGGCCGGCAGGCGGTCACCAACAGATTGATCGACGCGGTCGGCGGCGAGGCCGAAGCAATCGACTGGCTTGCAGGCAAGGGTGTCGATGCCAAGCTCAAGGTGGTGGAATGGAAGGACACGGAAAAACGCGGCGGTTTCCTGTTCTCCAAAGCGATGGCGCAGACCGTCGGTGCTGCGCTTGGCCTGGCCGGCCATGACGGCGACGTCCTTCACGAAATTGGAGCGGACCGCTTGTTTCTTGACGGTCTCGTTTCCGTCTGGCACCCTTGAGGAACCGCTTGGGACGAGTGAAAAACCAAATAAAATCATTCTGATAATTTCGGCGGCACTGCTTTTACGGGGAGCCTTTTCATGATCAAATCCGAACTTGTGCAGATCATCGCCACGCGTAATCCGCATCTTTTCCTGCGCGACGTCGAAAACATTGTCAGCGCCATCTTCGATGAAATCACCGACGCGCTTGCCGAGGGCAACCGGGTCGAGTTGCGCGGCTTCGGCGCGTTTTCGGTGAAAAATCGCCCTGCCCGCACCGGCCGCAACCCGCGCACTGGCGAATCCGTAGAGGTCGAGGAGAAATGGGTACCGTTCTTCAAGACCGGCAAGGAATTGCGTGAAAGGCTGAACGGAGGCAAATAGGCGCGGCGCCCGCCGTCCCGCTCCGACAGCAGTGCCTACGGAAAAACATGTTCAATCGCTTAATCCTCATCGTGGTCTTCGTGCCGCTGGCCATCATCCTGATCGCGCTGGCCGTTGCCAACCGCGAACCGGTCGCCTTCACGCTCGACCCGTTCAATCCGGGCAACCCGGCGCTGACGCTGACCTTGCCGCTGTTCATATTCCTGTTCCTTGCCCTTGCCATCGGCATGATCGTCGGCAGCCTGGCGACCTGGATCAAGCAAGGGCGCTATCGCAAGCTGGCGCGCCAGCGCGGTGCCGAGGCCGAGAATCTGCGCCAGGCGGTAAGCCGCGCGCCTGCCGCGCCTCGGGGCCAGGCTTTGCCGAAGGCGACAAACTGAAGCGTCGCTGACATATCTTTCGCGGAGCCTTTCATGCTGACCATTTCGGCCGCCGAGGTCGACAGCGCGCTGACCTTTCCCGGACTGATCGAGACGCTGCGCGCCGCCTTTCGCGATGGCGCCATACAGCCGGTCAGGCACCATCATACGATAGAGCGGCCCGACGGCGCCGCTTCAACGCTGCTTTTGATGCCGGCCTGGACCGACTTCAACGCGGCTGGCACCTCCGCCGGCGGTCACATCGGCATCAAGATCGTCACCGTGTCGCCCGACAACAACGCTGTCGGAAAACCCGCGGTGATGGGCCTTTACCTCTTGCTCGACGGCGCCACCGGCGAGCCGCAGGCCATGATCGACGGCCAGCGGCTGACGCAGTGGCGCACGGCCTGCGCCTCGGCGCTGGCCGCCTCCTACCTGGCCCGCGAGGACGCCTCGCGGCTGCTCGTGGTAGGCGCCGGCGCGCTGTCGCCGTTCCTAGCGAAGGCGCATTCGGCTGTGCGGCCGATCACCAGCATCCGCATCTGGAACCGCACGCCGGCCAATGCCGAAAAGGTCGCTGCAAGATTGCGTGCGGAAGGTTTTGCGGCCGAAGCCGCAGGCGATCTCGACGCCGAACTCGTCCAGGCCGACATCATTTCCTCGGCGACAATCACCACCGAGCCGCTGGTCAAGGGCGCCTTGTTGCGACCCGGAACGCATGTCGACCTCGTCGGCGGCTTCACTCCGGCGATGCGCGAAAGCGACGACGACACGGTTGCGCGGGCCCGCGTCTATGTCGACACCCGCGCCGGCGCCACCAAGGAAGCCGGTGACATCGTCCAGCCGCTGGCCTCCGGCGTGTTGAAGCCGGAAGCCATCGTCGCCGACCTTTATGAACTCACGCGCGGCCAGAAAAAAGGCCGGCAGAACGACGACGAGATCACGCTGTTCAAGTCGGTCGGCGCAGCCCTCGAGGACCTCGCCGCCGGCATTGGCGTGTATCGCGCAAGCGTAGGGCAGTAGGGCAGTAGGGCAGTAGGGCAGTAGGGCAGTAGGAAACCGCACTGATCGTGCGGCGCCGCGCCAGCTATATTTCCTGTCACGTACTCCCCTACTGCCCTACTGCCTTACTCCCTTTGCCAATAAACCCGCAGCCGATGATTGTCGGGATCGAGCGCGACGAAGGTCCGGCCGAAATCCATGTCGGTCGGGCTCTGCAGGATTTTCAGACCCCGTCCGGCCCAATCGGTGTAGGTGGCATCGACCGCCTCCGGCGTGTCCAGCGCAAAGACGATCTCGGCGCCACCGCCTGCTGCCGCGGCGGCCGGTTCCACGGTGTGACGCGACCAGAGGCCGAGCTTGAAGCCGTTGTCGAGCACGAACAGCACGAAGGTCGGCGAGGTCTCGACCGGCTGCCGCCCAAGCAGCGCGCTATAGAAGGCGCCGCTTTGCTCAGGCTTGTCGACATAGAGGATGACGAAATTGGGCGGTGTCATGAATTGCTCTCCAGATCGTTTCGACTGGAGGAGCATACCGTACGCCACTGCCAGATTCTGGCAGCAGTCTCAACTGAGCAGCAGCCTTAGCTTGGCGTGTCGAGCGTCGCCCGCCATTCTTTGAGCAGCACCTGACGGCGGCGCGGATAGCGCATCTCGGTGGCATTGAGGCCGGATATCCGGTCGGCGCGAAAGTGCCTGAAATCCTGGCGCATCTCGCACCAGGCCGCGACGACGCGCACCTTGTCGAAGAAGCCGAGTGCGAACGGCCAGACGGTGCGCTCGGAGGCAGCGCCGCCGGCGTCGCGATAGACAAAGCTCAGCTTACGCTCCTCGCGGATGGCCTGCCGCACCACGCCGAGATCGATGCCTTCGGTGACCTCGGTGCGCGACCCGACCAGCAGCGTCGAGGCGTCGAGCTCTTCGCGCAAATCGTTCGGCAGCACCGCCGCGATCTTGGCCAGCGCGTCGGTGGCGGCGTTCGCAAGCCGCCAGTCCGGCTGCTTGGCCACCCAGCGCGAACCGAGCACGATCGCCTCGATCTCCTCATCGGTGAACATCAAGGGCGGCAGCATGAAACCGGGCCTGAGCACGTAACCCAACCCCGCCTCACCCTCGATCGGCGCGCCCTGCCCCTGCAGCGTGGCGATATCGCGATAGAGCGTGCGGATCGACACACCCATTTCGCCCGCAAGGCTGCGGCCGCTGACTGGCCGGCGATGCCGGCGCAGGATCTGGATCAGGTCGAGCAGGCGTTCAGCACGGGACATGAATCATGACCTGGTTTCAATCACGATAGAGCCCCAGCGCTTTCGGCGGCAAGCGACATGGGTGGCGGACGGGAACGTCTGCGTCCTGACGCCGTTGTCTGGCCACTATGGATATGCGCGGGTTCCTGTTGTTCTGGTCGGTTTTGACCGCCATCGTCGCTGCGCTCAGCCTCGGACCATCCTTCGCCCATGTGCTGGAATCGGTGCCGCGGCTGACCAGTTGGCCGCCTTCGCTCTGGCGTGAAACCACTGTCTTCAACGCTCAGTTCCAATTCTTCGCGATTGTCGGCGCACCGCTGGACGTGGCCGCGATCGCCTGTCCGGGGCTTCTCGCCTGGATGCTGCGCAGCGACCGCCCGGCATTCTGGTGGATTTTGGCCGCCACCGTGCTTTATCTGATGGCCCTCGTGGCGTGGTTTACCCTGGTCAAACCGGCAAACGATGTCCTGGCCACCTGGGTGCCTGGACCGATCCCGGACAATTTCGAAAGTATCCGGAGCAGTTGGGAAACCGGCCATATGGTCGTCACCGGCTTCAAGGCCGTTGGTTTCATAGCGCTCGCAGTCGGCCTGCTGGCGATCAGGCGCGGCTGCACACGTCGGCAGCCCTTTTGTTGCGCCGGTCAATGTGCTGTGGCAGAAGCGGCGAGCCGCCGTCCGGAGATGCGCCTTCTTGAAACCTTTTCGCGACAAACGCCGCGACAGCCGCCCGCCCCCGAAGGGCGGGGCGGAGCAGCCGCGGCGGCGCTACGCCGGCCTGACCGCCGGTTCGGAGCCTAAACTGCAGGACCGGTCCGAGCCGAAAGCCGCGCCGCGCCCTCTATCCCGTCGCGATGGCGTGCTGCCTGCCGAACATCTGCCGCTGATCCTCGAGGTCGGCCCCAATCAGGACTACGCGTTGCTCGACAGCGGCGCCGGAGAAAAACTCGAGCAATACGGCCCCTACCGCATCGTTCGGCCGGAGGGCCAGGCGATCTGGCAAAAGGCTTTGCCGGCCAGGGACTGGGAGCGCGCCGACGCCATTTTCACCGGCGATACCGACGAGGAAGGCATCGGCCGCTGGCGCTTCCCCAAGACGCCGCTCGGCGAAACCTGGCCGATGAAGCATGACGGCATAGATTATCTCGGCCGCTTCACTTCGTTTCGCCATGTCGGCGTCTTTCCCGAGCAGGCCTCGCACTGGGACCACATGGCCGGACTGATCGCGGCGGCAAAACGGCCGGTGAAGGTGTTGAACCTGTTCGGTTACACCGGCCTTGCCTCCTTGGTGGCGGCGCGTGCCGGCGCCGAGGTCACCCACGTCGATGCTTCCAAGAAGGCGATCGGCTGGGCGCGCGAAAACCAGGAAATGGCGGGCTTGTCGCAAAAGCCGATCCGCTGGATCGTCGACGATGCCGTGAAATTCGCCGAGCGCGAGGAGCGCCGCGGCAGCCGCTACGACATCATCCTGTTCGACCCGCCCGCCTATGGCCGCGGACCGAAGGGCGAGGTCTGGCAGCTGTTCGAGGACCTGCCGGCGCTGACCGATATCTGCCGCGCGATCCTGACGCCGAAGCCGCTCGCCGTGGTACTGACCGCCTATTCGATCCGCGCCTCTTTTTTCGCCATCCATGCCCTGATGCGCGACACCTTCGCCGGCATGGGCGGCACGGTCGAGTCGGGTGAATTGATCATCCGCGAGAAGTCTGCCGGTCGGGCGCTTTCGACCTCGCTGTTCTCACGCTGGGTGGCCTGAATGAGTGCGTACGAACGGCACGCGGGCGCGCCAGGGCAGGTGAAGGAAGTCACCAGCCTCGCCAACCCGCTGGTCAAGGACATCAAGGCGCTCGCGCTGAAGAAATTCCGTGACCAGCAGAATGCCTTCATGGCCGAAGGCCTGAAGCTGGTCATCGACGCGCTCGATCTCGGCTGGTCGATCAGGACATTGGTCTTCGCCAAGGCCGGACGTGGCAATACGGCGGTTGAAAAGATCGCGGCGCGCACGGTCGCCGCCGGCGGCACCGTCCTTGAAGTTTCGGAAAAAGTGCTCGTCGCCATCACCCGCCGCGACAATCCGCAGATGGTCGTCGGCGTGTTCTCGCAGAAATTCCTGCCGTTGAAGGACATCCGCGCCCGTGACGGCGACGTCTGGGTGGCGCTCGACCGCGTCCGCGACCCCGGCAATCTCGGCACCGTCATCCGCACGGTCGACGCTGTCGGGGCCAGGGGCGTCATCTTGGTCGGCGAGACCACCGATCCCTTTTCGGTCGAAACGGTGCGCGCCACCATGGGCTCGATTTTCGCCGTGCCGGTCGCCAAGGCGTCGCCCGAAGCTTTTCTCGCCTGGCGAACGAGCTTTCCCGGCCTCGTCGCCGGCACCCATCTGAAAGGTGCGGTCGACTACCGCTCGGTCGATTTTTCAAAAGGCCCGGTGCTTTTGATGATGGGTAACGAGCAGCAAGGTCTGCCTGACGAGCTTGCCGCAAGCTGCGACAAACTGCTGCGGATACCGCAGGCCGGCCGCGCCGATTCGCTCAACCTTGCGGTGGCCACCGGCGTCATGCTGTTCGAGATCCGGCGCGGCGCGCTGAAGCTCGGCCCGGAGGACGCCAGATCGTGACATCTCAAACCGTGAAACTGCAAACCATGAAGTCCTGGAGGCCGTATGCTCTTCTGGTCGTCGCCGCGATAGCGCTCGACCAGTGGGTGAAATACCTAGTCGAAACCGGTCTTGCCTTTCAGGAACGGCTCGACCTTCTTCCGTTCCTGGCGCTGTACCGCACCTACAACACCGGCATCGCGTTCTCGCTGTTTTCGTCCTTCGGCGACACCGGCCTGGTGGTCGTCGCGGTTCTGGTGGTCGCTTTCGTGCTCTATCTTGCGGCCCGCACGCCGCCCGGCCACCTGCTTGCCCGCATCGGCTTCGCACTGATCGTCGGCGGCGCGCTCGGCAACCTGATTGATCGCGCAATCTACGGTCATGTCATCGACTATGTCCTGTTCCATACGCCGGTCTGGTCCTTCGCGATCTTCAACCTCGCCGACGCCTTCATTTCGGTTGGTGCGGTGCTGGTCGTCTTCGACGAACTCATTGGCTGGCGGCGCGGAGCGTCGAGCGATTGACCTCACTCGCCTGGCGCCGCACATTCTGATCTGCAAGCCCGAGGAGAAAAAATGCCCGAAACCTTCAAAGCCATCCTCGTTTCGCGCGACGCCGAGAAAAACCAGTCGGTCGCGGTGACCGAGCTTACCGAGGCAGACCTGATGGAGGGCGACGTCACCGTCGCGGTCGAGGCGACGACGGTGAACTACAAGGACGGTCTTGCAATTACCGGCAAGGCGCCGGTGATCCGCCGCTGGCCGCTGGTGCCGGGCATCGATTTCGCCGGCACCGTCATCTCGTCTTCCAATCCTGGCTGGCGCAAGGGTGACAAGGTCATATTGAACGGCTGGGGCGTCGGCGAGACGCATTTCGGCGCCTTTGCAGGGCGCGCCCGCGTCAAGGGCGACTGGCTGGTGCCGTTGCCGGACGGCATGAGCCCGCATGATGCGATGGCAGTCGGCACCGCCGGCTACACCGCCATGCTTTGCGTCATCGCGCTGGAGCGCCACGGCATCGTGCCCGATCGCGGCCCGGTGGTGGTGACCGGCGCTGCCGGTGGCGTCGGCTCGGTCGCGGTCTCGATCCTGTCCAGCCTCGGCTATCATGTCATCGCCTCGACCGGCCGCGCTGCCGAAAGCCCCTATCTGATCGACCTCGGCGCCGCGGAAGTGATTTCACGCGACGAGCTCACCCAGCCGGCAAAACCGCTCGCCAAGGAACGCTGGGCCGGCGGCGTCGATGCGGTCGGCAGTCACACGCTGGCCAACGTTCTGTCGATGACCTCCTATGGCGGCGCCGTCGCCGCTTGCGGCCTCGCCGGCGGCATGGACCTGCCGGCAAGCGTCGCCCCCTTCATCCTGCGCGGCGTCTCGCTGCTCGGCATCGATTCGGTGATGGCGCCGAAGGCGGTCCGACTCGAGGCCTGGCGCCGCATCAGTGCCGATCTCGACCACGCAAAGCTTGCCAGCCTGTCGACGAGCATCGGCTTCGACGGCATCATCGGCGCCGCACATGACATCGTCGAGGGCAAGATCCGCGGCCGCGTGGTGGTGGATATGTGAACCCCCAAGGGATAAAAAAGAGAGCGACCGCTAAAATTCGAGCGATCAACCACAAGCTTCGATAAGCTCTGTCTGGCAGGAGTTCCGTATGATTGCGGAACCCGGCATCAGAGAGGCGGAACCAGCCGAACGGGCCGACGGGACGGCCCCCGCGGCGCCAGGACGGCAGCTTGTCGCCGCGCCACCGCTGGCGCCGGAACTGCCGGCCTCCAACCGCGAAGGCCTGCCCTTCCTGACGCTCGTCGCCATCGTCGTGCTGGCAGCCTTTTCGCATCTGACCGGGACGCCGATCTTCATCACCATCGGCCTTTTGGCGACAGCCATCGCCGGGCTCGCCATGCATCTGCGCAACAGGCGCACCGAGCGCCGCGCGGTGGCCCTGCTCGATGCCACGACCGCCCGCAGCCGCGCCGAAATAGAGACGCTGGCCGACCGCATGTGGGAGATGCAGGAGAGCGAGGAGCGCTTTCGCGGGCTGATCGATGCACTCGGCGATCTCGTCGTCCATCGTGACCGCGACGGCCACATTGTCTACGCCAACAAGGTTTTCGCCGACCTTGTCGAAACCGACCAGCGCGACCTTGCCGGCAAGACCCTGGCCGAACTAGGCATCGATGTCGGCATCGTCCCCGACGCCGCGTTTTCCGACCATGAATGCCTGAGTTCCACCGACGTCGCCATTCGCACGCCGGACGGCCCACGCTGGTTCTCTTGGATCGAGCTGTCGGTGCGCGACAAGGACAGCGGCGCCGTTTCGCATCGCGCCATCGCCCGCGACATCACCGCTCGCAAGCGCGCCGAATCCTCGCTGATCACCGCCCGCGAGCGGGCCGAATATGCGAGCCAGGCCAAATCGCGCTTCCTCGCCACCGTCAGCCACGAGATCCGCACGCCGATGAACGGCATCATGGGCATGGCCCGGCTTCTCGCCGACACCAGCCTTTCGCCCGAGCAGCGGACCTATGTCGGCGCCATCTCGACCTCGGCCAGCGCGCTGCTGGCGCTGATCGAGGACCTGCTCGACTACTCCAAGATCGAGGCCGGCCGCTTCGATCCCGAACCGCAGCCGATGTCGGTGCGCGAGATCGCCGACAATGTCATCGAGCTTTTGGCGGCGCGGGCTTTTGCCAAGGATATCGGCCTCGGCTGTCATGTCGAACCCGACGTGCCGCAGCTGATCACCGCCGACCCCGGCAGGGTCAGGCAGGTGCTGCTCAATCTCATCGGCAACGCCGTCAAGTTCACCGACAGCGGCGGCGTCCTGGCAAGCATCGCCCGCGTCCGCACCGAAACCACCGACCGCATCCGCTTCACCATCACCGACACCGGCCCCGGTCTACGCGAGGAGGACATGGAGCGCATATTCGAGGACTTCGAACAGGCTGACGGCACCTCGACCCGTGCGCATGGCGGTGCCGGCCTCGGTCTCGCCATTTCCAAGCGCCTGGTGACCGCCATGGGCGGCACTATCTCTGTGTCAAGCCGGCTTGGCCAGGGGTCCGAATTCGTCTTCGAGATTCCCGCTATTTCCGCCGTCGAGGCGCCGCAGATCCGCCAGGACGCGCTGTCGGGCCGGCATGCCGTGATCGTGTCGAAGAACCTGGTCGAGGCCGAAGCCCTCGCCCGCACCATTCGCGCCAATGGCGGCACGGTCGATCTGGCCACCGCCGCCGCCCAGGCCACCCCTTTCGCCGAGAGCTGCGACGTGCTGCTGATCGATGCTGCCATGGAGCAAAGCGACGGCAGGCTGCTCAGGCGCCTGCGCCAGAGCGGATTTGCCGATTGCGAGGCAGTGACGCTGATTGCACCGACCGACCGTGGCATGCTTGGCGAGTTCCGTGCCAATGGTTACGCCACCTTCCTTGCGAGGCCGGTGCGCGGCGAGACATTGCTGCGCGTGCTTTTGACCAGCCACGCGCCGGTCATCGCCGAGCCGCAACTGCAAAGGCGCGGCGCGCAGGCGGGGCACGCCATTGGCGCCCGCCAGCAGGGCCTGTCGGTGCTGATCGCCGAGGACAACGACATCAACGCCATGCTGGCCCGCGCCACGCTGCTGAAGGCCGGGCATCGCGTGAAAGTGGTCGGCAACGGCAAGGCCGCCGTCGAGGCGGTCATCAGCACCGGCCACAAGCACCGTTACGACGTGGTGCTGATGGACTTGCATATGCCTGTCATGGACGGCCTGGACGCCATCGCCGCCATCCGCCGCCATGAGGAGGAGACCGCGGTGCCGCCAGTGCCGATCATGGTGCTGTCGGCCGACAGCCAGGAAAAGACCCGCCACGCCGTGCTCGCTCACGGTGCCAGCGGCTTCGTCACCAAGCCGCTCGACCCCGATGCCCTGGTTCATGCGGTCGAAGGGCAAGCGGCCGCCTGAGGCACAACATAGACGGTTGATAGATTGCCCAGCCGACGAAGTATTGCCCGCAGAGCCGTATCACGGTACTGTCACAATCCTGTTGCACCTACACCGTATCCCCGTGCCAAGAGGGATGGCTCGAAGGAGAATCACTCGTGCATACAGTCATGCCGGAATGTGATGCTCGGCCGAACGCCAGCGGGCCTTTGCTCGTCGGCCGGAACGCCGATGCCGTCATAAAAGGCGCATCGCTCGGCCGCATCGGCAATCTCGAAGTGCGGCTCGCCCGCAACGAGGCCGAGATCGCTGCCGCGCAGGAAGTGCGCTACCGGGTGTTCTACGACGAGCTTGGTGCCAGGAAGGACCTGTTCCAGATGCAGGACCGCCGCGATGCCGATCGCTTCGATCCCCTCTGCGATCATCTGCTGGTCTTCGATACTTCGCTTTCCGGCCCCGAGCATCGCCGCATCGTCGGCACCTACCGCCTGCTGCGGCAGGAGATTGCCGCGGCCGCCGGCGGCTTCTATTCCGAAGGTGAATTCGAGCTGACCAAGCTCATCGCGCGGCATCCCGGCCAGCGCTTCCTCGAGCTCGGCCGCTCCTGCGTTCTGCCGGAATACCGCTCGAAGCGCACCATCGAGGCGCTGTGGCAAGGCATATGGGCCTACATCAACCATTACGGCATCGGCGTGATGACCGGCTGCGCGTCGTTCCACGGCACCGTGCCTGCGGCACATGCCGAGGCGCTGACCTATCTTGCCCACCACTGCCGGACGAATTCATCCTGGGACGTGCGCGCCGTCGCCGGGCGCTATTGTTCCATGGATCTGATGCCGATCGAGGCCGTCAACACCAAGGCGGCGATCGCGGCGATGCCGCCGCTGGTCAAGGGCTATCTGCGCGTCGGCGCGCGCATTGGCGACGGTTGTGTCATCGACCGTGAATTCTCGACGGTCGACGTGTTCGTGGTGATGCCGGTCAAGGAGATCGGTGCCCGCTACGTCAATTATTATGGTGGAGAAGCGCAGCGGTTTGCGGCCTGAATAGGGCAGTAGGGGAGTAGGCGGAGAGAAGGCAAGGGCCCGAGTAGGCAATTGCTCTACTTTACCCGACGTAGCGCTATTCCCTACTCCCGTACTGCCCTATTCCCCTACTCCCCTAACTTACGCATCTTTCTCAGCCTGCTCGTTGACCGGCCCCGGCTCCACCGGCGCTTCGCTTGCGACATGCTTGGGGCCGCCCTTGGCGACGCCGACCATGGCCGGCCGCAGCACACGCTCGCCGATCGAATAGCCGGGCTGCACGACCTGCACGACCGTGTTGGCCGGTACGTCGGGATTGGGCACCTCGAACATCGCCTGGTGGAAATTCGGATCGAATTTCTCGCCCTCGGGCTCAAGCTTCTTCACGCCGTGGCGTTCCAGCGCCGACAGCATGGCGCGCTCGGTGATCTCGACGCCGTCGATCAGCGCCTTGAAGCCGGCATCGCCCGACGCCTTGGCCTCCTCCGGGATGGCATCCAGCGCACGGCGCAGATTGTCTGACACCGAAAGCATGTCGCGGGCAAAATTGGCAACCGCATAGGCGCGCGCATCGTGGACGTCCCGCGCGGTACGGCGGCGCAAATTCTCCATGTCGGCCGCGACGCGCAGCGCGCGATCCTTCAGCTCTTCGTTTTCCTTCAGAAGCCGCACAAGCGCCTCATAGTCGCCGTCGACGCCACCTTCCCTTGGCTCCGCGGCAGCCTCGGTCTTCTCGGCTTCATCGGGCGCGCGTTCGTCTTTTGCCTGGTCGCTCATCGCCGTTTCCCGTCATTTTCGAATGGTGTGGATTTGCGCCCGATATCGAGGTTTAGCGGCCAAAAATCAAGGGGCAAGCGATACTGCAGCCGCTGTCGCTGCTTGATGGCGGACGGCGCAGACCTTTCGATTTTAATTCAAACTTTACCGTACCCGACGGCTTTGCTTGCCGGGACACTACAATGCGGGAACCATTCCTCCCTTGGAAGAGTTTCGAAGCCGACACAGGATTTTGGATGATGCCCCGCAGGAATGGCGAAAAACGCGACGGGCTCGCCGCCGATATCCGGCGCCAGCTCGGCACCGAGGCGACCAAGCGCTTTCTGCGCACCTTACCGGCCTTCCGCACGGAGTCCGATATTCCCGACCGTCTGAAGGAATTGCTCGACCGCCTGGACGGCGTCGAAGCCAAGGTGGTCGCAGGCGGGCGCCGTCGGTAGACACCGTCGCCAGCAACGCGACCTGCGATTGCGGCCGCAATTCCTCGCCATCGCGCGACATTTACCCGCAGTAACTTTGCGTGATCTCCGCCTTGCGGCAGCGCGCCGCTCCGCCTATGTTTCATGATGAACATGATTTCCCCCGAAGCTGTGGCAAACAGCAAGCGCGCCTGGTTGAAGATCCTGTCGCGCTATAAAAAGCCCGACAGGCGTCGCAGCGCCGTCGAACTCGCCATCACCCTCATCCCCTTCGCCACGCTGTGGGCACTGTCCTCGGCCGCTTATGCCTATGGCCATTGGTGGGGTCTGGTCCTCATCCTTCCGGCAGCCGGCTTTCTGGTGCGTATCTTCATGATCCAGCACGATTGCGGCCACGGCTCCTTCTTTGCCAACCGCTATGCCGACGACTGGATCGGCCGCGTGCTTGGCGTGTTGACGCTGACGCCCTACGATTGCTGGCGCCGCGCCCACGCAACCCATCACGCCAGCGCCGGCAATCTCGACGAGCGCGGCACCGGCGACATCAAGACACTGACGGTCGCTGAATATCGGCAACTGTCATGGCGGGGCCGGCTCGCCTATCGCCTCTATCGTCATCCGCTGGTGATGTTTGGCCTTGGCCCGATATGGATCTTCATTTTCGAGCAGAGACTGCCCTTGGGCATGATGCGGGGCGGTTTCACCCCCTGGGTGTCGTCGATGTCGACCAATCTCGCCATCGCGGTCATCGCCGCGCTGCTCATCTGGTTCGTTGGCCCCGGCGCGTTCCTGGTCGTGCATTTGCCGATCGTCATCCTCGCCGGATCGGCCGGCATCTGGCTGTTTTATGTCCAGCATCAGTTCGAGGAGACGGAGTGGACAAAGGACTCCGAGTGGGAATTCCAGCACGCTGCCCTGCACGGTTCGTCCTATTACGACCTGCCGCCGGTGCTGAACTGGATCACCGGCAATATCGGCGTCCACCACGTGCATCACCTCTCGGCCAAGGTGCCATGCTACCGGCTTCCGGAAGTGTTGAGGGACTATCCGGAGCTGCGTGAGATCGGCCGCGTCACACTCCTCGACAGCCTGCGCTGCGTCAAGCTGGCGCTGTGGGACGAGAGTCGCAGCAAGCTGGTATCGTTCCGCGAAGCGCGGATGGCCGTGTAAAGCATACCGCCGCACCTAAAGCGCGTCGCGCTCGACCGGCCTCACGCGACGCGCTTTAGGTTGTTGTTTATGCATGCCGTTATCGCAAAACCGCTGACACTTTTGCGCGACATGCGTTAGGGGTGCGGCGGGCTCCACATTCCGAGCTTAAGCCGCCCGGCGCTGGTCGCGCATCAGGATCTCGCCCTGGCGGATCTCGGTGCCCAGCACTTTCAGGCATTCGCGCATGAAGGCGGCAAGGCCCGGCCAGCCCTTGGCCGACACCAAATTGCCGTCGACATGGGCGCCGGTCGGCGCAACATCGATATAGATGCCGCCGGCCAGCGTGACTTCCGGCTCGCAATATTGCAGCGCCGCGACTTCCCTGCCGCGCACCACGCCGTCGACCGCGATCAGGATCTGCACGCCGTGGCAGATGGTGAAGATCGGTTTTCCCGTCTCATGGAAATGCCGCACCAGCGCCTGCACGCGCTTGTCGATGCGGATATATTCCGGCCCGCGCCCGCCCGCCGCGTAGACGGCATCGTAGTCGGCCGGATTGACCTCGGAAAACGTCTTGTTGAGGATGTAGTCGTGGCCGAGCTTTTCCGTATAGGTCTGGTGGCCCTCGAAGTCGTGCAGGGAGGTCTTCAGGATATCGCCGGCCTTCTTGTCGGGGCAAACGACATGGACGGTGTGGCCCACCGCATGCATGGCCTGTTCAAAGACGAAAATCTCGTACTCCTCGCTGAACTCGCCAACGAGCATCAATATCTTCTTGCCAGCCATACCCGGTTCCTCCCTTGTGGCCACATTTATTCGGATCGCGAAATAATGGGCCTATCCTAAGGCGGAGAGGCGCAAAATAAAAGGCTGAATCGGGAATGTGGTCCGACCAGACAGGGCTTCTGGCCCTCTGGAGCGGATCAGCCGGCGCGCACCCGCCGCCAGGAATATTTCGGGCCTTTGGCCTCCGGCTTCACCGCCGGCTGATAGAACAGCGGCAGTCCGCCGGTGCGGCCTTGCTCGAGCCGCTTCAGCAGCACCGGGTGCGATACCTCGAATTCATCGAAGCCGACGCGCAGCATATGCGGCAGCTGATCGATCAGCACCTGCCCGGTGGCGCGCATAGCGCCTGCAAAATGATAACGGCTGCGCAGCAATTCGCCCTTGGAGAACGAGCGGCCGTCATTGAACGCCGGAAACGCCAGCGCAACCAGCGACAGCTGATCGAGCAGGCCTGCGATCTTCTCAAGCTGATCGCCGGGCTGCAGCAGCACACCGATGCGCTCCTTCGCCGACCGCCGCACCTCCGGATCGAGGCCCAGAAACGCCTGCAACGGCAGGATGAAACGGCCATTGCCGACCAGCGCCTCGGCGCTTTCGGCATGAACCCACTCGTCCTCGCGGAACCCATCCGGTGTCCACAGCCGCATGGCGTTTTCGGCTATCAAGTCGCTCATCAAGAAAATTCCCAAGTCCAAAGATTCTAAGTGCAAAACACCTCAGGGTGCGTTGAGATTCAGGTCAGGCCGAGCCGGAGCCGAAGGCGGGCGCGAAGCGACCAAACTGCGTGGCTTCCGAGAACCGGAGCGGAGCGTACTTTGGGTACGTGAGCGCCGGAAGCGCAGGAAGCCGCCGTTTGAAGGCCGGCTGAATATCAATATACCCTAAAGTGATGCGTCGGTCAGCGACCTTTCCAGCCCCGACAAGTGGATGCCGCATTCGGTCTTGGCGTGCCCGGCCCAGCGGCCGCTGCGCGCATCGTCGCCCGGTTGCACCGGCTGCGTGCATGGGAAACAGCCGATCGACAGATAGCCATAGGCGACCAGCGGGTTTTCACGCAGCGCATGCGCGCGCATGTAGCCGGCCTGGTCCGATGTCGTCCAGTGCGCCAGCGGATTGATGCGGATGCGCGAGCCGACCGCCTCGAACACTGGGAGCGCTGCCCGGGTCGCCGCCTGGAAGCGCTTGCGGCCGGTGAACCAGGCGCGGAACGGCTCAACGCCGCGCGCCAGCGGCTCGACCTTGCGCACGTCGCAGCAGGCGTCGGTGTCCGTCTCGTTCAGATTGCCGGTCGGGTCGATCCTTGCCAGCGCCGCATCGTCGGGCCTGATCACCCGGATATCGCTCAGCCCGAAATCGGCGGCCAGCGCGTCACGATAGCCGAGCGTTTCCTCGAAATGCTTGCCGGTGTCGAGAAAGATCACCGGCAGCGTGCGGTCGATCTCGGCGATCATGTGCAGCAGCACCGCCGAATCCGCGCCGAAGGACGAGACGGCGGCGATTTCGCCGTGAAAGAACTCCCGGGTCGACCGCTCGATGATCTCCAGCGGCTTCAGATGGCCGTAGAGCGCGTCGAGACCCGCCGCTTGGGCGGCGATGCCGGCCTCCACGTCGACGATACGGTCAAGCGGCCTTGGCTTCGCCAGCATAGAGCGCCTCCTTGAACGGCGCGGGACCGACTCGGCGGTAGGCGTCGATGAATCTTTCGTTTCTGTCCAGCCGAAGCCCGAGATAGGTCTCGACGATCTGCTCGATGGCATCGGTGATCTCTTCCGAACTGAAGCCGCGGCCGATGATCTCGCCGACCGAGGTGTTCTCGTCGGCCGAGCCGCCGAGCGTCACCTGGTAAAGCTCGGCGCCTTTCTTCTCGACGCCCAGGATGCCTATATGGCCGACATGGTGATGGCCGCAGGCATTGATGCAGCCGGAAATCTTCAGCTTCAATTCGCCGATGTCGCGCTGGCGCTCCAGCGAAGCAAAGCGCCGCGAGATTTCCTGCGCCACGGGAATGGAACGCGCCGTTGCCAGCGCGCAATAGTCAAGGCCGGGGCAGGAGATGATGTCGCTGATCAGGTTGGAATTGGCCGTCGCCAGCCCGATATCGACAAGCGCGTCATAGACCGCCTTGAGGTCGGCCCGCGCGACATGCGGCAGGATCAGGTTCTGCTCGTGACTGACGCGCAGCTCGTCGAATGAATATTTTTCGGCAATGTCGGCGACCGCTTCCATCTGGCTGTCGGAGGCATCGCCCGGCGTCTCGCCGATGCCCTTGAGCGAGATGGTCACCGCCGCGTAGTCCGGATGGCGATGGGTGACCACATTCTGATCCAGCCATTCGGAAAAGCTCTTGGAGTCGAGGCGGGCAAGCTTGACCGCCTCGTCGCCTTCCGGCCGGTCGACAAGCGGAGGCGGCGCGAAATAGGCATCGATGGCGCGGATGTCTTCTTCCGGCAGCCTCAGCTCGGCGTCCTTCAACTCCTGCCATTCGGCCTCGACCTGGCGGGTGATCTCCTCGACGCCGGTCTCATGGACCAGGATCTTGATGCGCGCCTTGAACTTGTTGTCGCGCCGGCCATAGAGGTTGTAAACGCGCAGGATCGCCGTGCAGTAGGACAACAGATCCGCTTCGGGCAGGAAATCGCGGATCTTCTTGGCGACCATTGGCGTGCGGCCCTGGCCGCCGCCGACATAGACGGCGAAACCGAGCTCGCCGGCGGCGTTCTTCTTCAGATGCAAGCCGATGTCGTGCGTCTGGATGGCGGCGCGGTCGCGCTCGGCGCCGGTCACCGCGATCTTGAATTTTCGCGGCAGGAACGAGAACTCCGGATGCACCGAGGACCATTGCCGCAGGATTTCGGCATAGGGGCGCGGATCGGCAACCTCGTCAGCGGCGGCGCCGGCGAAGTGGTCGGCGGTGACGTTGCGGATGCAATTGCCGCTGGTCTGGATGGCGTGCATCTCGACGCTTGCCAGATCAGCCAGGATCGCCGGGATGTCCGACAGCGCCGGCCAGTTGAACTGGATGTTCTGGCGCGTCGTGAAATGGCCGTAACCTTTGTCGTATTTGCGGGCGATGTGGCCGAGCATGCGCAGCTGCTTGCTGTTCAGCGTGCCGTAGGGCACCGCGATGCGCAGCATATAGGCATGCAGCTGCAGATAGACGCCGTTCATCAGCCGCAGCGGCCGGAACTGGTCCTCGGTGATCTCGCCGGCAAGGCGCCGCGCGACCTGGTCGCTGAACTCGGCGACGCGGGCCTTGACGAAATCGTGGTCGAACTCATCGTAACGGTACATATTCAGGTCTTTCCGGGCGCGTCCGCCCGTTATTTTCTTCGTTCGAGCATGATCGGGATCATGCTTGTGTCATCTATGCCGCGCGTGCGGCTTGCGGACGGGCCTGCTTGCCCAGGTCGTTGCGGGTGGTCGGGCCGGCGGCACGGATCTTTTCACGCAGCCGGACCGCTTCGACCGTGCCGTTGGCCACGGTCACGTCTATCAGGTTGACGTCGACCACTTCGTTGTTGGCGGAGGCCTTGGCGCCGATTGCCTCCAGCCGGTCCTCGGCCGCCTTGTCATGGGCGATGTCGGCATGGTCGATGATCTCGGCCCAGCCGCCATTGGCGTACCAGACGGCTATGCCGTCGGCGAGGCGGTTCGCGGTCAGGACTTTCATTGGCTCACTCCTTGCGCGGCAGCACTCGCCACGCTTTCCTGCCTGTGTGCCGCCAGCGGCTCGGACCGTTCGAAATTGGCCCCGGCGACCGCGTCGCCGATGATGGTCATCACCGGGCCGCTGAGGTCGGCGCGCGCCTCCAGCGACGGCAGGTCGGCGAGCGTGCCGTGGAAACGGCGGCGGTTGGCAAGGCTGGCATTCTCGACCACGGCGACGGCCGTATCCGGCGACAGGCCGGCTTCGATCAGCCGGCCGGCGACCTCGGCGGCGACCGAGCGGCCCATATAGACGGCGACCGTCGCGCCGGAAATGGCGAGCTTTGCCCAGTCGGGCAGCGAATTTCCCTTGAGGTCATGGCCGGTGGTGAACACCATCGACGACGACACGCCGCGCAGCGTCAGCGGCAGTTCGAAATCGGCGGCGGCGGCGAAGGCCGCGGTGACGCCCGGAACCACTTCGTAGGCGACGCCGGCATCGCGAAGTGCCGCCATCTCCTCGCCGGCCCGGCCGAACACCAGCGGGTCGCCGGACTTCAGCCGCACGACACGCTTGCCGGCGTGGCCAAGCTCGACCAGCAGCGCATTGATCTCGGCCTGGCTCTTGGAATGGCAGCCCTTGCGCTTGCCGACCGGCAGGCGCTCGGCATCGCGACGGCCCATTGCGACGATCGCCTCCGGCACCAGCGCGTCATGGACGATCACGTCGGCTTCCATCAGCAGGCGATGGGCGCGCAGCGTCAAAAGGTCCTCGGCGCCTGGACCGGCGCCTACAAGCGCGATATGGCCCGATGCCGGTTCTGTCGAAAGCAGCAAGCCGACGGCCGCATCATGCGCCTGCGAAAGCTCGCCTGCCTCGACAGCGCGGGCCGGCGCGCCGCCAAAGAAATCGCTCCAGAAGCGGCGGCGGGCATTGCCCTTCGGCAGCAGTCTTTCGGCGGTGTCGCGAAAAGATGCGGCGAGCGCCGCGAGCGGCCCGAGCGAGGGCGCCAGCATGCGGTCGATGCGGCTGCGCAGCATCTGCGCCAGCACCGGGCCGGCACCTTCCGTGCCGATGGCAATGGCGACCGGCGCGCGGTTGACCAGTGCCGGCGTGAAGAAATCGCATAGCTCCGGCCGGTCGACGGCATTGACCGGAATGCCCAGCCGGCGCGCATCCCCGGCAACGCGGCGATCGAGCGCCTCGTCGCCGCTGGCGGCAAACACCATCACCGCACCATTGAGATGTGCTGCATCATAGACGTCGGCGATGTGGGCGGCCCCCGTCTCGGCGATAAAGGCCAGCAGCTCCGGGCTTGTTTCATCGCTGACGATGCGCAGCACAGCGCTCGACTGCGCGAGCAGCCGCGCCTTGGCCAGCGCTTCCTCTGCGCCGCCGACGATGGCTATGGCTTCGCCCTCGACCCGCATGAAGACGGGAAAGGCATTGAGCTTGGGTGTGGCTTGCGGCATGACGAGCGGAATCCTGGAACCGTTTGTCAGTTCTACGCGGAGGCGCGAAAAACCAGAAGGCACCCACTCGCGCATCGCTTCGTAGCAGGCAATCTCTTTTCTGCAAGCATGAAGGCCAAGAGAAAAATATTCCACATTCAAATGCGGGGCAGATTGAAGCTGCTGTTGCAGCCCTTGATCCGCTGCCTTTTTAGCGGCCGGAGGAGCTAACCACAAAACAGATTTTTCTAAATTCTATCAATTTAGTAGATTAAGCCGCCGGATGCTGACCGAGCGATCGACGGCAGCCCCGCACTCTCGCCGACCCCTGTCGGAGCACCAGGTCCGAGTGCCGGAACATTCCCGCCTCGGCACGCGTTTGCCCTATGGACCCAGGCCCGGTCACACCCCTGCGGCAAAGGCCCGGCGATGGGCTCGAAAAATCAAAAAAGGAGCGCCCCATGAGCAACGTCAGACTGAAACGCGGACTATGGATCGTGGTGGCAGATGGCGAAAAGGCGCTGTTCCTCGAGAACCGTGGAGACGTCCAATATCCCGACCTTCAGGTCGTGCACGAGATGGAGCAGGAAAATCCGGCAACCCGAGAACAAGGCACGGACCGCCCCGGCCGCTACAGCGACGGCCCTTCCGTCCACCGCAGTGCGGTCGAGGACACCGACTGGCACCGTCTCGGCAAGGAGCGTTTTGCCGAAGAGATTGCCGACAGGCTCTACAAGCTCGCGCATCGCGGCAGCTTCAAGGAGATCGTGCTGATCGCGCCGCCGCCGGTGCTGGGCGACATGCGCAGGAAGCTGCACAAGGAGGTCACCGACAAGATAACGGCCGAAATTCCAAAGACGCTGACCAACCACAGCATACCCGATATCGAGAGCCTGCTGCAGGCGACCTGATCGGGCATCGGCGGCGTGTAATTTCCTTACTAATCCTAGGCTGGGGCAGGTCCCAGGCTGGGGCAGGCGAGGACAACCGCATCAGGTTTGCGCTCCCCTCACCCTTACCCATTCCTGGGCGAGCCGCTTGTCTCGCCCGCCCTCCGGACCCCGTGAAGGACGGGGAGAGGGGGTCGCCAGCGTTCAAAGCTGATCTGGCGCCGACGGAAAACATCCGAAGTTAATTAGCAGGATCACGGCGACAAAACGTCGGTCGGGATGCGCCAGCATCGTCATTGACCGTCGAGCATCACGGCCATGCAGATGGTGTCAAAATAGCGACCATCAATGCAAACGCCACGCCTGAGGACACCCTCCGTAACAAAACCAGTTTTTTCATACAGCGTTATGGCCCGGCTATTATCGGCGTGCACCGAGAGTTCAACGCGAACGAAGTTTTCTTGCCGAGCCTTTTCCAAGGCGGCGGTGATAAGGCGACGGCCCAATCCTTGTCCACGATAATCGGGTATGATTCCCATCGCTAAACTTCCGCGATGAGCGTGGGATGGAAAGAAATGGCGGGTGATGTCGCACCATCCCACAACACGGTCTCCTTCCGTCGCTACGATATGCGGGTTTCGCTGCTTAATCATGTTCAAAACGAAATCGCGTGTCTCAGGAAGCGGGAACGCTTCCAGCATGGTCAGGTATTTTCTCTCCCGCGCGACCACGTCGAGAGCCGCATGGAAACTCTCAATGTGCTCTGCGGCTGTATTGGCGATTTTAACCATACTTCCTCCAAGGCTCTCCGGGTTCCCGAGGTCTTTGTCGAAGATTGTCTCATCCGCAAGCGCCCGGCTTCAAAAACGTCTGTGGCGCAGTAGGAGGCTGCCACGATCTGACAGGACACGGATTGGCGAATCGCGCCTGATGCGTCGCACCCATCTTCCATCCGAGGTCCGCTTCGGTCTGCTAAACGGATGAATCCCAGTTCTATAAATGCACAATTAGCAGCATCTGCCTGTGCGAACGGGATAAGCCCTTTTCCGTATCAATCGCCTGCCTGGAGCACGCGCGCCGTAGCGGCAAATCTTGCCGGCTCAACGCCTTTTTGCCGCCTTGCCATCGATTTCATGGGGATTGCGGGTTGTCTCGCGACTGTCCCAGCCTCCATACTGCCAAGGCGGCGGCCATTGGACGGCGCATATCCGACATCGCGATTCCTGAAGGCGCTCCATAGACAATGCCGCATGACACGCCCCTTATCGCCACCATCGTCGCCGGTCTGGGGCTGGCTTTCGTCTTCGGCGCACTTGCCAACCGTTTTCGCGTGCCGCCGCTGGTAGGCTACCTCGTCGCCGGCGTTCTGGTTGGACCGAACACGCCGGGTTTCGTCGCCGATGCCGGCCTCGCCAATGAACTTGCCGAGATCGGCGTCATCCTGCTGATGTTCGGCGTCGGCCTGCATTTCTCGCTGAAGGACCTGTTGTCGGTCCGCGCCATCGCCGTGCCCGGCGCCATTGTGCAGATCGGCTTCGCGACAGCCCTCGGCGCCGGCCTTGCCTGGATGCTCGGCTGGTCGATGGGCGCGGGACTGGTCTTTGGCCTGGCGCTTTCCGTGGCCTCGACCGTGGTGCTGTTGCGCGCCCTGCAGGAGCGGCGGCTGATCGAGACCGAGCGCGGCCGCATCGCCGTCGGCTGGCTGATCGTCGAGGATCTGGCGATGGTGCTGGCGCTGGTGCTTTTGCCGGCATTGGCCGGCGTGCTCGGCGGCCAAGAGCAGGTGGAGGTGCACTCCAGCGGTCTGCTGTCGCTGCCGGCGAGCTACGGCGTCTGGGGCGTCGTCGCCGTCACACTGGCCAAGGTCGCGGCCTTTGTCTTGGTCATGCTGGTGGTCGGCCGCCGGCTTATCCCCTGGGTCCTGCACTACGTCGCCCATACCGGATCGCGCGAACTGTTCCGGTTGGCGGTGCTTGCGATTGCGCTTGGCGTCGCCTTCGGCGCGGCCAAGCTGTTCGGCGTGTCACTGGCTCTTGGCGCTTTCTTCGCCGGCATGATCATGAGCGAATCCGAGCTCAGCCACCGGGCGGCTGAGGAATCGCTGCCGCTGCGCGACGCCTTTTCCGTGCTGTTCTTCGTTTCGGTCGGCATGCTGTTCGACCCGTTCAGCGTGATCAGCAATGGCTGGCCGATCCTGGCGACGCTGGCCATCATCGTTGTCGGCAAGTCGCTGGCAGCCTTTGTTATCGTCGTCGTCTTCCGCTATCCGGTCGCAACCGCATTGATGATTTCGGCAAGCCTAGCCCAGATCGGCGAATTCTCGTTCATCCTGGCTGAACTCGGCGTCGGGCTGAAACTGCTGCCCGAACAAGGCCGCGACCTCATCCTCGCCGGCGCCATCCTGTCGATCGTCCTCAATCCGCTGATGTTTCTTGCCGTCGACCGGATGAAACCCTGGCTGGAAGCACGCGCCGGCAGGACGGCGCCGTCCGGCGAAGCAAGGCCGATCGGCCCGGCGACCGAGCCCGGCCAGGTGGCTTCGGTCGCGGCGCCTGCTAACGAGGATGGCCCACCGCCCAGGACGAGGCTGACCGGCCACACCATCCTGATCGGCTACGGCCGCGTCGGCAGCCTTGTCGGTACATCGCTGAAGCAGGCCGCCCTGCCCTTCCTCGTCATCGAGGATGCCGACAAGACGTTGGCGAAACTCAAGGCCGAAGGCGTCGAAACCGTACCCGGCAACGCGGCGAGTGGCGACGTGTTCGCCGCATCCAATCCCGCGGGCGCGAAGCGGCTGATCCTGGCCATTCCCAACGCCTTCGAGGCCGGGCAGGTCGTGCTGCGCGCCCGCGCCGCCAATCCGGCAATCGAAATCATCGCCCGCGCCCATTCCGATGCCGAGGTCGAGCACCTCAAAAACCTTGGTGCCGACACCGTCATCATGGGCGAACGCGAGATCGCCCGCGGAATCGTCGAGGTGGTGACGGCAGCACCGAAAGCGCCCACGGCAGCCTAAGCCTGCGCTGCCCCGCCAGCGTTGCGGTCAAGCCCCTTCTCCCCGTTCTTCACGGGAGAAGGTCCCGGCAGGGGGATGAGGGGCAGCGTCAACGATTGATCAAAACCAACAGCTCAAACGTGCTGGCCGCCATTGATGTGGATTTCCGAGCCGGTCACGTAGGACGCCTGCTGCGAGCACAGGAAGAAGATGATGTCGGCAACTTCCGCCGTGGTGCCCAGCCTTCTCAGCGGAATGGTCTCGACGATTTTTTCCGTGCCCGGCGACAGGATCGCGGTGTCGATCTCGCCCGGCGCAATGGCGTTGACGCGAATGCCGTGCGGGCCGAAATCATGCGCCATCTCGCGGGTCAGCGAGCCGAGTGCCGCCTTCGACGTCGCATAGGCGGTGCCGGCGAAAGGATGCACGCGGGTGCCGGCAATCGAGGTGACGTTGACGATGGAGCCCTTGGCCGATGCCAGCTCCTTGAACAATCCCCGTGCCAGCATGATCGGGGCAAAGAAATTCACCTGGAAGACGTCGCGCCAGACATGCATCGGCGTGTCGATCGAGTTCATGCGGCTGTTGCCGTCCTTGAGCTTCGGCGAGATGCCGGCATTGTTGACCAGCGCATGCAGCTGCCCGCCATGCGCCTCGAGCCGGTGGCGGATCTCGGAGATGGCGATGCCGACATCCTCCTGGTCGGCGAGGTCGACCTTGATATGGTCTTCCGGGCCGGCCGGCCACGGGCAGTCCTCGGCAAAGGCCTGGCGCGAGCAGGTGATGACGCGCCAGCCTTCGCGTGAAAAGCGCTTGACCGTGGCGTGGCCGATGCCACGGCTGGCGCCGGTCAGCACAATGGTCTTTCTGGTGTCGGTCTCTGCCATTCGCGGTCTCCAAACGGGAGATGTAGCGGAACGCGGCAGCGGTGGCGAGGGGGCCTGTTGTTCAGCCGCCTGTCAGGATGTCCAGGATCGACGTCTGCCGCTTCTTGACCGGGCCGCCGACATTGCCGGGCGGCACCGGGTGCTTGATCGATCCGGTGGCGCTGTCGACCCCCGGCATGGCCAGGCCGCCGGCATCGACCGTCTCGGCGGGACGCACGGGACGCGAAGCCGGCTGGGTAGCTGCCACAGGCGGCGCCGATTGGCCAACGGAAGCGACCGGCGCCGGCGGCGGCGTGTCGGACGGTATGTCGTCCGGGACGATGGTGTCGGGCGGCGTCGACTTCCAGGTTCCGGGCAGCGGTCGCACCGGCACGCCCTCATGCGCGGCGACCATGAACTCGTGCCAGGCCTGCGCCGGCAGCGCGCCGCCGGTGACCTTCTTCATCGCGCTGCCGTCATCATTGCCGAACCAGACGCCGGTGGTCAGATTGGCGGTATAGCCGATGAACCAGGCGTCGCGCGAATTCTGGCTGGTGCCGGTCTTGCCGGCCGCCGGCCAGGCGAACGCCGCCTTCCTGGCCGTGCCGATTTCGACCGTGCCGGTCATCATCGAGTTCATCATGCCGACGACATCGGGCTTGACGACGCGCGGCGCACCGCCGCCATTGTTTTCGTAGAGCACCTTGCCGTCGCTCGTCGTGACGCGGCGGATGAAATGGATGTCGGGCTTATAACCGCCATTGGCGAAGGGAACATAGGCCGAGGTCAGTTCCAGCGGCGTCACTTCCGAGGTGCCGAGCGCGATTGAGGTGTTGGCTGTCAGCTCGGACTGGACGCCCATGCGGTGCGCCGCCTCGACCACCGCATTCGGCCCGACTTCCATGGTCAGCTGCGCGGCCACCGAGTTCAGCGATTTTGCCAGCGCCGTCGCCAGCGTCACCTTGCCGAAATATTTGCCGCCGTAATTGTCGGGCGTCCAGTTGCCGATCTTGATCGGCGCGTCGTTGCGCACGCTGTCGGGCGTGCGGCCGGATTCCAGCGCCGCCATGTAGACGAACGGCTTGAACGCCGAGCCCGGCTGGCGGCGCGCCTCCGAGGCGCGGTCGAACTGGCTGGTCGAATAGTCGTAACCGCCGACCATCGCACGCACCGCGCCGGAATTGTCGATCGACACCAGCGCGCCCTGGCTGACATTGAGCTTCTTGCCGCTCTGGTTGATCAGCCGGCGGATCGATTGCTCGGCGAGTTTCTGCAGCGTCAGGTCGACGGTCGTGTCGACGACGATATCGCGGCGCACGTCGCCGATCAGGTCGGGCAGTTCTTCCATGATCGTATCGGCGACGTAGTTTTCCGAGCCGGTCCAGTAGGACGGCGCGCGTGTCGCCGGCGCGCTCATTGCCGTGGTCTGCTCCTTGGCGCTGATCTTGCCCTCGTCGCGCATCGCGGCGAGCACCAGCTGCGAGCGCTGCTCGGCCGCCTTCGGGTCGCGCGCCGGCGACAGCCGCGACGGCGCCTTGAGCAGACCGGCGAGAAGGGCGGCCTCCGACAGCGTGACGTCACGCGCGCTCTTGCCGAAATAGCGGCGCGAGGCCGCTTCGACACCATAGGCGCCAGAGCCGAAATAAACCCGGTTGAGGTACATTTCGAGGATCTGGTCCTTCGTATGCTTGTGCTCCAGCCACAGCGCCAAGAGCACTTCCTGCACCTTGCGTTCCAGCGTGCGGTCCGGCGTCAGGAACAGGTTCTTGGCCAGCTGCTGGGTCAGCGTCGAGCCGCCCTGCGAAAAATGCCCGCCCAGTACATTGGTCACCATGGCCCGGGAAAGGCCGATCGGGTCGATGCCGAAATGCGAATAGAAGCGGCGGTCTTCGATGGCGATGACGGCCTCGGGAATATAGGGCGACATTTCGTGCAGGCCGACGGCCTCGCCGCCGCTCATGCCGCGATTGCCAAGCAGCTGGCCGTCGACCGAGACGATCTTGATGTTGGGGGCGCGGTCGGGAATGGCCCAGGTGGTGGCCGCCGGCATTTTCGCGCCGTAATAGACGACGATGCCGGCAGTGGCGATGCCGCCCCAGATGGCCAGCACGAAGCACCAGTAGAACAGCCGGGCAAGAACGCCGAACACGCCGCGCCGGCTTTTGCCGCGCCCGCCGCGCGGCGGCTTGGCCTTGGACGATTTGCGCTTTGCAGCGGCTTTTCGGTTGCTCGGCACGACGCGGTCCTCCTCGCTTACCGAAAAACCGGCCGAGGATCTCGCCCCCGGCGATGCCTCGAAGCTGGGCTCGATGCGGCTGTCTTTCCGGTTCGCCATGCGCTGTGCTGTCTTCCCCATGCCTATGGCGTTGGGGTTGAAGACTAGATGCGGCGGTTTAAAGGCGGGTTAAGTCGGGAAAAATCGAAGTAAACTGTATTCAGTCGCTTGCCGAACGGCTGCGGCCCGCGACAGCGCCAAAGCCGGAAATGAAAAACCCGCCTCGGCGGGCGGGTCGTTGGAGCCAATGAGCACCATAGCGAAATTAGTAGCATAGCTGCCGGCACAAAGCAAGAACAAAATGCGCGTTGCCTCAGAATAATCACTTCAGTTCGGCGGTTGCGACAACCCTCAGTCGTCGGCATCCGCATCGTCGGAGGCCGCCGGCCGCCAGCTGATCGGCTCGATCTTCCTTTGCGTATGGCCGTCCGTATAGGCCCACCAGCCAGCGTCGCTTTCGTCCCAGTCGCCGCCTGCCGCCTTCAGCCGGTCGAGCGAACGGTATTGCGCGATGCTCTCGTTCATCACGCCGTCGCTGTCCTGCCAGTAGACGGTGACCTTGGAGCCGTCCCTGGGTGCCGTTTCGATTGGTTTTCGCGCAGCCATTTCAATTCCTCCCGGCCGACGGCGTTAAAGTGCATGAAGGCCATTAGCTGTGGGCGAAAATATCCTCCTCATCCCAGCCCATCAGGTCGAGTTTCGCACGCGTCGGCAGGAAGCGGAAGCAGGCATCGGCCTCCCTGGTCCGGTTGTCGCGCGCCAGACGCGCGCTCAGCACGTCGCGCAGCCGGTGCAAATAGAGCACGTCGGAGGCGGCATATTCGAGTTGCTCGGGCGACAGCGTCTCGGCGGCCCAGTCCGATGATTGCTGCGCCTTCGACAGGCCGATCCCGAGAAGCTCGAAGCAGATGTCCTTCAGCCCGTGCCGGTCGGTGTAGGTGCGCGTCAGCCGCGACGCGATCTTGGTGCAGAACACCGGCTCCGGCATGACGCCGAAGGCGTTGTAGAGCACGGCGAGATCGAAACGGCCGTAATGGAACAGCTTGGTGATGCTGCGGTTCTTCAGCAGGCTGACGAGGTTCGGCGCCTTCTTCTGGCCGGGCGCGATCTGAATGACGTCGGCCGAGCCGTCGCCCGGCGAGATCTGCACGACGCAGAGCCGGTCGCGATGCGGGTTCAGCCCCAGCGTCTCGGTGTCGATGGCGACCGCCCCGACATCGTAATGCAGCAGGCCGGGCAGATCGTTTTTGTGGAAACGTATGTCGCTCATCGTCTTCTCCGGTCGCGGCCCCGTGCAGCGATGCGCGACGGACCGTGCCCGTCCTTGCCGCGATCCGGCGAAAAATCAACAAAAACTTGAATCTGGCGTAATTTCAGCGTGTCAGCGCCTCGAGAATGCGCGCCCAGGAGCGCTGGCCCTTGTGGAAGGAGCTCATCTCGTACTTCTCGTTCGGCGAGTGGATGCGGTCGTCGTCGAGGCCGAAACCGACGAGCAGCGACTCCATGCCGAGATAAGTCTGGAAATCGCCGACCACCGGGATCGAGCCGCCGCTGCCGGTCACCACCGCCGGCTTCGGCCATTCGTCGGACAGCGCCTGCTTGGCCTTGGCGAGGAAGGGCGAGTCGTAGGACAGCTGGATCGCCGGCGAGCCGCCATGCGGATGAAATTCGACCGAGCAGTCGGCCGGAACGCGCTGCCTGGCAAATGCCTGGAAGGCGGCGCGGATTTTTTCCGGATCCTGTTTGTGGACCAGGCGGAAGGAGACTTTTGCCGAGGCTTGCGCGGCGATCACCGTCTTGAAGCCCTTGCCGGTATAGCCGCCGATAATGCCGTTGAACTCGGCCGTCGGTCGCGCCCAGGTCAGCTCGAGCACCGAGCGGCCCTTTTCGCCGGACGGAATCGACAGGCCGATCGGGCCGAGGAAGGTCTCGGCCGTCTCGCCGAGCGACAGCCACGACTGCAATATCTGCGACGGCGTTTCCTCGACGCCGTCATAAAAACCCGGAATGGTGACGTGACCATCCGCATCGTGGATGTCGGCCAGGATCTTTGCCAGGATGCGGATCGGATTGGCGGCCGCACCGCCATAGAGCCCGGAATGCAGGTCGCGGTCGGCGGCAGTCACCGTGATCTCCTCGCCGACCAGCCCGCGCAGCGAGACGCAGATCGACGGCGTATCGCGGTCCCACATGCCGGTGTCGCAGACCAGCGCGAAATCGGCCTTGAGCTCATCCGCATTCGCCTCGAGAAACGGCTTCAGGGACGGCGATCCGGACTCCTCCTCGCCCTCGAACAGGATTGTGAAGCGGCACGGCAATCCGCCATGCACCTGCTTCCACGCGCGGCAAGCCTCGACGAAGGTCATCAGCTGGCCCTTGTCGTCGGCCGCGCCGCGGCCTGTGATCACCTTGTGGCCGGGCTCGATCTCCTTGACCGCCGGTGCGAACGGGTCGCTTTCCCACAGCTCGATCGGATCGACCGGCTGCACGTCGTAATGGCCGTAAAACAGCAAATGCGGCGCGCCCGCCGGCCCATCGTGATGCGCGACCACCATCGGATGCCCCGGCGTGTCGCGCACGCTGGCGTCGAAGCCGATCAGCTTGAGCTCGGCGACCAGCCATTCGGCGGCCTTGCGGCAGTCGGCGGCGTAGTCCGGATCGGTGGAGATCGACTTGATGCCGAGCAGGCCGAACAGGCGTTCCAGGCTCTGGTCGAAGTTCTTGTCGAGGCGGTCGAGAACAGGGGAAACTGCGGACATCTGGCGGGCCTTTCGATTCTGGCGGCGAATCTAGAGCCCATGTTGCGAAACGGAAAGCCCGCGACCGTTGGGCCACAGCTTCCTGTCCAAAGGCAAAAAAATGCCGCCGTGGTGGAGGGAACCACGGCGGCCTCTACTCGAAACGATGCGGCAGCCCGGAGAGGGGGGATAGGCTGCCGCAAGTGTCCGGAATAGGCGGGGGACGGGCCTTGCTCCGGACTTCGGCGAAAACTGCCGATGGCGTTTATCTGTGTCTGCGAACGTGGCGATTCAAGGGCACAAAAATTACACTTTTGTAACATAGGCGTGAGCGAACAAAGCTCCGGCCAGGCCGCATGGCAGGCCAGGCTCGCACGCCATTTGTCAGGGTGTTGCCGGAACCCTTGGCAGAAGCCGCCTTTGGCATGGACCGCGGCGCTGCGCCGCGCTATTCCCTCGTGCCATGAAAAAAGGCGATCATCTCTTCCTTGTCGACGGCTCCGGCTACATCTTCCGTGCCTATCACGCGCTGCCGCCGCTGTCCCGCAAGTCCGACGGGCTGCCGACCAGTGCCGTGCTCGGCTTCTGCAACATGGTCTGGAAGCTGACGCAGGACGCCCGCAACACCGATGTCGGCATCGTGCCGACGCATTTCGCCGTGATTTTCGACTATTCGTCGAAGACCTTCCGCAACGACCTCTACCCCGAATACAAGGCCAACCGCTCGGCGCCGCCGGAAGATTTGATCCCGCAATTCGGCCTGATCCGCCAGGCGACCAGGGCCTTCAACCTGCCATGCCTTGAGACGGAAGGCTACGAGGCCGACGATTTGATCGCCACCTATTGCCGGCTTGCCTGCGAAGCCGGCGCCGACACCACCATCATCTCTTCCGACAAGGATCTGATGCAACTGGTCGGCCCAACGGTTGCCATGTACGACCCGATGAAGGACCGCCAGATCGGTGTTCCCGAGGTGATCGAGAAATGGGGCGTGCCGCCACAGAAAATGATCGACCTGCAGGCGCTGACTGGCGATTCGGTCGACAATGTGCCGGGCGTGCCCGGCATCGGGCCGAAGACGGCAGCGCAATTGCTCGAACAGTTCGGCGACCTCGACACGCTGCTCGCCCGCGCCGGCGAGATCAAGCAGGACAAGCGGCGCGAATCGATCATCGCCAATGCCGACAAGGCACGCATTTCGCGTGACCTGGTGAGGCTGAAGAACGACGTGCCGGTGACCGAAGGGCTTGACGAATTCGTATTGCATGCGCCGGACGGCCCCAGGCTGATCGGCTTCCTCAAGACCATGGAATTCTCGACGCTGACCCGCCGCGTGGCCGAAGCGACCGGAACCGACGCCGGCGACGTTCCAGCCACCCCCGTCACCATAGAGCGTGCCGATACCGCGCATGGCCCCGATATGGGTTTTGGCGTGCCCGCGGCCGCCGAGAGCGCACCGCCGTCGGACGAAGCGGCACTCGAAGCTCCGGCCGCAGCCAAGCAAGGCGACACCCCATCCCTGCTTTCGGCGCTTCGCCTGGAGGCTGCCACCGCCCGCAAGATCGACACCGGCGCCTACACCTGCATCCGCGACGCCGCGACGCTGAAGGCCTGGATCGCCGAGGCGATGGAGAGAGGCATCGTCGCCTTCGACGTTAAGACGTCCTCGCCCGATCCGATGCGGGCCGAACTGATCGGCCTTGCCATGGCCGTCGCGCCCGGCCACGCCGCCTATGTGCCGCTTGCCCACAAAAACGGCAATGGCGACCTGCTCGGCGGCGGCGCGGTCGAAAACCAGGTCCCGATCCGCGACGCGCTGGCGTTGCTCAAGCCGCTGCTCGAGGACAAATCCGTCCTCAAGATCGTGCACGACATGAAATACCGCCTTGTCGTCATGAGCCGTCACGGCATCGAGATCGGCCCCTATGACGACACCATGCTGATCTCCTACGTGCTCGAGGCCGGAACCCACGGTGGCCACGGCCTGGAAGCGCTGGCCGATAAATGGCTCGGCCACGCGACCATTCCGCTGAAGGAACTGGCCGGTTCGGGAAGAAGCTTCGTCGGCCTCGATCAGGCCGACCTCGGCAAGGCGACGGCTTACGGGGCCGAGCACGCCGACGTCGCGCTCAGGCTCTGGCAGGTGCTGAAGCCACGGCTTGCCGCCAAGGGCCTGGTCTCGGTCTATGAACGGCTTGAACGGCCGTTGGTGCCGGTCCTGGCACGGATGGAGCAGCGCGGCATCTCCGTCGACCGGCAGATCCTGTCGCGGCTCTCCGGCGAACTGGCACAGGGTGCCGCACGGCTCGAGGACGAGATCTACCAGCTGGTCGGCGAACGCATCAACATCGGCTCGCCAAAACAGCTCGGCGACATCCTGTTCGGCAGGATGGGTCTGCCCGGCGGTTCAAAAACCAAGACCGGCCAGTGGTCGACCTCGGCGCAGCTTCTCGAAGACCTCGCCGCCGAAGGCCACGAATTGCCGCGCAAGATCGTCGACTGGCGCCAGCTGACCAAGCTGAAATCGACCTATACCGATGCGCTGCCCGGCTTCATCCATCCCGACACCAAGCGCGTCCACACCTCCTACGCGCTTGCCGCGACGACGACCGGGCGGCTGTCGTCCTCGGATCCCAATCTGCAGAACATTCCGGTGCGCACCGTCGAGGGTCGAAAGATCAGGACGGCCTTCATCGCCGACAAGGGCAACAAGCTGGTTTCCGCCGACTACAGCCAGATCGAATTGCGCGTGCTCGCCCACGTCGCCGAAATCCCGCAGCTCAAGCAGGCCTTCGCCGATGGCGCCGACATCCACGCCATCACCGCGTCTGAAATGTTCAACGTGCCGGTCGAGGGCATGCCTTCGGAAGTGCGCCGCCGTGCCAAGGCGATCAATTTCGGCATCATCTACGGCATTTCGGCCTTTGGCCTCGCCAACCAGCTGTCGATCGCGCGCGAGGAAGCCGGCGACTACATCAAGAAATATTTCGAGCGCTTCCCCGGCATCCGCGACTATATCGATGCGACCAAGGCCTATGCCCGCGAGCACGGCTTCGTCGAGACCATCTTCGGCCGCCGCATCCACTATCCGGAGATACGGTCGTCGAACCCTTCGGTCCGTGCCTTCAACGAGCGCGCCTCGATCAACGCCCGCCTGCAGGGCACCGCCGCCGACATCATCCGTCGCGCCATGATCCGTATGGACGAGGCGCTGGAAAAAGCCAGGCTTTCTGCCCGCATGCTGCTGCAGGTGCATGACGAGCTGGTTTTCGAGACGGTCGAAGCCGAGGTCGAGGCGACGATCCCGGTCGTCTGCCACGTCATGGAGAACGCCGCCATGCCGGCGGTATCGATGTCGGTGCCGCTGCACGTCGACGCCCGCGCAGCCAACAACTGGGAAGAGGCGCATTAAGGCGGGCCACAGAGCCATGTTCGGTTCAAGGTTCACGAGCAGCAGCGGTATGCTATAGTGCCCGTATGATCACCAAGGCACTTGAGAATCTGGTAAGGCATGCGGAAGCTTGGCCTCGCGAAGACCAGGAGGAGCTTGCTGATTACGCCCGCGTCATCGAGGCGCGGCGGACTGGCGTGTATGCGATGTCGGAATCAGAGCGCAGCGCGGTCACAGCGGGCCTAGCAGAGGCCGATCACGGCACTTTCGTAGATGAGGATACCGTTCGCGCGGCCGACACCCGCCGCAGGCTATGAAGGTCCGATTTACGCGGCAAGCCTTTGCCGAACGCGAGGCAATTTTCAAACTACCTCGAAGAGCGGGCGCCTCAGGGCGCCCTTTCAGTCATTTCTCGGATCCACGCTGGGATTTCGCGACTTGCCGAATTTCCCGAAAGCGGTCACGCGACCGACATCCCTGGCGTTCGCGTCCTCTTCATAGGCCGCTACCCTTATAAGGTCTTCTATCGTGCCCGTGCCGACGCAATTGAGATCCTGCACATCCGGCATACCTCAAGGAGACCCTTTCCCTACTGAGCCGATCCGGGAACACCCGGCGAGGGCTCGGAAAACCTTGCTCCGCCTTCGCCGCGTTGCTCCGGCCTCAAGCCGCCTCGGCCAAACACTTCGCACATGTCCCACGAAACTCGATCACCGCCTTCTTGGCGGCGAAGCCGGTCGAGCGCACCCATTCGTCGAGCCGGTGGCCGACATCATGGTCGGAGAACTCGGTCACCTGGCCGCAGGTGTCGCAGATGGCAAACGCCGTCATCGAATGGCTGTGGTCGTGCGGCTCGGCACAGGCGACGAAGGAATTGAGGCTTTCGAGCCTGTGCACGAAGCCGGATTTCACCAGCGTGTCGAGCGCCCGGTAGACCTGCAGCGGCGCGCGAAAACCGCGCTCGCGCAATTGGTCGAGCAACGTATAGGCGCTGAGCGGGCCGCTGGCGGCCTCGAGTTTCTCGAGCACGCAAAGCTGGTTCTTCGTCAGTACATCCCTTGCCGCCATGATCCCGTTCCAAGCCGCTCCGTGCCGATCGCTGCCATTAGGCATGCAATCCGGCCTCTTCCACTGAGATAGCGACGAACTGCCTTTTTTGCTACTGTTTCTATTCGCAGCCGGTGGTCGGCTGGCCGGCGACGCCATATTCAAAATACTGACAAAATCCTCGGCCAGGCTGGCCGTGCTTGGAAATTCGATCGGGCTTGGGGAAGCAATCATGATCAAAGTGACGCGGCGGACGCTGCTTGCCGGCACGTCCGCGCTGGCCGCTGCCGGCCTGGTGCCGTTTCGGGCATTCGCAGCGGCGCGCACCTACCATGCGCTGCTTGTTGCCTGCACCGATTACCCGAACCTGCCGAAGAAAAACTGGCTGATCGGACCGAAAAACGATGCCGGCCTGGTGCGCGATTACCTCCTGGGGAACACGCCCGCGCCGGTAAAATTCCTGGCCGAAAACGTCACGCTGCTCGCCAAGGATGTCGAAGGCGCCAACGGACCGCCGACACATGCGGCGATCAAGGCGGCGTTGGCCGATCTTGCCGCCAAGGTCCAGCGCGACGATTTCGTCTACCTGCATTTGTCCGGTCACGGCGCGCAGCAGCCGGCAGCGAACAAAGGCGACGAGACGGACGGCCTCGACGAGATTTTCTTGCCGTCCGACATCGACAAATGGGTGCACCGCGAAAAGGGCGTGCCCAATGCGTTGGTCGACAACGAGATCGGCACCGCGCTCGACGCTATCCGCGACAAGGGCGCCTTTGTCTGGGCCGTATTCGACTGCTGCCATTCCGGCACTGCGACGCGCGCCGCCGAGGTCGACGACGAGTTGGAACGCAAGGTCGAGTTCGCCGATCTGGTCGGCGGCGACGACGCTGCCAGGGCGGCTGCGGTGAGAGCCTATGACGAGATTGCGTCGGCCGCGCCACGCGGCTTTGACGAGGACGGGCAGCGCAAGCCGGCCTTCAAGCTGACGCCGACCGGCGCCGAGCCGACCAGCAAGGGCAAATTGGTCGCCTTCTACGCGGCGCAGACGGTGGAGACGACGCCCGAGATGCCGCTGCCCAAGGGCACGGCCGATGCACCGCGTTTCGGCCTGTTCACCTTCACCATCCTGTCGAAACTGGCCGAGAACCCCAACATCACCTATCGCCAGCTCGGCCAGGCCGTGCTGCAGCAATATTCGGCGGACGGCCGCACCCGGCCAACGCCGCTGTTCGAGGGAGAACTCGACGCACGCGTCTTCGGCACCGACAAGACAGACGCGGTCATGCAATGGCCGATCGTCATCGAGAACGACAAAGCCACGATTGGCGGCGGGTTGCTGCATCGCCTCACCCTGGGCAGCAGGCTCGCAATATTGCCGTCGGCGCTGTCGCCGCTGTCCGAGGCGCTTGGCTATCTCCAGGTTCAGTCGGCGAAAAACCTGGAAAGCCGGGTCAAGCCGGTCGAGTTCGGCGGCAAGCCGGCGCTCAAGCTGGCCGATATCCCCGCCAATGCCTATGCACGGCTGGCCGAGCTCGCCGTCGACTACAAGCTCGTGGTCGCGCGGCCGGCAGCGGCCAAAGGCCTCGAGAAAGAGGCCGCGCTGGCGAACTCGGTTCTCGACGAACTGGCGGCCAGGAAGAGCTCAGGGTTTCACATCGCGCTGGTCGAGCCGGGCAAGAGCGCAGATCTGCGTCTCGCAGTGCTGCGCGAGAACGCCATTGCCGGCACCGCAGCAGATGCCACCGACACGCCGGCGCTGTGGTTCCTGCCGGCTTCGGGCGACATGACGCTCAAGGACGGCAGCAAGCCGCCGTCGATCGTCATTCATCCGGACGGCCGCGAAAAGTTGATCGAGGCCGCCGCAGGGAATCTGACGAAAATCTTCCGCGCCATCGGCCTGTCGAGGCTGGCCGCCGCCTCCGATTATCGGCCGGAAAAGGTCAGCGTCGAGTTCCGGATCAAGCGTTTTGACAGCGACACGCTGCAGCCGATCGAAGCGTCGACGGTGCCGCGTGTTTCGCCCGACGATCAGGTCCACGTACTGGCCAGGAACGGTTCGACCAACCTGGTCGACATCAACGTGCTCTACGTCGGCTCCGACTATTCCATCCAGCATTTTCTTGCCGAGCGCCTGACCGAAGGCGCCGTGCTCGAGGAAGGCCTGTTCAAATTCACCGACACCAGCTTCGGCATGGAGCGGATGATCGCCGTCTTGACCGAGGCGCCGCCGCAGAGCGAGAAGCAGGATCTGAGCTTCCTGGCGCAAGAGGGCGTTGTCTCGGTAACGCGGGGACTGGGACAGCCAAGCTTCGCCGACATGCTGGCCGATATCGGCATGGCCCCGGCGACGCGGTCGGCCATGCGGCTGACCGACGACAAGGGGTCGAAGGGCGCCGTGATGATTTTTCCGATGGAGACGGTGCCGCGCGCCTGAGGCGCGGTCAGGTGCCCGGCCGGGCCTCTTGCCTAATCGGCTGATAATGAACATTCTTCGACCACCGCTGTCGGCGGCCGAACGGAACGGGTGAGGGCGTTCGTGAACAGGATCGTATTTTCGTGGCGCGCAACAACCGCCGGCCTTGTCGCCGGGCTGTTGCTGGCCGCCAATGCTTCGGCGGACGAGGCTTGCGGCCTCTGCGCCAAGGAGGTCGTCATCAACTCCGAACTGGCGAGCTGCTTTCTCGACCAGTACGACCGGATCGCCAAAACCGGCAACACCGCCGTTGTCGTCGATCTCAGCAGCTGCGCGTCGCGCGGCGTGGTCGAGCCGTTGCCGTCGCCGGGCAAGGCGCAGGTGGAGCCTGACGTGCAGTTCATCGTTTCGCGCACGCAGCTGGATTGCCTGAAGAAGAAGCTGGAGACGCCGGGCATCGTGCTCGACCCGTCCGCCACCATAGAACTGGACAGCTGCGGATGACGAAAGCGGGGGGCAACGCAACGCAGCAGGCAGTGACGGCGCCGGTACCGCAAAAGAAGCCGGTGTCGCTGCCGGAAACCGTCGAAGGCCTGCCGTGGGTGAGCAATCACGAGGCCAAGAAGGAGGCGAACCCATTCACCGATCGCGACTGGCGCATGCTCGTCTATGCCTGGTCCGGATTGCTGGTGCGCCTGGCGATCATCTTCACCTTGATCTTTTCGGTCTACCAGTTCCTGGCGAACCAGGAGCAGAAGCGCGTCGAGCAGACGATGTCGCTGGTCGAGCTCTGGGAAAGCAAGGATTACCAGCAGGCGCAACGGGCCCTCAAGCAACGCCTGGCGGCGCTCAACGCCAAATACGGCAATCTGCTCAGTGCCAATCCGACGCCGACCGAGGAACAGGTGTTCAGACAGCGCATCGGCATCGAAGCGATGAGCGCTACCGGCGGCGACATGCCGCTTGCCGACTTCAGCGACAATTTCGACCGCGTCGTCTATTTCCTCAACCGCCTTTCCTTCTGCGTCGAAGGCAGGCTGTGCTCGCGCGACGTCGCCGACTCCTATTTCCGCGACTATGCCGCTTCCTTCTGGAGCTATTTTGCCGGCTATATCGACAAGGAGCGCAAGGCCGGTTCACCGAGGCGGAAACTCTGCAGGCCTATTTGTACAGGCTGTTGATCCACTGGACGTTGATGGCGTTCAGACGCACGGCGGTATTGGCATCCGGGCTCTCGGCCACGTTCACGCCGGTGATGACGCGCTGCTTGGAGCCATTGTCATAGGCATAGACCGAGCTGCCGCTCGACCCGGGATAGGTGTCGCAGTCGTACTGGAAATACTCGGTGGCGATGTTTTCGGCGTGCACTTCGCAGGTCGCCTTCCACATCGTGCCCATCGGCTTGTCGCCGGGATAGCCGATGATGTTGGCGGTGAAATCGCCGAGGTCGTCATAATTGGCATAGCCGAGCCAGCCGAGGTTGGTGCCGACATCCTGCTTCAGGGTGACGATGCCGAGATCCCACGGCACGACCGAGCCGTAAAAGCCCTGGTAATTGTCGATGAAGCCCTGGATGACATAAGCGCTTTCATAGGTGAAGGCGCCGAACGGCGCGTCGTCGGCAGTCTTGCCGTTGAGAGCCGGCACGAACAGGATATCGTCGAGCCAGGCCTTGTCCTCGTGGCTGTAGAGGCAGTGCGCCGCGGTGAGCACCGTGCGCGGGCCGATCAGCGTCGCCGAGCAGCTGCCATAGCTGCCGCTCTTCGATTTGCCTTCGAGATAGCCGATCGCGGTGAATGGGTAGGTTTTGGTATTCTTGATCTGCTCGCGGTCGTCCGTGCCGAACACCTGACGGCCAGCCTCTTCGCCTCCGCTCAGTCCGGAATTGTCGGACTTCTGCCCGTCGGCGGGCGCGTTCATGTCCTTGATGACAAGGTCCTTCAGCGTCTCGTTCGGGTCAATCTTGATGTCCTTGCCATCGGCGGAGCGGCCGACGATGCCATAGGATTTGACGGCCGTTGCTTCGTCGGTGAGCGGCGCGGCGCGGTTGGCCTCGTCGTCGGTCAGTTTCGGCGGGGCGATTGGTTTCGCCCGGCCGGGCTTGTAATCGCCCGATGTTAAATCCCGCATGCTTTCGCCGTTGCCGGCATTGGCGGAACCTGGATCGGCAGCCAAGGCAGGAACCGCCCACATTGCGGTGGAAAGCAACGCGGACGCAATAATGCTATGTGTCAGTTTTGTCATGGTGAGACTCTCCCAAAAGTCAGCAAGGACTGGATCAAGATACAGAAATATTGTCGAGATCGTGGTGGCGCAAAAAAATGAAATTGGTTACCGGTGCCTTTACCGGGCCATTATTCAGTGCAGCCAGTTTAGGTCCCCGCCAAAAATGCCTGCAACGGTATACTGCCTAAAATAATCCAACATTGGCAACGACAAATTGCTTCCACATAGCCCGTGGGGGGCTATAGGATTTTGGGCGGGTTGGCTCGACAGCACGACTAGCAGAAATGGTGCTCGGCTTTGTGACGGATCGTGCTTCGCCGTGGAGCATGATCTCACCGGCCGGCTCCATTTTAGTGGACCATGCGTCGGCGACTGACCTGTCGGGAACATCGTCTCAGGGGGTTCGAGGTGAAGATCATCCATAGGTTCAGACCGATTGCCGCCGCCGCGCTGCTCGGCATCGCGGCGGCCTTGCCGGCCGTCAAATCCGTTCATGCCACGGACGCGGCCGCTCGGCCGGAGGCGGCGATCTCGCCGATGAAACGCGTGGCCGAGGCCAGGGCCAAGGCCAGGGCGGAGAACCCCGACGGCGCCGATCGCGTCTACGGCGGCAAAGAGGCCGAGAAGGGCGCTTACCCGTTCCAGGTGGCATTGCTGACCACCGGCAAACTGGACAAAAGCCCGGCGTCGCAGGCGAATGCGCAGTTCTGCGGCGGCAGCCTGATCGCGCCGCAATGGGTGCTGACGGCGGCGCACTGCCTCAATGACGACGGCGAGCCGATTTCGCCTGATGTGGTCACCGTGCTCACCGGCGCCACCGATCTGAGCGAGGGCAAGCGCTACAAGGCGGTGGAGATCATCGTCAACGAGGGCTACAGCGAGCAGACGCTGGACAACGATCTCGGCTTGATCCGGCTGGCCGCGCCGGCCGATGCCCCGACCATCAAAATTGCCCGTGAGCCGACACCAGACGCCGGCAAGACGACGGTCACCGGCTGGGGCAAGATGCAGGACGGAACGTTTCCCACCGCACTGATGGTCGCCGACCTGGACCTCCAGCCGAACGCAACCTGCAACAGCGGCATCAAGGCGATTTATGCGCATGATTTGAAGGCAGCGCTCGGCGAACTCGCCCGCCGCATGCGTTATTCGGAAAGGGGCATCGAGGCGGCCGCCAACGCGATTGCGGCCGATATGGCCGATCCGCTGACCGGCAACATGATCTGCGCCGGCACGGCCAGCGGCGAGCGCGACGCCTGCAATGGCGACAGCGGCGGACCGCTGTTCATGACCGGCGCCGATGGTCCGGTGCAGGTCGGCGTCGTCAGCTGGGGCGAAGGTCCGGCCGACGGCGGTACCGCGTGCGGCCACAAGAACGCCTACGGCATCTACACGCGGCTGGCCAATTACACCGGCTGGATCGAGGAGAAGATGAAGACGGCGGCGCCCGCAGCGCCCAAAGCCCTCGGCACGGCGCAGAAGCCCGCCACGCGCTGACCGGTGTCATTGCTGAACCAATGAACAGCGGGAGCAATCCCTCTGTTTCTGTCCCAAAACCCGGTTCTGTCCCAAAAACCTGGGGTCGGGACTAGAACCAGCGATCGCGGCGCTGATCTGTGGCGGCCAGGGTGAGGCCGAGTAGCGCTCCTACGGCCGCTCCGAGGATGAATGCCGACGATATTGTGCCGGGATTCTCCTGGACCACCCCCGACACCGTCTGCGCCCTGTTGCGCAGGGCTTGTGCTGTCCGAGAGGCGCGCTCGGCAGCGTTGCCATACCAATCGCCGGCGTCCTCGATCGCCTCTTCCGCGCGTTCCGCCAAGGTTCGGTTGATCTTGCTGATCTCGCGCCTCAGCTGCGCGACCTGCTTCTCCAGGGCTTCCTGAGCTTCACGTTGAGTCATCTTCGGTGCTGCGGATTCGTTTGGTTCGTCGGCCATTGTAATCTCCTTTGCTCAGGCTCGGCTCAACGGCCGGCCCACTGTGCAGGTTCCTCCGCAAAACGCGTATGTCCGGTGTTTGTTCGGTGAGAAACCGGCTTTTGTCCGGCATGTCTGCGAATTCGGCATCAACATCGGATCGTTCCGGCGCTCCCCGCGTTGGTGAAAACGCCACAAGGGAGGAACCGCCATGGACGACGATCGGCATGAAAAGATTCGGCAGCGAGCCTATGAAATCTGGGTACGCGAGGGCCGCCCGGATGGCGCGCATGAGCGTCATTGGCAGCAGGCGAAGCAAGAGCTTGGCCTCGACGACGCGGACGGTCCGGCGGGAACGATCGCCAGCTCCGACGTTCTGACGGTCGAGGCACTGGCGATGCGCACCGGGATAACCGGTGATCAGGCGCAAGAGCTGATCGATAGGCTGGGCAACGACAGGGCGACGCTCGAGCAAGCCGCGCGGAACCTCAAGGCAGCCGAAAGTTAGCCGCTGGCCACCGTGTCGAAGACAGCTACCAGTTCGCGCTGCCGCGTCTTTTCGATGAAACCGGACCGCAGACCGTCGTCGCCTACTTCCTCGGCGGCCCCTTGCGCTCGGCCGATGCCGCCCAGAGATTGATGTCCGACTCGCGGGCAAAGCTGTCGATCTCGGCGAGCTCGGCATCGCTGAAGTCGAGCGCCTTCAGCGCGCCGACGCAATCCTCGACCTGTTCCGGCCGGCTGGCGCCGATCAGCGCCGACGTCACCCTGCCTCTGCGCAGCACCCAGGCCAGCGCCATCTGCGCCAGCGTCTGGCCGCGGCGACGGGCGATGACGTTCAGCGCCTCGATATTGGCGATCGACTTGTCGTTGATGAATGCCGGGCGCAGCGACTTGCCCTGGCTGGCGCGGCTGCCATCGGGGATGCCGCCGAGATATTTGTCGGTCAGCATGCCTTGCGCCAGCGGCGAGAACACGATCGAGCCGACACCAAGCCCCTCCAGCGTATCGAGCAGGCCATCATCCTCGACCCAACGGTTGAGCATCGAATAGCTCGGCTGATGGATCACGCAAGGCGTGCCGAGCTGCTTCAATATGTCGGCGGCCTCGCGGGTGCGCTGCGAATTATAGGAGGAAATGCCGGCATAGAGCGCCTTGCCCGAGCGCACCGCGTGATCGAGCGCGCCCATCGTTTCCTCCAGCGGGGTGTCGGGGTCGAAGCGGTGCGAATAGAAGATGTCGACATAGTCGAGCCCCATCCGCTTCAGGCTCTGGTCGAGGCTGGCCAGCACATATTTGCGGCCGCCCCACTCGCCATAAGGCCCTGCCCACATTTCGTAGCCGGCCTTGGTCGAAATGATCAGCTCGTCGCGATAACCGGCAAAGTCCGTCCGCAGGATCTCACCAAACGCCCGCTCCGCCGAGCCGGGCGGCGGGCCGTAATTGTTGGCGAGATCGAAATGCGTGATGCCGAGATCGAACGCCCTGCGCGCGATCGCCTGCTTGGTTCTATGCGGCGTGTCGTCGCCGAAATTGTGCCACAGCCCAAGCGAGATCGCCGGCAGCTTCAGGCCGGACCGCCCGCAGCGATTGTAGACCATCTTTTCGTAGCGGTTTTCGGCGGGGACATACGGCATGGGAAATCCTCAAATCGAAACGAGCCCGACGGCTGCCGCCGCGACGGTGGGGCAGTCGAGCTTGCCACCCTTAGCCTCTCCCCGCGCAAACGGGGAGAGGCTTTTTGCGGTGCTTGGGAGGCGCGCCGCCTACTTGGTTTTCTTCTTCGCCAGCAGCTCCTTCGCCGCCTTGACGCCGAGTGCCGCGGGCCGCTCGCAGCTGGTCTGCATGGCGACGAACTTTCCGGTCTCGCCCGAACGCAACAGTCCGGTCATGACGTCGACGGCATGCAGCGCCAGTTCCATCGAGCAGCGGTGCGGCCGACCTTCCCTGATCGCGATCGCCATGTCGGCCAAACCGGCGGTGCGGTAGTTGGCCATCATGCCTTGCGAATGCATCTCGTTGGGCACGCCGAACGGATGCGGCCATTTCGGCAGCTTCTTCACCGGCTTGGCGGCCTCGGTGAAACGCACGTCGCCGCCGAAGAAATTCGGATCCGGCACGAACACCGTGCCCGCCTCGCCATAGAGCTCCATGGGCGCGTGGCCGTGGCTCCAGACATCCCAGCTGGTGTTGAGCGTCACCACGGCGCCGTTCTCGAATTCCAGCACGCCGTGGATCGTCGTTGGCGTGGAGACCGGGATCTTTTCGCCGGCGCGCGGCTTCGAGCTGATGATGCGTTCCGTCATCGGGATCGAAGCAAAAGCCGCAACCCGCTTCACCGGCCCGATCAGCTGGATCAGGTTGGTGATGTAATAGGGTCCGATGTCGAGCACCGGCCCGGCGCCCGGCTGGAAGAAGAAGTCCGGATTGGGGTGCCAGTGCTCCATGCCATGGCTCATCACATGACAGGTGCCGCTGGTGATCCTGCCGAGCCTGCCGGTGTCGATCAGGTCGCGGACAAGCTGGTGCGCGCCGCCGAGGAAGGTGTCGGGCGCCGAACCGATGCGCAGCCCCTTGCTTTCCGCCCGTTTTTTCAGGTCGAGCCCTTCCTTGACCGACAGCACGAAGGGCTTCTCCGAATAGACGTGCTTGCCGGCGTCGAGGATCTGCTTCGAAACCTCGTAATGCACCGCCGGAATGGTCAGGTTGACGATGATGTCGATATCGTCGGCCTTGAGCAGCCCCTCGACGGTCTCGGCGCGCAGCTTGAACTCTTTTGCCCGCGCTTTCGCCGCTTCCATGTTGATGTCGGCGCAGGCGCGCATCTCGATGCCGCGAAACAGCGGTGCCAGCGAGAAATACGCCTTCGAGATGTTGCCGCAGCCGATGACGCCGATGCCAAGTTTTGTTGCCATGCTGGTGTGCTCCTAATAGGTCTTGGCGGCTGCGATCGAGCGGCGGGCGAAGCGCTCGATATCATTGGGATTGTCCTGTTCCATGACGTAGTATTTCGCGGCGCTTTTGGCGCGTAGCGCCTTGATCTGGCCGGGCCAGTCGATGGTGCCGTGGCCGACGTCGGACCAGCCGTCCTCGTCGAGGCCCTCGCCCGGCTTGGCCAGGTCCTTGACATGGACGGCGACGATGCGCTTGCCGTGCTTCTCGATCCAGGGCAGCGGATCGACGCCGCCGCGCACTACCCAGGCGACGTCCATCTCCCAGCCGATGTCGGGCGCGGAGGACAGGATATGGTCCTGCGGCACCGAGCCGTCGGCGAGCGCCTTGAACTCGAAATCATGGTTGTGCCAGGCAAAACCATAGCCGGCCTTCCTGGCCGTCTCGCCGACCTTGGCCAGGCGTTCGCCGAAGCCGCGCCAGCCGGCTGTGTCGGCCGGCCTGAACTCGGCATTCAGGAACGGGCAGATGAGCAGCGTGATGCCGAGCGCGTCGGCCGTCCTGCGCACGCCGTCGAAATCCTTCTCGAGCGCGTCGATCGAGAAATGCCCGGTCGGCATGGCGAGCCCGTTCTTGTCGAGCTCGGCACGGAACGCCTTGGGATCGTCATAGACGCCGCCGAACCCTTCGACTTGGCTGTAACCAAGCTCCCCCAGCATCTTGAGCACGCCCTCCCAGGGCTGGAAATTGCGGGCGCTGTAAAGTTGGAATGACCAGTTCATCGTCTCTGTCCGTTTTCTTGTGGATGGTTAGTTTTGGGGGGATGAGTCTTGCGGGAGTGGAAGAGTCTTGGGGAGTGGGAGAGTCTTGGGAGGCTAAATCATGCTCTAGAGACGGTTACCTGTGGCGGCGTCGAAAAGCGAGGCGCGCATCGGGTCAAAACCGATGCCGACCGCCTCGGCGTTGTTTGGCGTGCGCTCGGCCGTCACCCGCACCGTGAAATTCTGGCCGGCGAGCTTCAGCCAGACCAGCGTGTCGGAACCCATGGGCTCGACGACCTCGACATTTGCCGTGGCTGCGAACGGCCATCCCGTGCCGCTGTTGAACGCCACGTGCTCGGGGCGGATGCCGAACACGGCCGGCCCTGGCACCGGGTCCTTCTCGAAAGCATAGGTGGCAAGCGGTATCCGCACATCCTCGGCGACGAAGTGCCAGTCGCCTGCCGCCTGCTCCAGTCTGCCGTCGAGGAAGTTCATTGCCGGCGAGCCGAGGAAGCCGGCGACAAACCGGTTGACCGGCCGGTTATAGATGGTCTGCGGCGCATCGAGCTGCTGGATGACGCCGCCCTTCATCACCGCGATACGGTCGGCCAGCGTCATCGCCTCGATCTGGTCGTGGGTGACGTAGATCATGGTGTTCTCGAGCTTGCGGTGCAGCAGCTTGATTTCGACGCGCAATTCCGCGCGCAGCTTGGCGTCGAGATTGGAGAGCGGCTCGTCGAACAGAAAGACATCGACGTCCCGCACAAGTGCGCGCCCGATCGCCACGCGCTGGCGCTGGCCGCCGGACAGCGCCGCCGGCTTGCGATGCAAAAGCGGTTCGATCTGCAGGATCTCGGCGGCCCGGGCGATGCGCTTGGCGATCTCGTCCTTGGCGAGGCCGGCAACGCGCAGCCCGAACGACAGGTTCTTCTCCACCGTCATCTGCGGATAGAGCGCGTAGGACTGGAACACCATGCCGATGCCGCGATCCTTGGGCTCTTCCCAGGTGACGTTCTTGCCCTTGATGAAGATGCGGCCTTCGGAAACGTCGAGCAGCCCGGCAATACAGTTGAGCAAGGTCGACTTGCCGCAGCCGGACGGGCCGAGCAGCACGATGAATTCGCCTTCGGCAACATCGAGGTTGAGCGTCTGCAGCACCGATATCGCACCGAAATTCAGCGACAGGTTCTGGATCGAGACGCTGGTGCCGTTTGCCGCAATGCTGCCGTTTGCGTTCATCGCCATCATCCTTTCACCGCGCCGGCGGCGATGCCGCGCACAAACAATTTTCCGGACAGGAAATAGACGATCAGCGGCACCAGGCCGGTCAGGATGGTGGCTGCCATGTTGACGTTATATTCCTTCACGCCTTGCACCGAGTTGACGATGTTGTTGAGCTGCACCGTCATCGGATAGGTGTCGGGGCGGGTGTAGACGACGCCGAACAGGAAGTCGTTCCAGATGCCGGTCACCTGCAGGATGATGGCGACGACGAAGATCGGCAGCGACATCGGCAGCATGATGCGGAAATAAATGCCCCAGAAGCCGGCGCCGTCGACACGCGCTGCCCGGAACAGCTCCTCCGGCATGGAGGTAAAGTAGTTGCGGAACAACAGTGTGAGGATCGGCATGCCGAAGATGGAATGGACGATCACCAGGCCGCTGAGGCTGCCGTAGAGGCCGACTTCGCGCAGGATGATGACGATCGGATAGATCATCACCTGATAGGGGATGAAGGCGCCGACGATCAGGATGATGAAGAAGGTGTCGGCACCTTTGAAGCGCCAGTTGGCAAGCGCATAGCCGTTCACCGAGGCGAGCGCGATCGACAGGATCACCGACGGGATCGTGATGCGCACCGAATTCCAGAAGCCACGCGACAGCCCGTCGCAGTTGAGCCCGGTGCAGGCGCTCGACCAGGCCTTGACCCATGGCTCGAAGGTGATCTCCATCGGCGGCGAGAAGATGTTGCCGAGGCGTATCTCGGGCATGCCTTTGAGCGACGTCACCACCATCACATAGAGCGGCAAAAGATAGTAGAGCGCCACCACGATGAGCGTGCCGTAGAGGAAGATGTTGCGGCGCGAGAACATATGCCGCGGCTTCGGCCCGCTCGGCCCGTACGCTTCGAGCGTGCCGGGGCCGGCCGGCAAGGAAACGGTATGGTCAGACACGCTTCTTGCCTCCAAACTCGAGATAGGCCCACGGCACGATGACGATGATCACCGACAGCAGCATCATGGTCGAGGCGGCGAACCCCTGACCGAGGTTCTGGGCGAAGAACATGTAGTCATAGACATATTTGGCCGGGACTTCGGAGGCGATGCCGGGCCCGCCGCTGGTCTGGGCGACAACCAGGTCATAGATCTTGACGATACCGGCAGCGATGATGACCAGCGTGGTGATGAAGACCGGCCGCATCATCGGTATGATGATGAACAGATAGGTCTTCCAGGTCGGTATCCCGTCGACCCGCGCTGCCTTCCAGATATCCTCGTCGATCCCGCGCAGGCCGGCCAGCATCAGGCACATGATGAGCCCGGTGCCCTGCCAGAGAGCGGCGATCAATATGCCGTAGATGACGATGCTGGAATCATAGAGCGGATTGAAGCTGAAGCTCGTCCAGCCGAGGCTGCGCACCACTCCCTGGACACCGAACTCGGGGTTGAGCAACCACTGCCAGACGAGACCGGTGACGATGAAGGAGAGGGCGAAGGGATAGAGGAAAATGGTCCGGAACGTGTCCTCGAACCGGATCTTCTGGTCGAGCAGGGCGGCAAGCAGGAAGCCGATCACCAGCGAGAACAGCAGCGACAGCACGCCGTAGATCAGCAGGTTCTCGATCGAGACCAGCCAGCGCGGCACCGACCACAGCCGGTAGTACTGGTCGAGCCCGACGAAATTCAGCCGTGGCAGGAGCTTCGAACTGGTGAAGGAATAAAGCACCGTCCACGCGCTGCCGCCGACAAAGATCACCAGCGCTGTGAGGATCATTGGGATCGAGGCGATCTTCGCATTGAGGTTGCGAAAGAGTTGGCTAGGGCGTTCGCTCTTGCTCATCTGCACAGCCGCTTTGGATCGGGTAAGGGCCGGAGGGTCAAGAGGCCTTGACCCGAGCTCCCGACCCTGCGTTTGCAGGGGCGGGAGTGAGGCGGTCGGTCGATCGCTCAATCGGCCGAACCGACAATGGCGGCGAAGCGCTTCTGCGCATCTTCCACGGTCATGTCCTGCTTGGCGAAGAACTCGGAGAAAAGATCCTCCTTCTGCTTCTGGGTATCCTGCGAAAGCAGCTGGTCGGTCCAGGGCATGATATTGCCCTTGGCGAGAATTTCGAGCCCCTTCTTCATGCAGTCGTTCGCCGCCTTGAGGTCGACGTCGCCGCGTACCGGCAGCGAACCTTTCTTGAGATTGAAGGCGACCTGCGTCTTGGGATCGAGCAGCGTGTGGGCCAGCACTTCCTGTGCCTTCGATTTTTCGGGATCCTTCAGCAGCGGGAAGTAGAAAGCGTCGCCGCCGGTGGCGATCATCTCGTTGAGACCGAGGCCCGGAAGGCAAGTATAGTCCTTGCCGGCGACCTGACCGGCAACCTGGAACTCGCCCTGCGCCCAGTCACCCATGATCTGGCCGCCCGCCTTGCCGGTGATGACCAGATTGGTGGCTTGGTTCCAGTCCTGCACATTGGTGTTCTTGGCCATCTTGCGGGCATCGTCCGCGGCCTTGAAGACCTTGGCGACCTCGGGCCCGGCGGCGAATTCCGCGTCCTTGTCCTTGTAGACCTTGAGGAAGGCGTCGGTGCCGCCGACCGCCGCGAGCAGCACGTCGAAAGCGCCGGAGGCCTGCCAGGGCTGGCCGCCGACCGCTAGCGGCTGGATGCCTGCCTTTTCAAGCGCGGGCGCCGCAGCGACATATTCATTCCAGTTCTTCGGCACCGGCACGCCGGCCTTTTTGAAGGCCGCATTCGACAGCCACAGCCACTGCCAGGAGTGGATATTGACGGGCACGCAATAGATCTTGCCGTCGAGGGTACAGCCGTCGAGCAGGCTCTTCGGCTGCACGATTTCCGTCCACTTTTCCTTGGTGGCGAGATCGGTGAGGTCGCGCATCAGCCCGGCCTGCACCAATTCTTCCGCCTGCCGGCCGTGATTGAACTGGGTCGCGCCCATCGGGTCGCCGCCGGTGATGCGGCTGATCATGATCGGCCGCGCCGTGCCGCCGGAGCCGGCGATGGCGCCGTCAACCCAGTGATTGCCGGTTGCGTCGAAAGCCTTGGCGAGTTCGGCGACCGCTGCCGCCTCGCCGCCGGAGGTCCACCAATGGGTGACTTCCAGATCCGTCGCGGCCGCCGGGCCGGCAAATTGCAGCGCGACCGTCGCAGCCAGCGCAGCAGTCATGAGTTGGTATCGCATTTCGTTCCTCCCAGAATCTGAAACGTTACAGATTTTCGATACGGCAATTGCTTGAGGCGCGCAACCCCTCAGGCGAAGGTGGCATCAAGTTTTTTCGAAGCGCGAATAAAATCGCGCGACTCGCCGGCCTACCGCATCGCAACAAGAGGGGTTGCACTGCAAAATGCAATGCTGCGACGCCAGAAAACCGGAAAAGCTCCTTCTGTCGCTCTTTTTTGCGCCGACCGGAGTGCCACTCGTTTTGCGCCTGTCACCAGTGATATCGCCACGGCAGTGACAATCTGTAACGTTTCAGTATATAGCGGTCTCATTCGGTGAAGGCCCGCGGCGTACCCGCGGCCCGCCGATTGCCGGCCTGCCCGGCAACTGCTATGCGCCTGACGGGGCGGGATGAATGAACAGGCATCAAAAAGAGAAGGCCGACGAAGCGTCGGGCCGGGGCCGGCCGACACTGAAGACGCTCGCCTTCATGACCGGGCTGGGCGTCACCACCGTGTCGCGCGCGCTGAAGGATGCGCCCGAGATCGGCGCCGAGACCAGGCGGCGCGTCCAGCTTGTCGCCAAGCAGATCGGTTATCGGCCCAACCGTGCCGGCGTCCGCCTGCGCACCGGCAAGACCAATGTCATCAGCCTGGTGCTCAACACCGAGCACGAAATCATGAGCTTTGTCTCGGATATCATCTACGGCGTTTCCGAAGTCATTGCCGACACACCCTACCATTTGATCGTGACACCCTACTCGCGCTCGCAGGATCCGCTCGACCCGATCCGCTACCTCGTGGAAACCGGTTCAGCCGACGGCGTCATCATTTCGCGCACGCAGCCGAACGATCCGAGGGCCCGTTATATGCTGGAGCGCGGCATCCCCTTTGCCACGCATGGCCGCACCGATATGGGGCTGATCCATCCCTACCATGATTTCGACAATTACGCTTTCGCAGCCGAGGCAGTGCGCCATCTGGCCGGCCTCGGCCGCCGCCGCCTGGCTCTGTTGGCGCCGCCGGTCGAGCTGACCTATCACGGCCACACGCTCGCCGGCTTTGCCGATGCTCTGAGCGAGGTCGGCGCCAGCGAGATTCCGTTCAACACTGTTTCGATCGATCATTCGATCGAGCAGATCAGAATGCGGACCGCGCAGCTGATGCGCCGCGAAAGCCGCCCGGACGGTTTCATCAGCAGCGCCGCCGCCGCGACGCTCGCCATCGTCGCCGGCATCGAAGACGCCGGCCTCAAGCTTGGCCGCGATGTCGATGTGGTGTCCAAACAATCGTCGGAGCTTCTGCACCTGTTTCGCAGCGAATTGCTGGTCGTCAACGAGAACTTCCGGCTGGCCGGCGCCGAACTCGCCCGCTCGGTGCTGGGCTGGATCGGCGGCGCCGCACCCGGCACCCTGCAGAGCCTGAGCGAGCCGGGCGAAGTGCAGGCCTATCGCCGCCCCGACTAGAGCGGGATATATTCAAATTGAACTGGGCATCCCGCTCTATCTGTTTGTCTTAGCCGCATTCTTCCACTTGGCTGGAAAATGCGCTGCTGACTGGCAGCCTTTGGCCGGAAGCGGATGGTCCGGTCCGGGCTGACTGCACCGGAGAGCCGACATTCGCCCGCCGACCTCATCTCCGGCGTGGAATCACAGCCAAGCTTAGCACATCTGGATGGTGCAGATAAGTCGGATGAGCACGGCAGCCTTGGATCAATGACCGCGTCTCGTCGCAGACGTCCCAGATACCCTACTGTTAGGCGCGACCCCACCCGCTTGAACTAACGCCGGATTTACCCGGCTACCGCCCAAAGTTGCCTGACGGGATATCCAGAGAACCATTTTACTAACATTGGGGACAAGTTTCGGATGTCGATTGCTCGTCAGTGCCCCATATTCTACTTTTGTTCTCATGGAAAAATTCTTGGCACAGGGGCTTGTACGATGAGCGGGCGGGGCACGTCCGGAGGGGTGGTTTTTCAGGCCGAGGTGGGTGCGTACGTGGCTGGGCTGCTGCTGGCCGAACGCCCGGTCTCACGTATGGCAGGTGGGCTTCCTGGAGTGCCACGTACTATTCGATTTGAGACGCCCACGGCCGTGGATGATCTTTTAATCGAGACTGATCGTGGCGAGATTTATGTACAGGCCAAACGCACGATTAGCCTGTCATCAAATCCTGGGAGTGAGCTGGCGTCAGCCGCCGACCAATTCGTGCGACAGTTTCGCGATGGCATAATCGACGGCGGAGTGCGTAGGGATTTTGATCCGTCGCGTGATCGCTTGGTTCTCGCCGTTGGGTCGACGACCGCAGCTACGGTTGCGAACAATCTACGCGAAGCACTCGATCGGAACCGTACCGGCGCCGCAACCGCCATGCCAAATAGCCTGGGCTCAGCGCTAAGGACCTTCTCTGGGCTGATCGATGCCGCATGGAACACTCACGCCGGTATCGGGATCAAACCCGCCGAACGACAGTCTATTTTGGCGTGTTGTTCTGTAGTCGTCGTGGGTGACGGGCAACGTCAGACTGTCGAAGATGGATTGCGCGATGTTGTAGCAGTTGTAGGGGATGAAGCCGCCCTGCTTGAGGCACTAATTTCGTGGGCCGCGACTGCGTCCGGTAACGGAACGGGCGGAGATGCAGCAGCGATCCGTCTGGCGCTAGCTGGCAAAGCTCGCCTGGTCGAGCCGCCAAGCTATCGCGACGATGTACAGCGCTTGAACACCTATAGCGCAGGCGTCATGGGGCGTCTCGAGCGTTTCACACAAATAACGAGCCCGGAGGGTCACTTCACCATTGCTAGACCCGTGACGGCACTGACCGTCCAGGCGGCGCGGGGAGGCTTACTCGCCATCACCGGTGAACCGGGTTCAGGCAAGTCAGCCATCGTTCGCGAAGTAGCGCAAGAGCTTGCGAAGGAAGCTACCGTTGTTGTCCTTACAGTAGAGGCAGTATCTATTTCGGCCGACGCCCTGCGGATTGATATTGGCCTTCAACACTCGCTGATCGATGTACTCGCTCAGATGCCCGGCGACAGACCGGCATATCTCGTGCTTGACGCACTTGATGCCGCACGCGGAGGATTGGCCGAAGCCACCTACAAACGTCTCGTGGAAGAAGTGTCCACCCTTCCGGGTTGGCATGTCATTGCATCGGTCAGAACATTCGATCTCCGTCTTGGCAGGGAGTGGCGACGGCTTTTCGCTGGAACTGCTCCACAAGCGGCTTATGCCGATCCGAATTTTTCCGCCGTCCGACACATCCATATTGGACTCCTTTCGGATGTTGAAAAGGCGGATGTCGCTGTCAAATCGCCAATCCTTGCGTCTGCGATCGAGGCAGGCGGACCAAAGATGGAAGGCCTGGCCCGCAACCCTTTCAATCTTGCCCTCCTTGGCGACCTGCTGCACAGCGGTGTGGCCGCAAGTACATTGTCTTCGGTAGCGACGCGAGGAGAACTGCTGGAGCGATATTGGGATGAACGGATCAGCGAGTTTGGCCTTCCGGCCGTCACAAGTCTAAAGACCGTAGTGACGCGCATGCTCACCGCTCGGTCGATCGATCTCCCAGAAACAGACGTTCCTGATACAGCGGCGAAAGCTGTTGACGATCTTCAACGTGTTGGCGTTTTAGTTACAGAGCAGACACGCCGCATCGGCTTCCGGCATCACGTCCTATTCGACTATGCCGTCGCGCGATTGATCTTGTTGCCAGACCGCGTAGCGGCATTAGAATTTTTGAGCCGGGCGAGCGGCGCAGGCCTCCTAGTCACTCCATCGCTAGGGTACTGGCTTGAAGCTCTGAAGGCTACATTTAGCGCGGAGGAATATTGGTCTTTTGTCGTATCGCTAATTGGCGATGATGCTATCGATCCAATCGTTCGTATCGAAGTCGCCCGCCTGCCCGTCGAGTCGGTTCACAATGGCGACGACCTCACGCCATTGGCGGATGCCCTCACGAAAGTCGATCCGTCAAAGAATCGGGCATTTCAGCACATCGTCGGCTCGCTGATGACGAAGTCGCAGCTCAAGCAGCCGATAGCGGTGGATGCTTGGGCTACACTTTTAGAGGCGCTTGGTGATCCCAATCCCGAACAGCTCGGTAGTTTTCGAGCATTGATTGGAATGCTGATCGAAGACAACCCGAGCCCCGAAGCGCTGAGGTCCTTGGGTAAGGCGTCTCGTGTGCTGTTCGACGCCATGTCGACAGATGAGAGCCGTATCCGATGGCTTGCATCACACGTTGTGCCGTTCGTCGCGAAGACCATAGGAACAGACCCAGGTGCCTCGCGGAAGAGGTTGGATCAGATATTCTCGCAGCCGCGGTTTTCAAAACTTGGCTTTATCGAGGTGCCGTGGCTGGCGCGCGAAAGTCTGAGTCTCGCGGAGCATGACGAAGAGTTTGTTGTTCAGCTTTTTTATCGAGTTTTTCGTGGAGGAGAGTTTAGTAGAGACCAAGTCACCTCAATGTCTGGCAGTTGGATACTCTCGCTCACGTCTAATGCCGCCCAAGATTTTGCGATGTCGACACATTCGCTCGCTAGCGATTTTCCTCAGTTACTGTTGCGATATCCACGGATCGCTTTACGTGCCTTCGCTGCCGCAATCCGAGGTGAGCGCGAAAGGTCACATCCTGCCAGGGAAAGCCAGGAGGTTCAAAGGGTCTCGATTGCCGGTGTAGAGAGGGAGTTCGAGCAGGACTACAGCCATATATGGGCGTGGAACGCAGACGATAGGGAACATGACGACTACGCGAAGCTCTACCGCGCGGTAAGTGCATGGGGAGCGACGGCTGACGACCAGGCGCTTTTGACGCAAGTGCCTGAACTGATTCTGAGTGAAACAGGCATTGGTCTAGCGTGGCGATCAGTTTTCGAGATCGCAGCATCCAAGCCCGATATCCTTGGGAGGGAGATTTGGAAAACGGCAGCCAGTGTGCCGATGCTTAAATCGCTTGATACCCGCCGGAGCGCTATCTCCGCGATAGCTGCGACGTTCCCACATCTGTCATCAGACGAACGTGCCCAAGCTGAGACTGATTGGCTTCAGCTTAATTTCGCTGAGTTCTCGCGGCCTGACGAAGTGCGCGTTGAGATTATTGGAACGCTATTTGAAACGATAGGCGAGTCCCAACTCGTCACCGAAACAGCACGGGCATTCCTACGTGATGCCAAGACGGGTCGCAGCATATTTGAAAACGGCAAGCCTCTCGAATTCAACTCTGGTTGGACGGCATCTGACCGGCATTGGCTTGAACGGGAAGGGATAGACGTTAAGGCGCATGATGTCGCACCATTATTAGCCCTGGTTAGCGATCTGCGATCCGCCCGCGATGCCTTTAAGGCAGAGGAGACGCTGGATCGAGGAGCATTCTTGTGGAACTCAACTTTGGCCCTTGGCGACGCAGTCGCTCAAGCTGGTCCAATGGGGGCTGCGCTTGATCAGGAGATGTCAGATGCGCTGGCAGAAGGACTTGGGATTGCCTTATCTAAGGGACTCGTACCTACGGAGAAGCGTGATGCCGCGCTCGGGTGGTTGCTGGAACTGACACATCACAGCGATCCCGAGTTGAAGGACGAAACCGAGGAAAGATTCGCAGATTTTCCGTCATGGGGATCACCATCGCCAAGAATCGAAGCCGCTCAAGCATTAGCGATCCTCGCCACTCAATCCGAGTTTTGGCCATTAGTTAGAGAGCGCTATCAAGATATACTCCTAAATGACCCTCATCCGGCTGTCCGCTTTCAGCTTGTTCGCGTCCTTCCTTGGATCGAACAAATAGCCGAAGAGGAGATGTGGACTCTTGCGGAAAAATTTCTGAAGAAAGAAAAGAACGCTACAAATTTGAAACAGGCAATCGCCTCTCTTTCGAGACTAGCTGGCCGAAACCCCGAACGGTTGGAAGCGTTGGCTATTCCCGTTGCGGACGTGAGGTTTCCAAAGAAAGGGGACGATCCGCTGACAGGGCTCATCGTTTTTTTTGCAGTTAACAAAGAACTCCCCACATCTAAGGCACTGCTGTTCGATTGGACGCAAAATTATAAAGAGCAAGAAGAGCGTCTTCAGTCGGCTCTATTTGATATCCGCAATGGGCTGATCATTGGTTTTGATGATGAGGACCCGGAAAAAGTGACACTACGCCGGAGAACTCAAGATTTTCTCTGGATTCTAATCGCTGCTCTCGAACCAGCGGTGAAATCGTGGCCTTCGTCGGGTAATGAGCCAACTCCAGAAGAAGTTTCTGCCCTTAAATTGTTTAATGAAATTGCTGACCAAATCTACTATGCGGTAGGTCATGATGAAATCTCTCCTGAGCTTGCCGGTGTCGACGCCAAACGCAGGTTCCTCAAGGAGTATGCGCCGTTTATCTCGAAACTGACGACGCTAGGCACTCCAGGGTCAGTTCACCATCTCTTGTCAGTCCTAAGCTTTCTCATGGAGGTCGATCCCGAACAATGCTTTGATTTAATTAGCGAGGCGATGTTAAGGACCACTGGAGTTGCTCGCTACGAACACGAAAGCATGGGTGCCACTCTTTTTGTGAAGCTTATCGGATGGTATCTGGCGGATTATCGTAGCGTTTTTGAAGACGAAGTAAGGCGACGGAAGCTAGTTGATTGCCTTGCTCTCTTTGTTGAAGCGGGTTGGCCGGAGGCACGGCGTCTTTTTCAAAGCTTACCTGAGCTTCTTCAGTAGGATTGCTGGTTTTCCGTACTATTTGCACAGACCGGCTCTCATCTGGCGTAGAGGTGAGCCAACAGCCAGCGCACGACCCGCCCGCGACCCGCAGCATGGTGACCGGTGATGTCGGCTTTCAGGAAACAGCAAAGTTGATCTGGATGTCCGTTATGCTGAAGGGTTTCGGGTGCCGTTAGGCGTACGAAAGTCTCTCATGCAGGAACCCGCGGGCCGCACGCTCTGAGCTATGGAGATTTGTATTTCGGGGTGTGCCAGCGCCTGTCGCGAACTTCCGCATAGGACGCGGTGGGCATGTCGTGGAAGCGGCGTCCGGGCCAGGCCGCGGCGCCAGTAGCGTTGATTTCGACGGGATTGGTGTGCGTGACGACCGGCGTCACGGCAACGTGCACATAACATCCCGTTGACCGGCGCCAGCGTGGCGCGGCCGTGTGTGCAGACGGTCCATGCCGGGTCATGGGGCGTTCTCCCGGTTCGGCGCTCTTGATGCAGGCGGTGCACGAGGCTGGCACCACCGTTCGAACCTCTCGATGACGACCATGCGCCCGCCGCAGCAAGGGCAAGGCCGGCGGA